>NZ_SMKG01000071.1 GCF_004348525.1 Micromonospora sp. 15K316 | reverse complement strand
CCCCCGCACCGCGCTGGAACCCCTCTACCCCGACCGTCTCGCCGAGGACTTCCTGGCCCTCTGCCTGCCCGGTCACGACACGCCCGACCACGAGTCGGATCCCTGGGCGCACGGCACCCCGGAGGTGCTGCTCACCCCACCGGCCGGCGACGGCCCGCTGCCGCCGTATGCCGCCCGCGCGATCACGTTCCTCACCGCCGCCAGCGACCGCTGGCCCCACCTGATCGCCACCCTGGAAGGGCTTGAGCGTCTCCTCCCGCAGGATCCGCACGACGGCGCGGGAGATCTCACCGTCGCCGCGGCCGACCTCACCGACCGTCTCGCACGCCATCGCCTGCCCACCCTCACCGACCCCGCCGCCCGCGCCGCGCTCTACGACGTGCTGGGCCGCTGGCTCAACGAAGCCCACCGGGAGCAGGAGGCAGCCGCGGCGCTCACCGAGGCCACCCAGCTGTACCGTCCACTGGCCGCCACCGACCCGCGGACCTACGAACCCAAGCTGGCCGAATCGGCGTTCAACCTCGCCATGGTCCTGGCCCTCGGGGGCATCGTGCCCCAGCCGGACGAGTTGCCGGCGGTGTACTTCCTGGCCGGCGGGGAGGCGATACGGCCCGGCCTGGCCCGCCCCGATGAGGCGCTGGCGGCGTACCGCGAGGCGATCAGAATCTACCGCCGGCTGGCCCACGACGACCCGGCCGAACACCAGGAGAAACTCGCCGCCGCGCTCTTCGTGACCGCCCTCTGTGGACCGCACATGGGTGCCGCGGAGGAGTCCCTGGCCCTCGCGCGTGAGTGCGTCGACCTCGTAACCCGGCTGGCTCGCGAGCAGGAAACCGACGGCGACGACAACTCGGTTACGGTTGCGTTGACGCTGGCGGTCCTCGCGGGCAACCTGGTGACCTCGGAGCCGGACGAGGCCGTGGTTCTCGCCCACCAGGCCGTCGACATCCTCCGCCGACTCGTCCACGACAACCCCGCCGAACCCGAACACGAGGCTGTTCTTTACTCCACGCTGGCCCTCCAGGCGGCGATGCTGCTGCGACTGCGCCGCACGGAGCCGGCAATTGCGGTGATCGACGAGGCGGTACGGATCGGTCGTCGCATCCAACAACGGGAGGACTCGGACGGCGACGCCTGGCAGAACACCCTCGCCGTGGTGCTCGGCCTGATGTGGATGCAAGGAGCTGGGGAGGACGTAGCGGCCGGCCTCGAGACGGCCCTGCTCGTAATCCGCCGCGAGGCGCAGCTCAATCCCACCGCCCACGGGGCCGGACTGGCCAACACCTTTCACGTACTCGATCTCCTGCTGCGTCGGCTGGAGCGGTGGGATCTGGTCCTGGCTGGGCAACGCGACCTCATCGACCTCCTCAAGCGCTCGGACGACTCCCTTCGATACGACCTCATCACCGGCGTGCTGGGCGCCAACGGGACCGTCCTGGTGATGCTGAGGCGGTGGGACGAAGTACTGGATGTGATCGGCGAGATGGCCGATGAACTCCAGCGAGAAGGCGCCGCCGGTGGACGCGAATACGCTCTCTTGGGAGCGCTGAGCGCGCTGTCCACCAACGGTGCGGGCCTGGAATATGTCGGCGGCGGATACGAGGAGCTGGCCCAAGACGACATCATCGCCACGCTCCGGCAGATAGCCGCGGCGTACCGCCGGCGGTCCGACGGCGATGGGCAGGAGCGCGACCACGGCTTGGCCGTCACCCTGAAGCTGCTGGCCGAAGCGCTGTGGATCATGAATCGGTCATCGGAGTCGCTGGCCGCCAGCGGCGAGGCTGTCGAGGTCCGCCGCCGACTTGCTCGTGACGGGTCTTCCGGACACCAGCACCACCTCGCGTTCGCGATGCAGTACCACGCCCGCAAGGCAGAACGCCTCGGCCACCATGAAGCAGCAGCGGCCGCGGCGAAGGAGTCGGCTCACCTCTACGAGCAACTCGCGCGCGAAGACTTCGCCGAACACGGGAGGACCCTCGCCGCGACGCTGCACATCCTCGCAGTCAACCTGTGGTGGATACAGCCGGCGCAAGCCCTGGAACCGGCACAACGGGCCGTCGAGATCCTGCGCCGGTGGGCGAGCAGCGAACCGGCCGACCAAGCCAACCTCGCCCAGGCGCTGGACACGCTGGCCAGCCTCCTCCACCAGCTGGGACGCGGGGAGGAAGCACGCGCTGCGGAGAGCCAGGCAGCCGAGGTGCATGGCCGGCTTGCCTCCCGAAGCACCGCACCCGCCTGAGATCGGCCGAGGCGTCGGTCAGTCCGGTGCCGAGACAGCCGGGGGCAGGTTGACGACCATCGCGGAGTAGGACAGCCCGGAGCCGAAACCGGCGATCAGCGCGGCGCCGGCCGGAGACTCGCCACCGGCGTACAGGAGCGTGTCCATCGCCAGCGGGATAGAGGCCGCCGACGTGTTGCCCGCGGTGGCCACATCCCGGGCCACCACCACGGACTCGGGCAGCCCGAGCTCGCGCGCCAGCCGGTCGATGATGCGCAGGTTGGCCTGGTGTGGGATGAAGGCAGCCAGGTCGGCGACCTGGATCCCCGCCTCCGCGACCGCTTGGCCGGCCAGTCCGGCAACCTCAGTGATCGCCCAGCGGAAGACCTCCCGCCCGGCCATCCGCATCGTGGGCCAGTAGTCGGGCTTGTCCCGGGCGGCGAGCCAGGAGTCCGGATGGCCGATGAGGCCGCTCTTCGTACCGTCCGAACCCCAGACCGTCGGGCCGATGCCGGGTTGCTCGGCCGGGCCGACCACCACCGCCCCGGCGGCGTCGCCGAACAGGAACGCGGTGGACCGGTCCGTCGGGTCGATGATGTCGCTCATCCGCTCCGCGCCGACCACCAGCACGTGGCGCGCGGTGGCGGCGCGCACCAGGGAGTCCGCCACGGCGAGCGCGTGGCAGAACCCCGCGCAGGCGGCACCGAGGTCCAGCGCCGCCGCCCGGGTCGCACCGACACCGTGGGCGACCTGCGGCCCGGCGGGCGGCGACTGATAGAGGTACGACATCGACGCGACAAGAACCACGTCGACCTCGTCGGCCGCAACGCCGGCGCGGGCGAGGGCCTGCCGTCCGGCGGCCACCCCCATCGCGATGACGGTCTCGTCGGGTCCGGCGAATCGTCGGCTGACGATGCCCGAGCGCTGCTGGATCCACTCGTCGGTCGACTGGATCAGTTCACAGATCGCGGAGTTCGGTACGACCCGGGCCGGCCGGTAGGCGCCGACACCGAGGATGCGGGCACCGCCCGGGCGACGCACGGACAGGTTAGTCGGCATGAGTTTCTCCGCGCAGGTTCGGCAGCCGCTCGGGTTCGCCGGCGCGGTTGCGCCGACGGCAGGCCCGCCGTTGAAGCTTGCCGCCGACGGTCTTGGGGATCACTCCCGGGCGCACGACACGACGTCGTGTGGTTCGATTTCGTGGGTTCGGCCGAGCGCCGCCCGCACCTTGTCGCGGGGCGGTCTCGGTAGCGAGCCGCCAGACGTACGCCGCCCTCACCACGATGATCAACACGAGGCGGCCCTCGCGATCCGGGACGTCCACAGCGGTCCGGCGACATGACCGGGGCGCGCCACGGGCACCGCCCGCTCGGCCGTCGCCTCGAAGTCAGCCGGGTGGTGGGTGCGACCGTTGATGATGACAAGACCCTTCAGCCGGAAGTCGGGTACAGCACACCATCGCGCCGAAAGCCTATATCGCCGGTACGCAGCCAACCGCGGAAACCGGTTAGTGTTCCCCTCCAGGAACGGAGGGCCGCGATCAAACGCGAGCAAACGACGCCGAGGCTGATCGAGGCGTTCCTGCCCGGTTGGCCCACTGGCCGCCTGACCATGACCAACCCGCCCCAGCGTTACTCACTCCGTTGCAACAGACGCTGAGTCGGCTCGGTGTTCTCAGCCGAGAACTCCCCCTCGGTTAAGATCCCGGCGTCACGCAGTTCGCCGAACTTCCGGAGCAGTCGGCGTCCGCCTGTTGGCGATGGCCCGCAGGGAGCCCCACGAACCCAGGGAGATTCCGATGCCGAAGCCTGAGCCCGCCCAAGACGACCACGCCGACGAAGCCTTGCCGGCCACGACCGAGACCGAGACCGACGAGCCTGCCGTCTACGCAAATCGGGCTGCCCGACGTGGGAAGAGCAAGGCCGCCTCGCCTCAACCGCACCGGAAGAGTCAGCGCCTCGACGGCCGAGGCTCAGTCCAGAGCCCACGCCAGTGGGGCAACCGCCGAAGCGGCTGACCCGTCGCTAAAGCCTTCATCGGCACACGGCTCCGGGCGTCCGCGGCGATGGCGGCGGGGGAATTAGCACGGGAGCAACCAGGTCTGCGTACCTCGACGGGGCCGGCCACGGCCGGCGGAGCGGGCGTCACTGCCTGCCGAAATCGCGGTCGCTGCCTATGGCGCCCCTCAGATCCAAGGGGCGAGCTACTCCTCCAGCGCCCGCTTGAGCGTCACAAAATGGGCCCCGGCCTACCGTCGTGACACCCATGAACCAAAGCCGGAGAGGCATCCGATGAGCAAACCCGTCGATTACGATGCGCCGCGCCGACCCGCGGTTGACGTTGAAACGGCAGCCTGGAGGAGCTCGAGGCGCGCAGCGCGGCACCGCAGTCGGCGACAGTCGACCTTGACGAGGCCGAGGCCGCCGAGAACTTCGAGCTGCCTGGCGCGGACCTGTCCGGCGAGGAACTGACCGTGGCGGTCGTGCCGATGCAGTCGGACGAGTTTCGATGCACTCGCTGCTACCTCGTGCAGCATCGCAGTCAGCTCGCCGCGCGGCCCGACGGCCGGGAGGTCTGCCAGGAGTGCTCCTGACAGACCTTGTCAGGCCACCATTCCCGCCACCCCGGTCTACCACCCCGCCGTGCGCCAGCGAGGTTCCCGCGGACGCCCGACTCGGATAGGGGTGCAGTTTGTGAACAAGAGCGTGGAGACCCGACCGGGCCGGTACAGGAGGTATCCGCGGAGCGCCGCCTATCCCATTTCTGAGCGGATGTCGGGCGAGCGGGTCTGCGGGCTGATCTGCGCCGCGTCGTGATGCCTAACGAGCTGTCGGCTTCTGGTCGGCTTCATCCTCGACACGGAACGGGGTGCGCAGGCGGGTCATCGCAGTCGAACTCACGTCGACGGCCGGTGTGTGGTCGAAAGTCGCATTCGCTTCCGGTGCTTCGCGGAACAAATTCGAGTCATCAGCGGTTTCATGATTCAAGAGCTGCCCCTAGGTTTGCGCGCAACGCGCGTCCCACCCGCTCGCACAGGCAAGCCGGGTGCCAGAATTGAGCGGGGCGGACGCCGGCCGCTCGCCTGGAGCGTCGGATCCGTTCCGCTTCGCCCCTTCGAACCCTAACCCGAAAGAGCCGTCGTGTGCGGCCCGGCCGGGGTGCGGGTAGATTGATCAAAGAGTCCGCCGGTCTGCGACCGCGGCCTGCATCTGATGTCGACCACCACGCGCCGCGACCAATCGGTCAGCGCCGTGCAGGGCGACCCCTTCCACGTTCGGAGACTCCCATGGCGGCACGCCGCCCCAGCAAGACACCGCTTGTCACACCCACCTCCTTCGCCGACCTCGGCGTGCCCGGCCGGCTGGTCGCCGCGCTCGAGCAGGTGGGCATCAGCACGCCGTTCCCGATCCAGGCCGCGACGCTGCCGGATTCGCTCGCCGGACGCGACGTGCTAGGTCGCGGCAGAACGGGATCGGGCAAGACGTACGCCTTTGCGCTCCCGGTCCTCGCCCGGTTCTCGTCCGCCACGTCTCCGCGGCTGCCCGGCCGCCCGCGCTCGCTCATCCTGGCGCCCACTCGAGAGCTGGCGACCCAGATCGAAGCGACGATCGCCCCGCTGGCCGCCGCGCTGTCGCTGCGTACTCTGACGATCTTCGGTGGGGTGAGTGCGCGGCCGCAGGTCAGTGCACTGCGCGCCGGGGTCGACATCCTCATCGCCTGTCCCGGACGGCTCGCCGATCACGTTTCGAACGGCGACGCGATCCTCGACACCGTCGAAGTCACCGTGCTCGACGAGGCGGACCACATGGCCGACCTGGGCTTCCTGCCAGTCGTACGGCGACTCCTCGACAAGACACCGCCCCGCTCCCAGCGACTGTTGTTCTCGGCGACGCTCGACGCGGGCGTCGACGTCCTCGTACGGCGGTACCTCTCCAACCCCGTCACCCACAGCGTCGACTCGGCGACGTCCCCCGTCACGGCAATGACCCACCACGTGCTTCAGGTACGTCACGATGACCGGCTCCCCGTCCTGGTCGACCTGACGGCCGCGCCGGGGCGAACGCTCGTATTCACCCGCACCAAGCGGGGCGCCAAGAAGCTGACCAGGCAGCTGGTCGCGTCGGGCGTACCCGCCGTGGAGCTGCACGGCAACCTGGCGCAGAACACTCGTACCCGTAATCTGGCGGCGTTCTCCGCCGGCGACGCCCGCACGCTTGTGGCGACCGACATCGCGGCGCGCGGTATCCACGTCGACGATGTCACTCTCGTGATCCACGCCGACCCGCCCGCAGAGCACAAGGCATACCTGCACCGCTCGGGGCGGACCGCGCGCGCCGGAGCGAGCGGCACCGTCGTCACCCTGATGACCGACGACCAGGTCGGCGACGTGCGCGCCCTCACCCGCCAAGCCGGCATCAATCCGACGATCACCCGGCTTCGGCCCGGCGACTCGCTGCTCACCGAACTCGCCCCGGGCGAGCGCCGCTTCGTGACGCCTCCCGCAGCGACGACGGCGCCACATCACGGACGAGGCCACAGCGGCGCCGGGCGGCGCGCGAATCCGCGCACAGCGACGGGCGGATCGACCGCCGGCGCAACGCGCGCCAGAGGCACGGAAAGTCGGCGGGCGAGCGCCGGGGAGACCACGTCCGCGCCACGAGGCGCAGCGGCGTTCTCTGCGGGCGCGCGGGTTGGTAGCCGGCGCGGTCGGCGCTAACAGCGAAGACACGCGGACCCGTGCTAACCTCACCGGGTCGTAACCTTCGGTTTGTCGCATACTTTGCCAGCGCCTGGTGGGTATTCAACCCGCCAGGCGCTTTTTGTTCTGCCGGTTTCTCGACCAGCAGCGGTGGCAACCGAGGAAACATACGTGGCTCCATCCGTTGCGCAAGGAGAAGACATGGCACTCGGCACAGTCAAGTGGTTCAACGCGGACAAGGGATTCGGTTTCATCGCGCAGGATGGTGGCGGCGCTGACGTCTTCGCCCACTTCTCGGCCATCTCATCGAGCGGGTTCCGCAGTCTGGAAGAGAACCAGCGGGTCGAGTTCGACGTCGAGCAGGGCCAGAAGGGCCTTCAGGCCGCCAATATCCGTCTGGTCTGACGTTGGCTCCGCCAAGCCGTGGCGACGCGGTCTCAGCCGTCGCCACGGCGATGGCTGAGACCACAGACCAGCGATCGACGCTCCGTTCCCACACCCCGGCCCTTCCCGGCCTCGAACCCCTGCTGTTGCAAGCGCTCTCCTCCCCCGAGTACGCGGCCGAGACCGGCAGCATCGACCGGCTGCTGCTGGCCCCGGTGCCACTGGTGCCGGAGGTGCGAACGGTCACGGCCGAGGACGCAATCGTCCTCTGGGCACGACTCGAAGCCGCAGCGGGGCACGTCCTTCCGCCGCCGTACTGGGCGTCCGCCTGGAGCGGCGGGCAGGGACTCGCGCGTTACATCCTCGATCACCCGGACACCGTGGCCGGTTGCCGCGTCCTCGACGTCGCATCCGGCTCTGGACTGGTCGCGATCGCCGCGGCGGTCGCTGGCGCCGCCGAAGTCACCGCCAACGACATCGACCCCTACGCGATCGCGGCAATCAATGCCAACGCCCACGCCAACGGCGTCGAGTTGATCCTGTCGTCGAGTGACCTGCTCGACGGCGACGCTGACGGCGTGGATGTGGTGTTGGCCGGTGACGCGCTCTACCACCCGGATGTGGCGGCCCGAATGCTGCCGTTCCTCGCCCGCGTCTCCGCGAACGGCGCTCGGGTCCTGGTCGGCGATCCGGACCGGGGCCACCTGGCCCATGACTGGCTGGAACGGCTGGCGACGTACGAGGTGCCGATGAGGGGTGCTCCGGAAGACGCACAGCTTCACCGGACGAGCGTGCTCAAACCACGACGCGACAAGGTGGACGACCGGCGCCTACCGGCCCGCGCCGTCGATGCCGTCCGTCCCGGCTGTTGCCGCGCGGCGCTTCAGACAAGCGGGCGGGCCCGCAGTGGTGTCTGCGGGCCCGCCCGGTCCTGATGCCGGCCCGCATCGGTCAGTGTTGGTTGAGGAGCTGGCCGCGTACGGCGCCGGGGAATTCTGCGGTTTCAGGTTGGCGCAGTAGTCGAACGACCAGAACGGCCGGACCCCGTACGCGTTCCTCAACGACAAAGCCGGGGCCAGCGGCTGCACCGACGAATGCGTCGCCACCTGGCGGGCGCTGATCAGCCCTGCGCCCGCCACGACCGGCACGGGCGCCAGCCCAGATCTGCGCTCGCAAACCGATCGGGCGGAGGGGACCCGTCAGGCCACGTACGGCGACTGGCCCCTTCACTACTACGTCGGTGACCTCGGCCCGGGAGATGTAGACGGACAGGGAGTCGACAACGTGTGGTTCGTCATCGACGCCGACGGAAAGCTCATCAAGACGACGCCCCAGTACGGCAGCCGCCGTTCGGGATCGTGGTTTGGGCGAGGTGGCTGATCGGGGGGGGATGATGCAGGCGTTGATCAAGAGGTGGACCTCGTTGACGCTCAGCTTGATCAGCCTCAGCCCGGTGCCGGCGCGGTCCCGGTCGGCGGCGCAGATCGTCAGCACGGCGAGGGCGGCCAGGGCGAGGGGATGAAGCGGTGCCAGGAGTCCCAGCGGCGGACCTGGTTCTTGGCCGCCTGGAAGGCTTCTTCGACGGTTCACCGGATCCCGGCGACCCGGACGAGTGCACGAGGTGGCCGGCATGGCGTCCCGCAGCGCTATCTACCGGTGGGCGTGTTACGCCGGATCAGGAGGCTGTGCCGGCCGCTGTCGGCACCCCGCGCTTGGCGTCGGGCGCCGACAGCTGCACTGCACCTGCTTGGCGGCGGATCAACACTCCGAAATCTTGGATGACGACATGATTATCTCGACCACCCGCTGCCTGTGAAGTGGCACGTACCACCCGTCGCAGAAATAGTCTGTGTCGCCATTCGAGAATGTGATGTACCCCGACCATCCGCCCGCACGGAGAGAGTATCCCTCTGAATTGAGAGAGTACACATCGCTACAGTTCTCACCCAGCTCTTCAGCGAGTTGCTCCCAGAAGGCGAATAGTACGTGTAGCTGAGTTCGGCTCCGCGCCCCTGACACCCCTGGATCTCATTCGCCGCCGCTGCGGACGGGGCCAGTGTCATCGCAACTGCCACGCCTACAGCAGACAAGACACCTGCCATCATCTTTCCGGTTCCCAACTCAGCCTCCACCCGTGAATTTAAACCACCGACTGTTCGGCAATACATAATCCAGCCAGAGACATCCATCAACACTGATGACTGTCAGTAGTGTGACATGGCCCTGACTACGGTGCAATGCCGATCGTGACAGCAGTGTTCACCCGTTCGCCGTCGACGCCGTCGGGGATCATGGTTGAAGTTCGAGGCTGGGGCGGCGCGTGTAGTGAGATCGCCGGCCTCGGGCCTGGTGTTTGGCGTCGTCAGCCTGACCAGCGCAACGGGTGGGCGAGGACGGCGTCTGCCGTACTCGCTGCATATCCGTTTCGGATTCAACGCACCAGCGACTGCAGGCAGCACGCCGCGCCGCACAAGGCCGAAGAGCACATCGCGGCGGCACAGTAATCACTTCGCCCACCACAGAGGAGGCCGAGCGGCTGGGCGCCATCCTGCGAGACCTGAGCCACGCACCTGGCCGTCGCTGCCCACCGTACTGCGACCACCCCTGGTTACCCGGGTGCCGCGCATACTCAGCGGCAGATCCGGATACGGCATCCCAACGACTTCACCCTTTGCGGCTGGCAAGAGACCATGACGCCACGTTTGCGGTGCTCCACGCTAGACCGCGGCCAGAATCCGCGCCAGTTCCGCCGCCCGCGTCGCCATCGGCCAATGTCCGGATTCGATGTCGACCAAATCGACGCGCTTGGCCCGGGCCAGTTCGGGAACGTCGCCCGCACCGATCCACTCCCGCGCCTGCTCAGGCGTGAACTCGGGGCACACCACCACGACAAGGTACGTCGAAGCGCCGCTCATCCGTCAGCTGCCGCCACGCGGTGCCGGTCACCCTGCCGGGTCAGGGTGACGGGAACCTCTCGGGGTTTCCGCGCCGACTCATGCAGCTTCAACCGGCCCAACCTCGGCAATACCACATCCTTACGATCCGGCGCGACTCGGATGGTGCCGGTGGTGAACCGCACCGACGGTGTCGTGCGGCGGCGGGACTTGAACCGCAGAAACCGCACCGGCCGACCCACCCGCTACTAGACACCAGAGTCCACCACCGATCGCTGAAGAACGCCAGGAAGACAGCAGCTGGCAACCCGCGATGTACGCCCAGGAGTGGCTGATCGCCGTCCCGTTCGACTTCTCCGTGGAGCAAGGCCCCGAACTCCCTGCCGCCGTGGCGGCGGTCGCGGCTCGTATCGGCGCGGCAGTCTCGCGTCAGTCCCGGAACCCCAGCAAGGAACGGTTCATCGGGCACAGAGCAGCCGGCCACGGTCGTCCACGTGAACATTCGACCTGAGCTGATGCCGCCTTCCGTCGCGGGAACGCTCAACTCAGGGACCGGTGACGGCCGCGGAGATGACGGAGAAGAGCGCGCCGGCGAGCAGAATCAGTCCGGTGGGCGCGCCGACGACGGCGCTGACCGTCAGCTTCCGAGCGCGGGCGATGGGGATCGCGGCGAGCGAGGCGACGGTGATGAGCGCGGCGACCACGTGGATCATCGGATAGCCGATCAGGGCGGCGACCGGGAAGAGGTGCACGCCCACGACGAAGGCGATCCACACCGAGATCAGGTCGCTCCGACGGCGGACGGCGAGCAGGACGGATCCGAGGGCGGCGGCGCCGAACTCGATGCCGACCACGATGCCGAAGGCAGGGCTGGTGTCCTCGTCGAACGCGGTGCCGTCGTGCCAGTGTCGCCAGGTCAGCAGGCCACCGGCGATCGCGGTGAGAATGCTGGTCACCGAGCCGGCCGCCAGGAATCCCCGCCATCTGGGTGGTGGGGCTTCTTGAGCCCAGCCGAACCAGCTCGAAGCGAAGAAACCGAAGATCACGGCGGTTGCCGCAAGGTCACGCACGTGCTCGGTGATCACGCCACCCCCGTTGTCCGTTGAGGACGATCCACGGCAGTTTAGTACTCCAGCGACACATCACGATCTTAGGGGGCATGCCGTAACGCTCAGTGAAGACGCCGCCGGCGGCCGGGGTGCTACTCATCCATTCGGGGCGATGTCGTGCAGGTGAGCGCTGCTGGGTACGAGTCAGATCGCGCGTGCCGACCGGCGAGGGCCGGAGGCCGGACCGGCGGCCCGTCAGGGGCGAAAGAATTGCTCGGATGTTCGCGCCGAAGTCGTGGTGCTTACGGGATTACCACGCATAGATGATTCCGGTCATTCACGCTCGTCGTGAATTTCCGTTATCCGATCGCGGTCGTACCGATCACCAACGACGATCGCCTACGGCCAGCCTTCGTTCGCCGCCCGCCGCTGCGCCTCGTACGGGTCGGGCCGCGCAACGGCGAGGACGGCGACGCCCTCGGCGACGCACCGGCACGCGGGCGCTCCGGAGATCCCGAAACCGGCGCCGCCCACGGTCGCGGCCCCGGCCTCGTGGATCCGAATCAGCCCCAGAATGCCTGGTAGAGCCCCTGGGGGCCGGGAGCGGGGCAGCTGACGCCCTCTCGCGGCCCTGCCTGTCGACCGCTCTACGCCGGCATCCCGCGCTGTCCGAAGTGACCCGATCTGCCATGCCATCAGGTTCGACGCCGACTCCCTGCCGAGACCACGTCACCGGACCGCCGAGCCACTCCCCCGGGCGTCCTGTAACAAGGTGCCAGGCAGCTTCTTCTGACTATTCCCCACGACGACGCGGCCTCAGGATTTAGATGTGCCGGACGGAGCAGCCGGACGAAAAAAGCCAAAGACCTGGGGGAAACGAAATGAAGAAGATCGCCCTGTTCGTCAGCGCACTGGCCGTCACCGCCGTGTTCTTCGCCCCGACCGCCGCGCACGCCGCCGAACCGACGACCCCGGACACCGCCACCACGTCGCCGTACAACGGCAACTCGACGGCCTGGGATTAGGCAGCGACGACCGTTCCTCGGCCACGGCGGCCCGACGGGTCGCGCTCACGAGGATCGGCCCGCCGATGACAGGGCCGACGAGAGGCAGTAAACCGATGGCGGAGACAGTACCCATCACCCCGATCGCGGGATTGATCGTCGTCGGACCGCGTGGCGAACCGACCAACCTGCACGATCTGCTGACCGAGCGCACCGCGCTCTGGCAGCGGACCCGGACCCCGGCCGGTTCGGTGAACGGCATGCCGTGGACCACCGAATCGGTCGACGCCGCCGTCCGCGACGCCGTCCGATCCGTTGACGAGGCCGACGAACCGCGGGCCGCCGTCGTGGACCCGGAGCACCGGGCCACCACCCTCCTCACCCTTCTCGGTGAGGGCCGGACGCGCTGGACCGGCATCCGTAGTCTCACCGATCTCGACCTGAGCCCGGAACACGTCCATGCGCCGGCGAACAGCCTCACGATCCTGTCGCCGTGGACCGGGTTGCTGACCCCCGAGCCGCTGCCGGCACCCGACTCGATGCCGATGCACGCGGCCGCGGTGCGGACGACCGGCTCCGCGCAGCCGCACCGCGGGCTGGGCTGGGCCGGTGACGCCGACCTGGCGCTACGCCACGCGGTGCTGGACGGGCTGCGGTCGATGTCCGCGAACGCGGTGCCGGCCGCCGGCCGGGTGGTCGTCGGCGCCTCCGGCACGACGGAGTGGACGTGGCTGCTCGACGGCTCGCTCACCCTGCTCAGCGGGTACAGCCGGGACGCCCGGCGGCACCCCCTGCCCGACACCGGCTTCGACGTCGTCGTCCGCCACGTCCCGCAGTTGAGCGGGCCGCTGCGGCTGGCCTCCGTCGTAGGCCGGTCCTCCGACTCGGTCATCGCCGCAGCCTGGGGCCGGCAGTCCGACGAGGCGATCGACCACGCCGTCAACGCGGCCCGCACCCGGGCGCTGGTGCCTCCCACACCGCCCCGAGCGACGGTCGCGGACCTGCCGGAGACGGCATCACTGATCAGCACCCTCTCCCCGGACGACGTCCGGCGCCTGCTGCACGACATCCACGCGGTGGTCTTCGGCCGCTCCGGACGTCGAGTACTGGGCATACGCGTCGCCTCCGACGGGCTGCTCGGCCGTCAAGACCTGGCTTGGGGGCCGGTCTGGCTGGGGTGATACGCCACACCCGCGCCATGCGGAGGACCAGGACGCCCGCTGCTTCGGTGTGCTCGCTCACGGTGCACAACGCGGGGTCGTTCGCGTTGCTTCGCCCGCGCCGCCCGCGAGCCGGTCTCGCGGGATGCCAGCGAGGTGACAGCGAGACGTAGGTCGATCGGTCATCGGCACCCGGTGGAATGAACTTGTCGACAAGACAGGGCCGGAGCACACAAGCCCCGGACATTCCACTGAGGAGAAGACATGAACATCGACAACAAGATCGACCTGGCGGACCTGGCGAACGAGATCCTCGAACTCGAGTCGGAGACCTTCGAGATCTCGGACTACTCGGACGCCAGCGCCGTCCTGCTCGCCGGCTCGACCAGCTCGAGCTCCACCAGCACCTGCTCCAGCACCACCAGCACCACCTCCTGCTCCGCCTGATCCATCCGCAATCAGCGGCGAGCGGTCCCCTCGGAACAGTTCACTGATCCGAGGGGGCGCCACCCTCGACCGCGATCTCCCGGTCGGTCGAGATCCCAGCTCGGCGTGACGGCCGCACGGCGGTGTCCTGACCCGCCCGGCCGCGCCGACCCACAGGCATCATTTCCGCCCCCCGAGCAGCCCCCTTGGACGGTCACCCGTCCAAGGGGGCTGCTGCCGTTGGCGAGGCGCCGGCCCGCGACGACGACCCGGACAGCCAGGCGCCGACGCGGACATCGAGGCTGCGACCCGGACAGCGTGGCGCCCCGCCGGAAGGAGACCGGCGGGGCGCCTCGCGTCGCGGTTACGGGAACGGGTGCGGGACGATCCGCAGGTCGTCGTCGGTCAGGTCGGTGGTACGCAGGCCGGCCTGCCGGTGCGCGGTGCGCAGGCGCGGCATCTGCAGGGCCCGTTGCCGGGTCCAGCCGAAGTCGATGGGGAGCAGGCCGGGCACGATAGTGGAAACCGTGTGCAGACCCATCCGGCGCTGTTCCGGGGTGGTCTGGTTGACCACGATCACGTCGAAGCCGGCCCGTTCCAGCTCCTTCTGGCAGGTGCGCAGGTCGCTGAGCAGGTCCCGGGAGTCCGGGCTGCCCGGCGGCCGGATGTCCTGGATCGGCCGGTGCCCAGGCGGTTCGAGATAGGTCCGGGCGTGCGCGGCCATCCGCGGTAGGCCGAACAGCTGGGCGTGGTCGCCCAGGTTGGCGCAGAGGGTGAAGTCGTCGGCCATCGCCTCCAATTCGTCCCGGCGCTCGTCGACCTGCCGGGACAGGTGTGGAATGTAGGTGAGCACCTCGGAGAGCGCGCCCTCGACGGCCGCCTCCGGGTTGAGGCTGGCGCCGGCGGCGAAGGCGAGGGTGCCGGCGCCGCCGTCGCGGCGTACCGCGAGGCTGGTGATGACGGGAACGGCGAGGTCGATGCGGTTGTCGAAGACGTGGACGTCGTAGCCGCGGAAGGCGGCCCGGTCGACCATGGCCCGCACCGCGGGGCTGCGGCACGAGTCCAGGTCGATCTCGGTGAGTTCGGCGTTGCCGTACCAGGCGAGCAGGAACGCGTCCCGCTCGATCAGCTCCAGCAGGCCGAAGAGGATCGCTTCCTCCAGGCAGCTGCCGGTCGCGCAGCCGTTGGAGGACTCGTAGACGAAGTTGTCGTTGGCGTGCCCGGAGGCGTAGTAGGTGAGGCGGGCGGGCACCAGCATCGGCCGCTCGTCGCGCAGCGAGTAACCCCACACCCACGGGATCGGCTGGTCCGGTGCGAACGGCGCGACCATCGGATCGGTCCGGTAGGTCGACGCCGAGTACTCGCCGCAGCTGCGCGGGTCGAGCGCGGTGTCGCCGAGGTCGGTGTACGCGGCGACGAGCGGCTGGATGCGCTGCCGCTGGTGGGTGCCGGCGTACCGTTCCATGCCCTCCAAGAACGCGAGGTCCTTGCTGGTCCGGAAGGAGTTGGCCTGCCCGCTCCAGGTGACGTCGACGAGGCCGGCGTACCCGCGGATGAAGACGCTGCCGGCCACCGGTGAGGTGGTGGGTGAGGTGACGTCCAGCCAGGTGCCGGCGCCCAGGGTGCCGCAGACCGGGTTGGCCATCGCCCCGGTCGCCAGCGGGTACGCCGTCGTCGAGGTGAGCCGGTAGCCGTCCGGGTCCGGTTTGTTGCGTGAGACCAGGTTGAGAGTGGCCCGGTCCGGGGTGGCCTCCTCGATCGGCGCGCAGTTGGGACAGAGCGGGTCGGTGAGCAGCGGGAACGTCAGTACGTGCAGGGTTTCCAGGTCGACGCGGGTGACCTGCGGCAGGCTGAGGTCGGCGGTGGCGTGCCAGCCGCCGGCGGCCCGCCGGCCGATCGGCCCGGAGCAGCCCAGGACGGCCGCCTGGTACACCGACCAGACGGCGTCCACGACGTAGTCGGGCAGCACCGGCCAGGTGCCCGCCGGGACGACGGTGCCGCCGTGCTCCAGCGCCTCACGTTCGGATCTGGTACGCAGGCGCTGCCACCGCATCGCCAGGCACTGCCCGCACGCCTCGGCGTCCGGGTCGCCGCCCCACGGGCCGATGAGCACGGCCTGGGCGGTGAGGTGGACGTCGGCGGCGCCGCGGATCGGCGCGAGCCGGGTTGCGGGTGCGCCGAACACGTCGACCGCGCCGACGGTCGCCACCGTCGGTCCGGCTGCCCGCGGGGTGTCGCCGACGTCTCGCCGGAACCGGTCGGTGAGGGCGTCCTGCAGGAGCAGGCGGGCGAATTCCATGGGGATGCTGTCGATGCCGGCTCGTGTCGTCGTGGTGGTCATGAGTTGTTGCTCCAGCGGAAGGTCTTGACCGCGAGCAGGCCGAAGACGACGGTGAAGCCGGCCAGGGCGGCGCTGTTGACGCCGATGGTGACCAGGTCACCGTCGCCGGTCAGGGCGGCCGAGATGCCGTCGTTCATGTAGCGCAGCGGCAGGACCCGGGAGATGTTCTGCAGCCACTCCGGCATCAGGGTCAGCGGCAGGAACGACCCGGACAGGAACGCCATCGGCACCATGATCGAGTTGGCGACGGCGGCGACGGCCTCGGGGGTGTTGGTGCGGGACCCGACGACCACCCCGATCGACAGGAACGCGGTGACGCCCAGCAGCAGCACCGGCAGCGCGAGCGGCCAACTACCGGCCAGGGCGAGGCCGAACACCGGCAGCAGGGCCACACCGACGAAGAGCACCGCCTGCACCAGGCCGACGCCCAGCGCGCCGGTGTAGCGGGCGCCGAGCACCGAGGTCACCGAGGTGGGCGTCATCCGGATCAGGCGCAGGATGTCGTCGTTGCGCCACTGCATGAGCGTGAAGGCGATGCCGAACAGGGCGGCGTTGGCGACGCCCCAGGAGAGCACCCCGGGTGCGATGTAGTCGATGTAGTTGCGTCCCGACCCCTCGACCTGCTGGCCCCGGAAGATCAGGCCGAACACCACCAGGAAGATCAGTGGAAAGGCGAAGGTGAAGAAGACGGTGGTCTTGTCCCGCACGGCCGCCTTGTAGTTGGCCGTGCTCAGTGCCGCGAATGCGCTCACGAGTGCGCCTCCGTTCCAGTCAGTTCCAGGTAGACGTCTTCGAGGGTGGCGGTGCGGGTCTGCACCTCGTCCAGGCCGATGAGGTCGCCGACGGCCGCCAGGGTCGCGCCGGCGGCGGTGGTCTCCAGCACCACGGAGCCGCCCTCGACGGTGACCCGGCTGACGCCGGGCAGCGACGTGGCCCGCTCGGTGGTGATCCGGTCCACCGGCACCATCACCCGGGTGGGTGCGTGCGCCGCGCCGACGAGGCGATGTGGGGTGTCGAGGGCGACGACCGAGCCGCCGACGACGATGGCGACGCGGTCGCAGAGCGCCTCAGCCTCGTCGAGGTGGTGGGTGGTGTAGACGATCGTGCGGCCCTGCGCCTTGAGGTTGCGCAGCACCTGCCACAGGTCGCGGCGGGCCTGCGGGTCGAGCGCCGCGGTGGGCTCGTCGAGGAAGACCAGCTCCGGCTCGTGGATAAGGGCGCCGGCGATGGCCAGCCGCTGCCGCTGGCCGCCGGAGAGGTTGCCGACCCGCTGGCCGGCGTGCTCGGTGAGCCCGACGGTCGCCAGCGCCCGGTCGGGGGCGTCGGCGGGCAGCCGGTACAGGGCGGCCACCGTGGCCAGGTGCTCGCGGGCGGTCAGCCGGGCGAAGAACGCGCTCTTCTGGGTCTGCAGGCCGATGCGGGGCAGCAGCGCCACGTTGCGCGGCCATGGGGACGCCCCGAGCACCTCGATCGTGCCGGAGTCCGCCTGACGCAGGCCCTCCACGATCTCGATCAGCGTCGTCTTACCGGCGCCGTTGGGGCCCAGGATGCCGAAGAACTCCCCGCGCCGGATGGTCAGCGAGATGCCGTCGACGGCCTGCACGTCGCCGTAGCGCTTGCGGACGCCGTCGAGCACCACGGCCGACTCGGTGGTGGTCTGCACGGCGGTCTCCGCGCGGCTGAGCGTCGACGGTTCGATGCCATGGGTCATGGTCATTTCTGGACCTCTCCTCTCCGGCCGTCGGCCGGCTTGCGGGGCAGCACGAACGACACCCCGATCAGTACGGCCAGCCCCGCCGAGACAGCCCCGGCGACCGGCCCGAAGTGGGCGGTGATGAGACGGTGGACGACGGCCGCGACGACCGTCACGATGCTCACGACCAGCACGCCCGCTCCCAGCGCGTAGCCGAGGTGGGCGAGCCGGGCGTGCCGGGGATAGTCGGCCGTCCCCGGTCCGCGGCCGATCACCGCGGCGAGCGCCCGGCCGGCGTAGCGGCGGCTGCCGCTGGCCAGGTGCAGCACGCCCAGCGAGTGCGCGAGCATCTTGTAGCCGTCCATGGGCGGCAGCGGCAGCAGGAACAACGCGGCCTGCGCGAGTCCGAGCAGCAGCAGCGCGCCGAGCAGCGGCCGGGCCGGGTCCTGCGCGGACAGCAGCAGCCAGACCGGCAGCACCGGCAGCAGCACCAGCAGGTTCACCAGGATGCCGGCCGACGCGGTCGCCACCTGGTGGCGGCGGCTCCGCAGGAACAGGTAGTCGTCGATCCGGCAGTACATGATGACCACCGGCAGCTGCCAGCGGATCCCGATCTCGCCGACGGTGCCACCGAAGTGGTGCGCCACCACGCCGTGCCCGAGCTCGTGCAGACCGACGCTGACCCAGAGCGCGGTGGCGACCGCCATCAGCGCGACCGGGTCGGCGAAGACCGTGGCCGTGTCGGCGGCCAGCTCCGGCCCGTACCGCACCGCCCCGGCGAGCATCGCGGCGATCGCCGCGAACGCCGGGATCAGGAACCAGCCACGGAAGACGAATTCGAAGAACCGGTGCAGCCGGTCGGTGGTGGCCGCCGCGTCGCTGACCAGTCGTACCGAGCCGCCGAGCGGGTTGCGCCGGTCGGGCCGCTTCGCCGCGGCGGGCTCCGGCGTCGGGCAGCCCTCCAGCAGGCCGCGCACGGCGAGCAACCCGAGCAGCTGCTGCCAGGCGCCCGGGCCGAGCACCCGACCGAACTCGGCCGCGTACCCGGTGGCGATCTCCTCGCGCGAGGTCACGCCGTCGAGGCGGGTGAGCACGAAGTGCTCCTTCACCCCGATCTCGAAGGACCGGTCGGCGATCGGGTCCCGCACCAGGTGCACCGGCGCGCCGTCACGCAGGTAACGCCCGCTGACCTGGATCCCGGCCCGGATCGCCGGCCCGGCGACGACGGCGGTGGTCATGACGAGCCGCCGTGGTCGCGCAGCGAGCGGCCCAGCATGTACGACAGGTACGCCTCGTCGGTGATCGTCACGTGCAACCGGTTGTTGGTCATGTGCAGGTACGGCGACAGCAGCACCGGCAACGCGATCCGCGGATCGGTGTGGACCTCGTCGCGGGTGCCGTCCCAGGAGCGGAACACCAGCTGCCCCCGCTCGGCGAGCTCGGCCGCCCGGCGGCGCAGCTCCAGACAGTGCTCGGCCCAGCCGCGCAGCAGTCCGGGCAGGTCCTGGCCACCGGTGGTGCGCAGCGAGTGCCGGATCTCGGCGAACCGTCGGCCGAGTTCGCCGCCGATCGCCGCGTACTGCTGCTGGTACTCCTCGTCGCCGGCGTAGTTGGTGTCGGTGAACGCGGTGCGCCAGAACGTGTGATACCGGTTCAGGTATTCGGCGAGGTCGTCGGTGTCCGGCAGGAAACACGCCGACATCACCATCATCAGCTGCGCCGAGGTGCCGAGCAGCACGGTACGCAGGTGCAGGTTCTTGGTCCGGATCGCCTCGACGACCATCTCGCTGGAGTACGCGAAGTGCCACTCGGCCAGCGCGATCCCGGCCTCACCGCCGTACTTGCCGTACTCCGGTTCGTACGGCTCGTAGCTGTACGAGTTGTTGTCCCGCAGGTTCATCCGGCCGTCGCCGCCGAGGTAGGCGGACTTCTCCTCCGCGGAGAACTCCATGTCGAACAGCGAGTTGTAGAAGTCCTTCAGGAACCCGGAGTCCACCTGGTACAGCGCCGGGCGCACCCGCAGGTACGCGGTGATGGCCACCTCGGCGCGGCGCTTCACCTCGACGGTGGCCGCGACACTCGCCGGCTTGAGCCGCAGCCGCACGTGCGGGCCCTCCAGCCAGTAGTTGATGAAGAAGTGCCCGGCGAGCAGCCCCTCCGCCTGCAGCTCGGCGATGAGCGGCTGCACGCACTGCACCAGCAGCGGCTGCGGGTTCGCCGCGTAGTAGATGTGGATGGCGTGCCACTCGCCGGCTGCCACGTCCGCGGCCGGGTCGATGAGGGTGTCGGTCATGGCTGCGAGTCCTCTCGCGTGGCGGGGAGAACGGACGGAGACCGCAGGGTCTCCACGGCCAGCTCGGCGACGTGGTCACCGCGGCTCGACCGCACGTGCAGGGCGTCCTCGTCGGGCAGCATCTCCCGGAACACCACCCGGGCTCCCGGGCTCTGCAGGAGACCGTCGAGGGCGTACAGGGACAGGTAGCTGGCGAAGTCCACGTACTGCGGCTTGCCGCTTCGGGTACGGCCGTCGCCGGCGGTCTCGATGACCGTGGCGAACGTGCGCACCGGCACCCCGTGCGCCGCCCGCCAGCGCTGCCACGCCAGGAACCAGTCCTCGTCGGTGGTCTGCGGCGACAGCCGCGGCAGGTGCTCGCCGCCGACGCTCCAGGACCGGCGGCCCAGCACCAGCTTGCGGTGGCGCACCCGCGGTCGGTACGTCACCCCGTCGCGCGGTTCGCTCTCCGGCACCCCGCCCCACAGGTTGACCGGCGCCAGCGACGACGGCGACAGCAGCAGCAGGGTCCGGGGGATCTCCGGTAGGGCCAGCGGCACCAGGTAACCCAGGTAGACCGGGATGACCTCACGGTCGAGCCGGCGAGACCGCAGCACCAGGCGGTCCTCGTCCTCGTCGTGGCGCAGGTACAGGTCGTCCAGGTGCAGCTGGTCCTCGACCGGCACCGAGCTGGTCTCGCCCGGACAGACGATCTGGTAGGAGGTGAGCCGCCCGTGCAGGTTCAGGTTGGTGACCGCCGCGCCGCCGGTGATCTCGGCGAGGACCGCCCCGTCCGGCTCGATGTCCCGCCCCTGACGCAGCAGCCGCTGCGCCAACCCGTCCGGCTCCAGCTCGTCGGCCGGCGCGTCGAAACAGTGCGTGAAGCGGCTGAACGGGAAGAACAGCCCACCGTACGACTGGTTCAGGACCGCGACCGGGTCACCGGGCCGGTCCGCGAGCTGCACGAAGTGGCTCTGCGGGGCGAACGCCGGGACCACCGGCGCCAGGTGCGCGGCGACCGCGTCGACCGCCTCGTCGTCCAGCGTGACCTCCTCGGCGTCCGCGGACACCTCCCAGGCGGCGCGCATTCGGGCGTGCAGCTCACGGCGGGCGTCGTCGAGGGCGGTGATGCCGGGCAGCCGCAACCAGTTGGTCTCCGGCACGTACTCGCCGTCCTCGAACTCCTTGCGACGGCCGCTGAACGTCAGGTACTGGTCGTAGAAGTCCTCGTGGAAGTCGTGCACCAGCTTCAGCAGGTCGTCGCAGCGCCCGCCGCGGCCGTACCGGGCCAGGAAGAACCCGGTGAAGGTGATGCGTTGCGGCAGGGTCAGGTCGAACGCGGGCAGGACCCGCTCCACCGAGCGCAGCGAGTCGGCGAGCAGCTGCTCCCACGCCCGCCGGTCGAGCGTGAGGTCGTCGGCGCCGGCCCGGACGTCCTCGTACAGCAGGGTCCGGGGCAGGGTCGCGGCCTCGTCACCGAGACCGCTCTGCAGCCCGTGCAGGCTCGCGCGCAGCCGGCTGAGCAGGTCGCGCCGCTCGGCGTGGCTCGCGGCGGCGTACCTGTCGACGTACCCGATCGGCTCGGTCAGCCGGTCGGCCAGCTCGTCGGCCCACGGCCGTTCGATCGCCCGCAGCGCCTGCTGGAAGTCACGCAGCGGATCCCGGCTGTGCACGTCGGTCTGCAGGAACGGGAACTGCAGCATGCCCAGCTGCATGAGCGCGGCGAGGTACCTGTCGCACTCCTCGGCGGTGGCCTGCTCCGCGTCGCCCAGCCACCGGGTGAGCTCCCCGAACCGGACGCCCGGGGTGCGCTCCATCATCCGCAGCATGCGCTCCAGCACGCCGGTGCGCTGCAGAAAGTAGAGCCGGTCCGAGGCCGCGTCGAAGGTCACCGCGGCGTCGTCGTCGCCCGCGGTGACCCAGCGGCGGACGAACCGTACCCGGTCGTCGTCGTTGCGCCAGCCGGAGGCGACCCGCACCGGCAGGTCTGCCCGGCGCTCCGAATCGGCCAGGACCAGCTCGGCGAGCCGGCCCAGCACCACCACGTTCAATCGGGGGTGGCTGGACCAGTCGTCGGCCACGGCGACGGCGCGTCCGGTGCCGGGGGCGTCGACGAACCGGCCCACCTCGACCGCGGTGAACGTGCTGAACGGGCTCGGCTTGCACGCCGTGCGGTACAGGTAGGACAGCACCGAGCGGGTGATCCGCCGCTCCTTCTTGCCGGGCCGGCCCGTGCCCTGAATGAACGAGTCGAGTTGCGCGTCCATCGACGGCGAGGCGAGCAGGACACCGCGGCGCAGCCGGTCCTCGGCGGCCAGCCCCCGCAGCCGGGCCGTGGTGCCGGCGAGCTCCGCGCGGACGATCCGCCCGCCCTCGGTGCGCAGGTCGTCGACGCGGCGCCGGGCGGTCAGCCAGACGGTGAGCCGTTCGGCGGTGCCGGGGTTCAGGCCCGCCACCAGGTCGACGGCGGCGTCCGGGTCCTGCGGCAGCCGGTTGTTGAACACCTGCCGGCGCAGCTGCAGCAGCTTACGGCGGACGAGGTCGTCGTCGTTGTCGTTGATCAGGTCGTAGAGCAGGTCGCTGAGCGGGCTCGCCGTCTCGGCCAGCAGCCGCTGCTCGTGCAGCAACTCCTCGGCCCAGCGGCAGCTCTCCGGGCAGCGCAGCGCGCCGACGGTGGCCAGCGGCAGACCCGCGACCCGGGCCACCACACGGGACCGCAGGGTCCAGGAGGTGGCCGCCGATCGCACGTCGGGTTCGGTGGTCAGGGTCATCACGGACTCCGTTCGAGTCGGTTGATCAGGCGATGTCATAGCGGAAGTCCGCGGGACGGGCCCGTTCGTGGCCGAGCAGCATGATCAGCAGCGGCGCCTCGCCGGTGCCGGCGAGATCGAGCTCCTCGATGAAGGAGATGTTGTCGAAGCCCAGCGCCACGCCCCCGCCGACGTCGAGCGCCGCCGCGGCGGTGTAGAAGTTCTGCGAGACCGCGCCGATCGTGGCGTTGACCAGGCGGTAGCCGCGATCCCCCACGGCGTCGAGCACCGCGGTCGTGCGGATCGTCGGCACGATCACGACGCCGGCCTGCTCCAGGTTGTAGTTGGACAGGAAGTAGTTCTTCTGCAGGAACGGTCCGGGCGGGCCGTCCTTGACCAGGTGCAGCACGTGCCCGACTGGGTCGTACTCGTAGGCGCCGGGCGGCACGCCGTCGACGTGGTTGACGAAGGCGTACAGCTTCGTCAGCCGGACCGCTCCGGCGCCGCTCGCCTCGTCGGTGAGGGGCGCCCGGGCGCTCGCCGCGAGTGCCGTGCCGAGTTGTCCGGCGGTCAGCGGCACCTTCGCGTCGAAGCGGCCGAAGCTGCTGCGCCGCCGCCGCAGGGCGGCGCGGACCGGGATGTCCAGGGCCGTCGGGGGTGGTAGGGCGACCCGGCTGCGGCCCGGCTGCGGCGGATGCGCGGCGGCGGCGTCCAGCGCCCCGGCCGCGGGCGCGTCGGTCGCGCCCGCCACGGTCGCCGCGTGGATCTTGTGCATCTGGTCGAAGGTCAGGACGGTCCTGGACCGCTCCTGGTCCCGGTGACGAACCGACACCCGCGCCGGTTCGCCGGCGCCGGGCCGCGCCGCCTCCCAGGCCAGCGGGACGACGGCGAAGATGCCCTCCTCCTCGTTGGCCACGCCGAGCAGGTCGGCCAGCCGCGGCTCGTCGAACCACAGCCGCGGCTCCACGACCCGCCCGCGGGCGCCGGCCCACAGCCGCCAGGTCTGCACGATCGTGCCGATGTCCATGGTGACCGCGTGGAAGGAGAAGCTGTTGTACTTGAAGGAGTTCTGCCAGTACTTGACGCTGAGCAGCAAAAACTGGTCGGTGCCCGGGTCCGCGCCGAGCGCCTCGCGGACGACCGACGTCACGTCGCCGGTCAGCAGGCGCTGCATCGCGTGGTGCTTGGTCGAGTAGTGGTACACCCCCGGCGGCATCGGGCCGCTCGGACCGCAGACCCAGTACACGCTCACCGGGTACAGTCCTCCGCCGGACGCGGTGCCCCGGTTCCAGTTCGCCGTCGTGTACGTCGGCAGCGACCGCAGGTCGGTGTTGGCCTGCACGCCGAGGCGGCGGCCGACCAGCCCGTACGAGTCCTGCAGCATCGAGGCGAGAAACGGCAGGTCGAACGGGAGCGCCGGGTCCCGCCGCGCGCCGTCCAGCGCGTCCTGCACGGTGGCGTCCTCGGCGGGACCGCCGTCGTACAGCGGGAAGGTCTCCACGCCGGGGAAGTACTTCCCCTTACGCGGCTGATCCGGCCAGTTCGGGACGAAGTTGATCGGCTCCATCAGGACGCGGCCGCGGTGCATGATGGCGTCCGCGTAGTCGTATGCGTAACCCATGTCGGTCCTTGTCTTCTCGGGTGGTGGCTCGCGCCTTCACGGGAACGGATGCGGGACGAGGTGCAGGTCCGCGACCTCGAGGTCGTGGGCCCGCAGGCCGGCGGCGCGCAACGCGGTACGCATCCGTGGCATGTGCAGGGCCCGCTGCCGGCTCCAACCGAAGTCGATCGGCAGCAGCCCCGGCACCAGGACGTTGACCGTGTGCAGGCCCAGGTCCCGCTGCTCGGGCAGGGTCTGGTCGACCACCACCACATCGAGACCGTGCCCGGCGACGTCGTCGACGCAGCGACGCAGGTCCACGGCGAGGTCGTCGGCGAGCAGATCGGCGTGGCCGGCGGCCGGATAGACCTCGGCCATCGCCCGGGCGGGGCGGGGCGTCACGAAGAACGCGGCGTGCTCGGCCATCTCCGGCAGGCCGTACACCAGCGGGTGGTCGTGCAGCGCCTGGACGTTGTCGAAGTCGGCGACCATCGCGCGGTAGCGCTGCTCCTCCCGCTCGGCGCGGCTGCGCAGGTTGACCGAGTCGGTGGCGATCTCGCAGAGCGCCGCCGCCATCGCCGCCTCCGGGTCGAGGCTCGCGCCGGCCCCGAAGCAGACGGCGCCCATCCCACCGTCGATGCGGGTCGCCACCCCGATCACGACCGGGACGCCGAAGGTGATCCGCGCGTCGAAGAACCGGGCCCGGTAACCGCACATCTCCAGCCGGTCGACCATCCACCGGGTGTCGGTACGGGCACTGGTGCGCGGGTCGATCTCCGGCAGCGTGACCCGCCCGTACCAGGAGAGCAGGAACGCGTCGCGTTCGATGACCTCCATCAGGCCGTGGTAGATCGCCTCGGCGGCGCCGCCGCCGGAGGCGCAGCCGTTCGAGCTCTCCTGCACGAACCGGTTCTCCAGGCCCGGGGCGTGGTAGTAGGCCAGGATCTCCGGTACCAGCACCGGCCGGTCGTCGCGCAGCGAGTGCCCCCACACCCACGGGATCGGCCGGTCCGGCGCGAACGGGGTCACCCTCGGGTTCGCCGCGTAGAACGCGTCGCTGTAGAGGCCGCAGACCCGCGGGTCGACCGCGGCGTCACCGAGCTCGTCGAAGGACGCCGTCACCACGGTCCGCTTGGCCTTCGCCCGCATGCCGGCGATCCGTTCGAGCCCTTCGAGGACGCCGATCCGGGCGCTGCGGGCGTAGCTGTCGGCGTGCCCGCCCCAGTACGTCTCCCGTAGGTAGCTGTTGGAGCGCAACAGGAACCCGCCGCTGACCGCCGATGTGGACGGCGACAGCGGGTCGTAGACGACGGTCGGCCCGACCGGCCCGCACACCGGGTTCGCGAACGTCTCCACGGTGAACGGGTAGTCGTCGACCGACCGGAGCCGGAACGAGCCCGGCGCCGCCTTGCGGGACGGGCCGACGGCCGGCCGGGCGGCCTCCGCGGTGTCCGGGACACCTCGCCCGCAGGCGGGGCACTCGGCGTCCGGCACCACCGGGTAGCGGTGCACGGCCAGCGTGGCGAGATCCACCAGGTAGACCGACGCGTACTCGTCGCCGGGCCCCACCGGAGCGTGGTCGAGGTGCGCGGTGACCAGCGCCGCGAGGGCGTCGGCGGCGAACGCCACCCGGAACGGGGACCGCCCGGCCTGCCGGGTCGGGCCGCCCAGCTCCAACGCGTCCCGCAGGGACCGCTGCCGCACCGACTGCCACCGCCGGGCCAGGCACCGGGGGCACGCCGGGTGGGCGGCGGGCCCGGGAAACGGGCCGACGAGGGCGTGCTGGCCGTACAGGTGCACGGTCACCGCCGCCGGCTCCGGGCCGTCCGCGACGGCGAGTTCGTCCCGTACGCCCAGCGGGGCGACCGAGACCGTCACCTCCCCGCCGAGCCGCCGCCGCAGCTGCTCCTCGAGATCGGCGCTGTCCTGCGCCCAGTGCTCCGGGGCGACGGCGAGGTCAGGCCGCATCGGGGGAACCGCCCGTCAGCACGACCCGCGCGGTGTGGACGCCGCCGGCCAGCAGATCGGCCGGGGTGGTCGGGACCAGCAGCACGTCACCGCCCGCGGCGCGGACCCCGTCGAGCAGGTCGTCGAAGGTCACGTCCGGTGCCTCGGCCGGTGTGCCGGTGACGGTGAGCACGGCCGGGTCGAAGTCGGCGACCAGGTCGTCGCCGGTGTCGACGTCGGCGCCGAGCTCCCCGCCCACTGTCTCTTA
>NZ_SMKG01000070.1 GCF_004348525.1 Micromonospora sp. 15K316 | reverse complement strand
GGGTTAGGAGGCGCGGGGGCGGGTCTTGGCGCGGAGCATCTCGCGGTCGGCGATCTCGAAGGCGGTGCTGAGCGCGTCGCGCAGCGCCGGCCCGGTGCCGGAGACCTCGGCGAAGCCGATGCTCACCCCGACCGGGGTGCCGGGGACCAGCGCCTCCCAGTCCTCGCTCGCCACCGCCGCACCGACCCGGCGGGCCACCTCGGCGGCCTCGCTCATGCCCGCGCCGGGCAGCACCACCACGAACTCGTCCCCGCCGTAGCGGGCCACGAAGTCACCCCGGCGCATCACCCGGTTGATCACCCCGGCGATGCGCTGGAGCACCAGGTCACCCGAGTGGTGCCCGTGCCGGGTGTTGACCGCCTTGAAGCCGTCGAGGTCGCAGACCCCGATCACCACCTGCTCGCCCCGCGCCACCACGCTGGCGATGTAGCGCTCGAGCCGGCGGCGGTTGGGCAGACCGGTCAACGGGTCGGTGAGCGCCTCACCCTCGTAGCGGGCGGCCTCCCGGCGCATCTCCTCGTGGTCGATACGAGCGGCGATGCCGTCGATGTAGACGTCCCGCAGCCGGTCGTTGCGCTGTGCCGCCAGCCGGAACGCCAGCCGGTCCGCCCGGTGCGCGGCGGCGTGGTCACCGGCCCGGGACAGGGCGATGCTGCGCAGCCGGGCCGGTTCGGCCGCGCCGAGCGTCTCGTTGGAGACCCGGACGGTGTCCAGCCGGGCCACCGCCTCGATCGGCCGGCCGGCGGCGATGGCGAGGCAGACGTGACCGAGTTCGCGCATGTCCCGCGCCCGGGCGCTGTCGCCCCCGTGGGCGAGCAGCCGGGCGGGTTCGGCGTCGCCGTGGAACTCGATCTCGTCGCCGAGCGCCGCCCGGCGGGCCGCGGCGTAGCCGTACGCGGAGAGGCTGCTGGGACGCAGTTGCCCGGCCCGACCGGCGGCCAGGAACCGGGCGAGGTCGCTCGCCACGTCGCGCAGCACCCGCAGGCAGCCGTCGCTGTCGCCGTTGTGGTCGAGCGCGACGGCGTTGCGCAGCCGGATGCCGGGCGCGGCGAACGTCTCCTCGGGGATCCCGGCGGCCATGCCGAGCTGCCGGGCCCGCTCGATCGCGCCGAGGGCGTAGCCGTGGAAGCTGAGATAGGAGTAGGCCATCGCCAGGTCGTGCCAGCCCCAGGCGGTGTCGCGATCCGGGTCCTCGACGGCGCCGAGCGCGCGGGCGGCCTTGACCAGGTGGGTGACGCAGCGGTCCAGCGCGCCCTGGTGGTGGGCGGCGAGCGCGGCCAGCGCGTTGAGGTGCCCGTGCAGGTAGGGCTCGGCGAGGTCGCGGACGGCCGCCGAGGCCTCCTCGATGGCGCGGGTGAACTCGGCCGTGCGGCCGAGATTGATCAGGGCGGAGAGGCGCTGCACCATGGCGTCGGCGCGGGTACGCGGACTGGCCGTGGTGCGCAGCACCCGTTCCAGCACGGTGTACGCCTCGGCGGACCGGCTGGCCTCCTGCAACGCCCTCGACTGCGTCAGCGCGTCAACCTGGTCTTCGACCCGGTCGAGCCAACCCACCAGCGACCTCCTGTCGGCATGCGCCTGTACGCACCCGCTCGTGACGTGCCCCGCGACGCTTCATGATTATGTCGTGACCATCGAGCCGCAACACCCCCCCGAAGGGACGAACCGGATTCGGCCATCGATCGCCGTGGTGCGGGCGGCCCGGATCCTCGCCGATGCCGGTGTGCCGGCCGCCCGGACGGAGGCCGAACTGCTGGCCGCGTACGTGCTGGACGTGCCGCGGGGGCGGCTGGCCCTCGCCGACGGGTTCGACCCGGCCCAGCTCGCCACCTTCGACGCGCTGGTGACCCGCCGGGCGGGCCGTGAGCCGTTGCAGCACCTGACCGGCAGCGCCGCCTTCCGGCGGCTGGAGCTGGCGGTCGGGCCGGGCGTCTTCGTGCCCCGGCCGGAGACCGAACTGCTCGCCGGTTGGGGGATCGAGCAGGCCCGGGAGCGGGACGCGCCGCTGGTGGTGGACCTGTGCAGCGGATCGGGCGCGATCGCCCTCGCGGTGGCCCAGGAACTGCCGGCGGCCCGGGTCGTCGCGGTCGAGCGCTCCCCGGCCGCGCTGGACTGGCTGCGCCGCAACGCGGGGGACCGGGCCACGGCGGGGGACCGGCCGATCGAGGTGGTGGTGGCGGACGTCACCGCCCCGGACCTGCTCGACGACCTGGTCGGCCGGGTCGACGTGCTGCTCTGCAACCCGCCGTACGTGCCGGCGGACACATTGGTGGCGCCGGAGGTGGCCGGGTACGACCCGGCGGAGGCGGTCTTCGGCGGCGTCGACGGCCTGTCGGTCATCCGGCCGGTGGTCGCCCGCGCGGCGGCGCTGCTGCGACCCGGCGGGGTGCTCGGCATCGAGCACGACGACACGCACGGGGCGGACGTGCCCGCGCTGCTCGTCGCCGACGGCCGGTTCGCCGCCGTCAGCGAGCACCGGGACCTCACCGGGCGGCCCCGGTTCGCCACCGCGTCCCGACGTGCGGACGGCCGTCGCCCCGACCTCGGGCCGGCGTGGCAGACTGGCTCCTCGTGATGCTCTACGACTGCCGGTCGCCCGCCGACCGGGACCGCGGCATCGCCGCGGCCATCGAGGCGGTCAAGAACGGGGAACTTGTCGTCCTGCCGACGGACACCGTTTACGGCATCGGCGCCGACGCCTTCACCCCGTACGCCGTCAAGGCGCTGCTGGATGCCAAGGGCCGGGGTAGGCAGATGCCGCCGCCGGTGCTGATCGGGTCCCGGCAGACCCTGGACGGCCTGGTCTTCTCGCTGCCCCGGGCGGCCCGGGACCTGGTCGAGGCGTTCTGGCCCGGCGCGCTCACCATCGTGATCGAGCACTCGCCGAGCCTGCAGTGGGACCTCGGCGACAAGACCGGCACGGTGGCGGTGCGGATGCCGCTGCACCCGGTGGCGCTGGAGGTGCTGCGGGAGACCGGCCCGATGGCGGTCTCGTCGGCCAACAAGACGGGCCAGCCCTCCGCGCTCACCGCCGAGGAGGCCCGCGACCAGCTGGGTTACTCGGTGCGCGCGTACCTGGAGGCGGGCCCCTGCCCGGATCCGGTGCCGAGCACGATCGTGGACCTCACCGGCGAGGTGCCGCAGGTCCTGCGTCAGGGTGCGATCCCGCTGGAGAAGCTGCGCGACGTGGTGCCGGACATCGTCGAGGGGGTCTAGTGCCACCGTTCACCGTGCTGCACGTCTGCATGGGCAACATCTGCCGGTCACCGATGGCGGAGCGGCTGCTCGCGCTGGCCGTACGGGAGCGGCTGACCCGGCTGGGTCTCGACCCGGCCGGGGCGGACGATCTGGTGCACAGCCACAGCGCCGGCACCGGGGGCTGGCACGCCGGTGAGGAGATGAACCCGCCGGCGGCCCGGCAGGTGGTGTCCCGGGGCGGTGACGCCGAGGGGTTCGCCGCCCGCAAGCTCCGCTCGGATCACATCGACGCCGCCGACCTGGTCCTCACGGCGACCGCCGACCAGCAGGACTACGTGGTGGCGCTGCGCCCGGACGCCGCTTCGCGCACCTTCGTGCTGGGGGAGTTCGGCCGGCTGCTGGGCGCGGTGGAGACGGCCGGACTGCCGGCGGCGTCGGCCGCGCCGGAGGCCGTGCACGCCCGCGGGGTCGCGCTGGTGGCGGCGGCGCACGCGGCCCGCCACGATGCCGGACCGCTCACCACCGACGATCTCGACGACCCGTGGGGTCGGGGCGACCAGTGCTTCAGCCGGGTGGCGGACGAGATCGAGGAGACCGTGCAGCCGCTCGCCGCGGTGCTTCTGCCCTGACCATCCCCCTCGCGAGTTTCCTCCGGGTTTGAGGCGAATCGGCGGCGAAACGGGGCATTCCGGGTCATTCTGAACGGGTCCTAGCGTGACCGGCTCCTGCGGGGAGAGCTGATGATCCGGGCCCATCTCGACAAAGTGCTGACCGTGTTGCTCGCCGGCGTACTCGCCGGTCTGGTGCTGGCGGGAGCGGCCCTGCCGGTCGCGCTCGTGTTCGGGATCGGCTTCAGCGCTCTCTCGACGCCCTACTCGGAGCTGCCCAACACCCTGCGCACGTCGCCGACCGCGCAGCGCTCCAACCTCTACGCCAACGACGGCACCACCCTGATCACGTCCTTCTACCAGGAGGACCGGGTGGACGTGCCGCTGCGCGAGGTGGCGCCGGTGATGCGGCAGGCCATCGTGGCCGCCGAGGACCTCCGCTTCTACCACCACCACGGGGTGGACCTGCGCGGCGTGGTACGCGCCTTCACCGTCAACCAGCGCGGCGGCGAGACCCGGCAGGGCGCGTCCACGCTGACCATGCAGTACGTCCGCAACGTCCTGAGCACCGATCCCCGCCTCTCCGCGGACCAGCGCCGGGCGGCCACCGAGGTGAGCGCCGCCCGGAAGGTGCAGGAGATGCGGTACGCGCTCGCCCTGGAGCGGGAGCTCGACAAGGAGGAGATCCTCACCCGCTACCTGAACATCGCGTACTTCGGCGCCGGGGCGTACGGGATCGCGGCGGCGAGCACCCGGTTCTTCTCCAAGTCGCCGGCGGACCTGACCCTGGCCGAGGCGGCGTTGCTGGCCGGCCTGGTCCGCTCGCCGCACACCGACGAGCCGATCAACGGCGACGCCGACGCTGCCCTCGGCCGCCGGTCGTACGTGCTGCAACAGCTGGTGGAGTCGGGCCAGGTCCCGCCCGAGCAGGCGGCACGGGCCAACGCCGAGCCGCTGAAACTGCGCCCCAGCGAGACGCCGAACGACTGCACGGCGGTGCCCGAGGCGCACAACGACTGGGGCTTCTTCTGCGACTGGTTCACCCGGTGGTGGAGCGCCCAACCCGCCTTCGGCGCCAACGCCGACGAGCGGCAGCGGGCGCTGCGGCGGGGCGGCTTCTCGATCGTCTCCTCGCTCGACCCGGCGGTGCAGCGCAGCACCGTCGAACAGGTCCTGCGGATCTACCCGAAGACCGACCGCCGGGCGGCGCCGACCGCCGTCGTCCAGCCCGGCACCGGCCGGGTGCTCGCCATGGCCGTGAACCGCGCCTACAGCGTCGAGGAGAACCCGAAGGGGCAGAAGAACCACCCGAACACCGTCAACCAGCTGGTCGCCGGGGGCGGGTCGATCGAGGGCTACCAGGGTGGCTCGACCTTCAAGCTCTTCACCATGCTCGCCGCGCTGGAGGCCGGCATGCCCCTACGGACCGAGTACGACGCCCCGGGTCGCCTGGTCACCGGTTACCCGGTGACCGGTCCGGCGAGCTGCGACGGCCGCTGGTGCCCGGAGAACTCCTCCGCGTCGGTGGACGGCCGGCACACCATGTGGAGCGCCTTCGGCAACTCGGTCAACACGTACTTCGCCTGGCTGATCGAGCGGGTCGGCGCCGACCGGGCGGTCGAGATGGCGGAGCGGTTGGGCATCGTCTTCCGGGCCGAGTCCGACGCCCAACTGGCCCGGCACGGTGCCAAGGAGTGGGGCCCGTTCACCCTCGGCGTCTCCGCCACCACCCCGCTCGACCTGGCGAACGCGTACGCCACGCTGGCGGCCGAGGGGACCTGGTGCGCGCCCTCGCCGGTGGTGTCGATCACCGACGTGTCCGGCCGGCCGGTGGGGGCGGCGCAACCGGACTGCCGCCAGGTGTTGGACACCGACGTGGCGCGGGCGGCCGTGGACGCGGCCCGCTGCCCGGTCGGCGACCAGTCGATGTACAACGGCTGCGACGGCGGGACCGTGGCCGACCTGCGGGGGCGGCTGGGCCGGCCGGTGGCCGGCAAGACGGGCAGCTCCGAGCGGTACGAGACCGAGACGGTGGTCGCCTTCACCCCGCAACTCGCGGTCGCCGCGATGGCCACGAACCCGGACGACCCCCGAGACGCGGTCGGCCGGCCGGTGCAGGCAGAGCTGGCGCGGTCGGTCGGTGAGGTGCTCTCGTTCGGGCTGCGGGATCAGCCGGTACGTGACTTCGTGCCGCCGAGCCAACGGATCGCCTTCGAGGTCACCGGCCCTCGGACCGGGAACTGAGGTCACCGTCGCCGCGCTCGACGCCGCGGGCGATGTTGCGGGCCATCCCGCCGAAGACCACCGCGTGGAACGGGGTGACGGCACCCCAGTAGGCGTGCCCGGCCAGCCCGCGCGGCAGGAACACCGCGCGCTGCTGGTACCGGCTGCGCCCGTCACCGGCCGGTAACGCCCGCATCTCCAGCCAGGCGCGGCCGGGCAGCCGCATCTCCGCGCGCAGCCGCAGCAGCCGCCCCGGTTCGATCTCCTCGACCCGCCAGAAGTCCATCCCCCTCGCCGACCTGGAGCCGATGCGGATCGCGTCGCCCCCGGCGTAGCCCCGCCCCGCCGATCAGCCGGTCGAACCAGCCCCGGGCCGACCAGGCCAGCGGGAACGAGTACCAACCGTGCTCGCCCCCGACGCCTTCGATGATCCGCCAGAGTGCCTCCGGCGGCGCGTCGACGTCGCGTTCCCGCAGGTCCGTGTAGGCCGTTCCGCCGGACCACGCCGGATCGCTGGGCAGCGGCTCGGCGGGGGCGTACGGGCCGCTCGCGGTCGACCAGCGGGTCTCCACCTGGGCGTCACGCACCCGTGCCAGGGCCAGCTCGATTGCCTGGTCGAAGCCGGTCAGCCCCTCGGGCGGGTCGGGGACGTACGCGGCGATGTCGTGCTCGTGGGCGACCGCCTCGTGGATCAGGCTCTCGATCAGCGGCCGGGCGATGGCGTTCGGCACCGGCGTGACGAGCCCGACCCAGTACGACGACAGCGTCGGGCTCAGCGGCGGACCGGCGCGATGATCCGCGGGCGCAACCCCGCCACCCGGGCGTGCCGCTGGATCATGCCGCCGAAGGTGAGCACGTCCGGCCCAGGTAGTAGGCCGTGTCGACGTCCGCGAACGCGGCCGGCAGCGTCTCGGGGCGACGCAGGTCGCCCTCGACGATCTCCACGGCGCCGGCCCAGGGCGCGTCGCGCAGCCGGCCGGCGTGACGGGCCAGGCACCGCACCTCGTGCCCCTCGGCCAGCAGCCGGGGCGCGAGCCGCCCGCCGAGGTATCCGGTCGCGCCGGTGACCAGGCATCTCACGGCGTCCAGTCTGCGGCCCCATAGACTGCTTCGTCGTGGACACCGTGACGAGCACCTTTTGGGGGCCGGACTTCGCGCAGCTCCGCGCCACCGACCCGGAGATCGCCGGCGTGGTGCTCGGCGAGCTGGACCGCCTACGGGGCGGACTGCAACTGATCGCGAGCGAGAACCTCACCTCGCCCGCGGTGCTCGCCGCGCTCGGCTCGACGCTCACCAACAAGTACGCCGAGGGCTACCCGGGGCGGCGCTACTACGGCGGCTGCGCCGAGGTGGACCGGGCCGAGGAGATCGGCATCGCGCGGGCGAAGGAGCTCTTCGGTGCCGAGCACGCCAACCTTCAGCCGCACTCCGGGGCGAGCGCCAACCTGGCCACGTACGCGGCGCTGGTGCAGCCCGGGGACACCGTGCTCGCCATGGACCTACCGCACGGCGGGCACCTGACCCACGGCAGCCGGGTGAACTTCTCCGGCAAGTGGTTCGCCACGGTGGGCTATACGGTGCGGCGCGACACCGAGCTGATCGACTACGACGAGGTGCGGGACCTGGCCCGGGCGCACCGGCCGAAGATGATCATCTGTGGCGCGACCGCGTACCCCCGGCTGATCGACTTCGCGAAGTTCCGGGAGATCGCCGACGAGGTCGACGCGTACCTCGTGGTGGACGCCGCCCACTTCATCGGGCTCGTCGCGGGCAAGGCGATCCCGTCGCCGGTGCCGTACGCCGACGTGGTCAGCTGCACCACCCACAAGGTGCTCCGCGGCCCGCGCGGCGGCATGATCCTCTGCCGGGAGTCGCTGGCCCAGCGGATCGACAAGGCGGTCTTCCCGTTCACCCAGGGCGGCCCGCTCATGCACGCGGTCGCGGCGAAGGCGGTGGCGCTGCGCGAGGCCGCGCAGCCCGAGTACCGGGCCTACGCCGACCAGGTGATCCGGAACTCGCGGGCGCTCGCCACGGGGCTCGCCGACGAGGGGATGCGCCCGGTCTCCGGCGGTACCGACACCCACCTGGCGCTGATCGATCTGCGACAGCTCGGGGTGACGGGCGCGGAGGCGGAGGCGCGCTGCGACGCCGCCGCGATCACCCTGAACAAGAACGCGATCCCGTACGACCCGGAGAAGCCGATGGTCTCCTCCGGAATCCGGGTGGGCACGCCGAGTGTCACCACCCAGGGCATGCGGGAGCCCGAGATGCGGCAGATCGCGAGCCTGATCGCGCGGGCCGTGCGGACCGACCCGGCCACGGCCGGCGGCACCGACGAGCTCGCCCGGATCGGCGCCGAGGTGGCCGACCTGGTCGCCGCGTTCCCGGCGTACCCCCGTGGCTGAGCCGGTGGCCCGCGCGGAGCGGGCGGCGGAGGACCGGGGCTGGCGGCTGCGGCACCTGCCGGTGCTGCTGATCGCGTCGGTGCTGCTGGCCGGGGTCGCGGCGGTGGTCGGCGGGCTGACGGGCGGAGCCGACGCGGCGCTCGGCGCCGCCGCCGGGGTGGCCGTCACGGTGATCAGCTACAGCCTCACCACCGTGGTGCTGGCCTGGGCCGACGCCCGAAACACGCAACTGGTGCTGCCGTTCGGCCTCGCGCTCTACGTCGCGAAGTTCACCGTGATCGGCGCGGTGATGGTCGGGGTGGCGTCGACCGGCTGGCCGGGCCTGATCCCGATGTGCCTGGGCATCGCCGCCGGTGTCGCGGTCTGGACGGGTGTGCACATCTGGTGGCTGACCACGGTCCACGCGCGACGGGCGCGGGACTGACGCGACGGGCCGCGGGGGCCGGCCGGGTTCCGGCGTCCCAGTCTTCGGAAGACGCGCGGATGTGTCCCCGATCGGTCATTCTCTCGCCTGCCGAAGGGGAGTAGCGTGCATTGCGACGACTTCGCCCACCCGTGTCCCACACAACCAGGTTGTGCGGGGGGTGAGGCACAGCCTTCTCTCCTCGACTGATATCGTTCGCCCCGTCATGGCCGGTGACCAGAAACCCCCCAGCGCTGGCGGCCCGGACGATGTTCCGTCCGGTGCCGGTCAGGGTTGGACCGCGCTCAGCTACCTGATCGCGGGCATGCTCGTGTGGGGCTTCATCGGCTGGCTGGTTGACGGATGGCTGGAAACCGGGGGCATCGCCACCGGCATCGGGATCGTGCTCGGCATGGCCGGGGGCGTCGTCCTGGTCATCCGCAACCTCGGCACGCCTAAATAGGAAGGGACGCGGTGTTCGGACAGTCGAACGTCCTGGCACAGGGCGAGGTTAATTTCCCACCCAGCGTGGAGGACTTCTACCTGCCCAGCATCGCCCCGTGGGGCGCGCACAACAACTACTGGTTCACCAAGATCACGTTCATGGTGTGGCTGGCGGTCGGGATCCTGATCCTGTTCTTCCTGCTGACCTACCGCAAGCCGCAGCTGGTGCCGACCAAGAAGCAGTGGATCGCCGAGTCGATCTACGGCTTCGTGCGCAACAACATCGCGGTCGACATGATCGGGCACCAGGGTGTGCGGTTCGCGCCGTACTTCACGACGCTCTTCTGCTTCGTGCTGCTGACGAACTTCTTCGCGATCGTGCCGTTCTTCCAGATCTCGCCGAACTCGCACATCGCCTTCCCGGCCTTCCTCGCCTTGATCAGCTACGTGCTCTTCAACTGGGTCGGCATCAAGAAGCACGGCTTCGGCGGGTACTTCAAGCGGGCCCTCATTCCGCCGGCGCCCTGGTACATCCTGCCGCTGCTGATCCCGATCGAGGCGTTCTCGACCTTCCTCGTCCGGCCCTTCTCGCTCGCCGTTCGTCTCTTCGCGAACATGTTCGCCGGCCACATGCTCCTGCTGGTCTTCACGCTCGGCGGCTTCGCGATGCTCAACGCCAACGCCCTGCTGGCGCCGATCTCGGTCCTGTCCTGGGTGATGACCGTGGCGCTCACCTTCCTCGAATTCCTGGTGATCGTGCTGCAGGCCTACGTCTTCACGGTGCTGACCGCCAGCTACGTGCAGGGCGCGCTCGCCGAGGAACACTGATCCACTCGCACCAACCGTTGTCGTCCCGCGTGAGAGTCACGCGTGATAACCAGGAGGAACCACACCAATGGACGCTAGCGTTCTCGCCGCGGTAGAGGGCAGCACCGCCGCCATCGGCTACGGCCTTGCCGCCATCGGCCCGGGTATCGGCGTCGGCCTGGTCTTCGCCGCCTACATCCAGTCGACCGCCCGCCAGCCGGAGTCGTCGCGAATCACCCTGCCGTACGTCTGGATCGGCTTCGCCGTCATCGAGGCGCTCGCCCTGCTGGGTGTCGCCTTCGGCTTCGTGTGGCAGGGCCAGGCCTAATCCCGCCTTTCGACCGGGAGGTCTTCCATGTACTTCTTCGCCGCTGAGGGTGGTGAGACGACCCACAACCCGATCCTTCCGCTCTGGCAGGAGATCGTGGTCGGTGGCATCGCCTTCATCATTCTCTGCTTCGTGCTGATGAAGTTCGTCTTCCCGCGCATGGAGCAGACGTTCCAGGCCCGGGTCGACGCCATCGAGGGTGGCATCAAGCGCGCCGAGTCGGCCCAGGCCGAGGCGAACCAGCTGCTCGAGCAGTACCGCGCGCAGCTCGCCGAGGCGCGTACCGACGCCGCCAAGATCCGGGACGACGCCCGGGCCGACGCCGAGGGCATCCGGCAGGACATCCTCGCCAAGGCGCGGGAGGAGGCCGACCGGGTCATCCAGGCCGGTAAGGACCAGCTCGCCGCCGAGCGGGCCACCATCGTGCGCGAGCTGCGCGCCGAGGTCGGCACGATCGCGGTGGACCTGGCCAGCAAGATCGTCGGTGAGTCGCTCGCCGACGAGGCGCGTCGCAAGGGCACCGTCGACCGGTTCCTGGACAGCCTCGAGAGCTCGGGGGCCCGCTGATGCAGGCCGCCAGCCGGGAGTCGTACAAGATCGCGGCCGAGCGCCTCGACGAGTACGTCCGCGGCGCGGAGGCGTCGGCGGTGGCCACCACCGCCGACGACATCCTCTCCGTCGCCGCCCTGCTGCGGCGGGAGCCGCGGCTGCGCCGGGCGCTCTCCGACCCGGCCCGGTCCGGCGAGGACCGGTCCGGGCTGCTCGCGGGGATGCTCAGCGGCAAGGTCGGCGCGGACGCGCTGGCCCTGCTCACCGCCCTGGTCTCCGGCCGGTGGTCGGCGCCGTCCGAACTGCTCGACGGCGCCGAGCGGCTGGGCGTGGAGGCGCTGCTGGCCAGCGCCGACTCGGCCGGCGAGCTGAGTGAGGTCGAGGACGAGCTGTTCCGCTTCGGGCAGGTCGTCGCCGGCTCCCCGGAGCTCTCCAGCGCGCTCTCCGACCCGATGGTCCCGTCCGAGCAGCGGGCGACCCTGGTCGACCAGCTGCTCGCCGGCAAGGCCCGGCCGGTCACCGGCTACCTCGTCGGGGTGGCGCTCGGTGGCTTCGGCGGCCGCTCCTTCGGTGGGGCGCTCACCCGGCTGGTCGAGCTCTCCGCGGACCGGCGGGACCGGCAGGTCGCCTACGTGACCGTCGCCGCCCCGTTGAGTGACGAGGAGGAGCAGCGGCTGGGCGCTCGGCTCTCCGCGATATACGGTCGGGAGGTATCCGTCCGACAGACGGTGAACCCCGACGTCCTGGGTGGCGTGAGCGTCCGGGTCGGCTCCGACCTGTACGACGGCACCGTCCTGCGCCGCCTCAACGAGACCCGCAACGCGCTCGCGAAGCGCTGACCGGCTCCGCCGCACAGCGCCCTCAACGACAGACGCCACTCGGACCGGTCGGTACTAGGTATCCCGGGCCCCTGATACATAAGGAAGCAGAGGATGGCCGAGCTGACCATCTCGACGGAGGAGATCCGCGGCGCCCTGGAGCGCTACGTCTCCTCCTACTCGACCGACGTCTCCCGCGAGGAGGTCGGCACCGTCGCCGACGCCGGTGACGGTATCGCCCACGTCGAGGGCCTGCCCTCGACCATGACCAACGAGCTCCTGGAGTTCGAGGACGGCACGCTCGGCGTGGCGCTGAACCTCGACGTCCGGGACATCGGCGTCGTCGTTCTCGGTGACTACGCCGGGATCGAGGAGGGGCAGCGCGTCAAGCGCACCGAGCGGGTGCTCTCCGTCCCGGTCGGCGACGCCTTCCTCGGCCGCGTGGTCAACGCGCTCGGCCAGCCGATCGACGGCCTCGGCGACATCGCCAACGAGGGCTACCGCGAGCTGGAGCTCCAGGCGCCGAACGTGATGGCCCGGCAGTCGGTCTTCGAGCCGCTGCAGACCGGTATCAAGGCCGTCGACGCCATGACCCCGATCGGCCGTGGCCAGCGTCAGCTGATCATCGGTGACCGGAAGACCGGCAAGACCACCGTCGCGCTCGACGCGATCCTCAACCAGCGGGAGAACTGGCGCTCCGGCGACCCGACGAAGCAGGTCCGCTGCATCTACGTCGCCATCGGCCAGAAGGCCTCCACGATCGCCTCGATCAAGGGCCTGCTGGAGGAGGCGGGCGCGATGGAGTTCACCACCATCGTCGCCTCGCCGGCCTCCGACCCGGCCGGCTTCAAGTACCTCGCTCCGTACACCGGCTCCTCCATCGGCCAGCACTGGATGTACGGCGGCAAGCACGTCCTGATCGTCTTCGACGACCTGAGCAAGCAGGCCGAGGCGTACCGCGCCGTGTCGCTGCTGCTGCGCCGCCCGCCGGGCCGCGAGGCGTACCCGGGTGACGTCTTCTACCTGCACTCCCGCCTGCTGGAGCGCTGCGCGAAGCTCTCCGACGAGCTGGGCGGCGGCTCGATGACCGGTCTGCCGATCATCGAGACGAAGGCGAACGACATCTCGGCCTTCATCCCGACCAACGTCATCTCGATCACCGACGGCCAGATCTTCCTCGAGACCGACCTGTTCAACCAGGGCGTCCGGCCGGCCATCAACGTCGGCACCTCGGTCTCCCGGGTCGGTGGCGCCGCGCAGGTGAAGCCGATGAAGAAGGTCGCCGGTTCGCTCCGGCTCAACCTGGCCCAGTACCGCGAGCTGGAGGCGTTCGCCGCCTTCGCCTCCGACCTGGACAAGGCCTCCCGCGCCCAGCTGGACCGCGGCGCCCGCCTGGTCGAGCTGCTGAAGCAGCCGAACTACTCGCCGTTCCCGGTGCAGGAGCAGGTCGTCTCGGTCTGGGCCGGCACCGAGGGCAAGCTGGACGACGTCCCGGTGGGCGAGATCCGGCGCTTCGAGGCGGAGTTCCTGCAGTACCTGCGGCACAAGCACGCGGGTGTGCTGGCGGCGATCGCCGACAACAAGTGGGACGACGAGATCATCGGCTCGTTGGACTCGGCCATCACCGAGTTCAAGCAGGTCTTCCTCGCCAAGGAGGACGACCGCCAGATCAACGAGGCCCCGGCCGCGCCGCTGGAGGGCGAGGAGAACCGCGAGACGGTGACCCGCTTCCGCGACAGCGCGACCGACCGGCCGGCGGAGTAGGGCTGACTCATGGCGGCCCAGGTACGCGTTCTTCGTCAGCGGATCCGCTCCGCTAAGGGGATGAAGAAGATCACCAAGGCGATGGAGCTCGTGGCGACGAGCCGGATCGCCAAGGCCCAGGCGCGGGTGGAGGCGTCCCTGCCGTACGCCCAGGCCATCACCGGCGTGCTCACGGCGCTGGCGTCCAACGCGCGGATCGACCACCCGCTGCTCACCCCGCGTGAGCGGGTGCGGCGGGCGGGCGTCGTGCTGGTAACCGCCGACCGGGGTCTGGCCGGCGGTTACAGCTCCAACGCGATCCGGACGACCGAGTCTCTGCTCGCCCGGCTCGCGGCCGACGGCAAGGAGCCGGTGCTCTACGTCATCGGGCGCAAGGGCGTCAGCTACTACCGGTTCCGGAACCGGCCGATCGAGGCGAACTGGACCGGATTCTCGGAGCAGCCGTCGTTCGCGGACGCCCGCGCGGTGGGGGAGACGCTGATCAAGGCGTTCTCCGCCGGCGCGGACGACGTGGACGGCGGCGCCGGGGCGGACGGGGTGCTCGGCATCGACGAGCTGCACATCGTCTACACCGAGTTCCACTCCCTGATGACCCAGAACCCGGTCGCGAAGATCATCGGGCCGATGCAGGTCGAGGACCGTCCGCGGTCCGAGGGGCTGCTCCCGGCGTACGAGTTCGAGCCGGAGGCGGAGGCGCTGCTCGACGCGCTGCTGCCGAAGTACATCAACACGCGGATCTACGCGGCGTTGATCGAGTCGGCGGCGAGTGAGTCGGCGGCCCGGCGACGGGCCATGAAGGCGGCCACCGACAACGCCGAAGAGATGATCGAGAAGTACACGCGTGAGATGAACTCGGCCCGCCAGGCCGGGATCACCCAGGAGATCAGCGAGATCGTCGGCGGCGCGAACGCGCTGGCCGCGTCGGGAAGTGAAGTGTGATGACTGCCCCAGTAGAGACCAAGACGGCCACCGGTCGCGTGGTCCGGGTCATCGGCCCGGTCGTCGACGCCGAGTTCCCGCGCGACGGCATGCCGGACCTGTTCAACGCCCTGCACGTGGACGTGACGCTCTCCGGTGGTGAGAAGACGCTGACCCTGGAGGTCGCCCAGCACCTGGGTGACAACCTGGTCCGCGCCATCTCGATGCAGCCGACCGACGGCCTGGTCCGTGGTTCGGTGGTGCGGGACACCGGGTCGCCGATCACCGTTCCGGTGGGTGACGCCGTCAAGGGCCACGTGTTCAACGCGATCGGCGAGGTCCTCAACCTGACCGAGGGCGAGACGCTCGAGGCGGACGACCGCTGGCAGATCCACCGCAAGGCCCCGGCCTTCGCGGACCTGGAGCCGAAGACCGAGATGCTGGAGACCGGCATCAAGGTCATCGACCTGCTCGCCCCGTACGTCAAGGGCGGCAAGATCGGCCTGTTCGGCGGCGCCGGCGTGGGCAAGACGGTGCTCATCCAGGAGATGATCACCCGTGTCGCCCGCAACTTCGGTGGTACGTCGGTCTTCGCCGGCGTGGGTGAGCGGACCCGTGAGGGCAACGACCTCATCGCCGAGATGACCGAGTCGGGCGTCATCGACAAGACCGCGCTGGTCTACGGCCAGATGGACGAGCCGCCGGGCACCCGGCTCCGGGTCGCCCTCTCCGCGCTGACCATGGCGGAGTACTTCCGGGACGTGAAGAAGCAGGAGGTGCTGCTCTTCATCGACAACATCTTCCGCTTCACCCAGGCCGGTTCCGAGGTCTCCACCCTGCTCGGCCGCATGCCGAGCGCGGTGGGTTACCAGCCGACCCTGGCCGACGAGATGGGCGAGCTCCAGGAGCGGATCACCTCCGTCCGGGGCCAGGCCATCACCTCGATGCAGGCGATCTACGTGCCGGCGGACGACTACACCGACCCCGCCCCGGCCACCACGTTCGCCCACCTGGACGCGACCACCAACCTGGAGCGGTCGATCTCCGACAAGGGCATCTACCCGGCCGTGGACCCGCTGGCGTCCTCGTCCCGGATCCTCGCCCCGGAGTTCGTCGGCCAGGAGCACTTCGCGGTGGCCACCGAGGTGAAGCGAATCCTGCAGCGGTACAAGGACCTGCAGGACATCATCGCCATCCTCGGTATCGAGGAGCTCTCCGAGGAGGACAAGGTCACCGTCGGCCGGGCCCGCCGGATCGAGCGCTTCCTGTCGCAGAACACCTACGCCGCGGAGCAGTTCACCGGCGTTCCGGGCTCGACGGTTCCGATCAAGGAGACCATCGAGGCGTTCCGGAAGATCAGCGAGGGTGAGTACGACCACTTCCCCGAGCAGGCGTTCTTCATGTGCGGCGGTCTGGAGGACCTGGAGCGCAAGGCGGAGGAGCTGATGAAGGGCTGACAAAGCCCTCACAAAAAGGCCGCCCCGGCAATGCCGGGGCGGCCTTTTGTTCACCTTCGGCATGTACGGTCGCCACTGCTCCGTTCCTCGCTTTCGGCGAGGGCGCGGATGCGAGGTAGCGTTCATCGCACCTTCACACCGGGTCAACGCGAATCGGTGCAACCTTTGCGAGGACGCACGCCGTCTTCAGTCAGGGAAGCGGCGTGACGAACGGAGACAGTCGTGGCCAAGGCCGGTAAGAACGGCCGGAAGCGGTCCACCTGGCGGGCTATCCCGCGGTGGGCGCGGATCTGCACCATCTTCGGCACGGTGCTGATGGTGCTCAGCGGCACCGCCCTGGTCGGTACGGCGGCGCTGAAGTCCCGGTACGAGGGGGCCGTCGGCAAGGCCGACCTCTTCGGTGACGAGGCGGCGGGCGCCACGACTCCCCCCAAGAGCGACATCAAGGGGCCGCTCAACATCCTGCTGGTCGGCATCGATCCACGTAATCCGACCACGCCGCCGCTGGCCGACTCGATCATGGTGCTGCACGTGCCCAGCACCCTGGACCGCGCCTATCTCTTCTCCGTGCCGCGCGACCTCTACGTGGACATCCCCGCGTTCCCGAAGGCCGACTTCAACGGCGAGACGACGAAGCTGAACGCCGCGATGTCCTTCGGCAGTCGGGTGCCGGGGCAGAACCCGGACGCCGCCCGCGGCTTCGAGCTGCTGGCGACGACGGTGCAGAAGGTCACCGGCATCAAGCGCTTCGACGCCGGTGCGATCATCAACTTCACCGGTTTCCAGAAGATCGTCGACGCGATGGGCGGCGTGGACATGTACGTCGAGCGCGAAGTGCGCTCGGAGCACCGGCAGCCGGACGGCAAGCCCCGGGAGTTCAACCCGCACGGCGAGGGCTACATCGGGCCACAGGCCGTCTACTCGAAGGGCACGCACCACCTGAAGGGTTGGCAGGCTCTGGACTACGTCCGGCAGCGCTACCCGAAGAACGGCGTGCCGGATGCCGACTACGGCCGGCAGCGTCACCAGCAGCAGTTCGTCAAGGCGATGGTGGGCCAGGCGTTCAGCGCCGATGTGGTGTCGAACCCGATCAAGCTGGACCGGGTGGTCCGGGCGGCCGGCCAGTCGCTGATCTTCAACGGTCGCGGCCACAGCGTGCTGGACTTCGCGCTCGCGCTGAAGGACATCCGCCCCAACACGATCCAGATGATCAAACTCCCCGGCGGTCCGGTCTTCGACGGCAAGACCTACAAGGGGGAGCAGTTCCAGGACGGCGTCGACGACTTCTTCGCCGCCCTCAAGGACGAGCAGTTGGACGCCTTCCTCCTCGAGCACCCCAGCTTCCAGAACAAGACCAAGTAGCCGCGGCACGTCTTGCGCCACCCGCGTTGGGTAAGCGGCGGTGGCAGGACTAGAATTTGCCCATTCCGCCGCCGCAGCAAGGAGACAGCGTGGCACAGCAGCTTCACGTCGAGCTCGTAGCCGTCGAGGAGAGGGTCTGGTCCGGCGAGGCCGAGATGGTCGTCGCCCGGACGACCGAGGGCGAGCTGGGTGTGCTGCCGGGGCATGCGCCGCTGCTCGGCCAGCTCGCCGAGCCCGGTCAGGTGCGCATCAAGCTCCCCGGCGGCGAGCAGGTCTCGTACGAGGTGGCCGGCGGTTTCCTCTCCGTGGGCGCCGAAGGCGTCACGGTGCTCGCCGAGAGCGCCACCCCCGTCTCCGCCGCGCAGGGTCGCTGACCCCCACCGCCGATGGAGATCGTCGAGGGGATCGGAATCGGCATCGCCGTCGTCCTCGTCGCACTCCTGACGCTCTTCGTTCGGCGGGCCCTCTTCACCCGTAGCGGGGGCACCATCCGGCTCAGTGTCCGGGTCTCCACCCTCCTCGACGGTCGTGGCTGGTCACCCGGTTTCGGCCGGTTCGTCGGTGCGGAGCTGCGCTGGTACCGGTTGTTCAGTTTCGCGCTGCGGCCGAAGCGGGTGCTCGAGCGCGAGGGGCTCGCGGTGGAGCGGCGGCGCCTGCCCGAGGGGCAGGAACGCTTCTCCATGCCCGCCGACTGGGTGATCCTCCGCTGTACCAGTCACCACGCTCCGGTCGAGATCGCCATGGCGCGATCGACCGTGACGGGTTTTCTCTCGTGGCTCGAGGCCGCCCCACCCGGGGCGGTCTCGCCGCGTCTGGCCTCCCAGGACTGGCCTGCGGCCTGAGCACCGTCCCGCTCTCCGGTGTTTCCGAGGACCCCACCCGCTCCGGGCGGTCAGGCTAGATCCCTGTGCCGGGCGGGGCTCCCGGAAACCCTCGCGGGGCGCTGTGCTCCGTTCAGGCGCTGCTTCGATCAACTGCCGTTACCGGGTGGCGACCAGTTCGATCTCGTAGCCCTGGCCGTCGGTGAGGTAGCCGGCATAGCTGTCCGGGCCTCCGGCGTGCGGGTGTCGGTCCGGGAAGAGCAGTGTCCAGCCGTGCGTCGCCGCCGCCGCGACCAGCCGGTCCACGGCGGCGGGTGGGCCCGCGTGGAAGGCGAGATGGTTCAGGCCGGGCGCGAGCCGATCGTGCCGCCGCCCGCTCATCGCCGGGGACTCCTCGAGCACGAGGTACGTCGGGCCGAGCCGCCAGGAGCGGCCGGTGGGCCATTCCTGGAAAATTTCCCAGCCCAGTTCGCCCAGAAGCCAGCCCCAGGTATGTTCGGCGGCCGCCAGATCGGGGACCCACACCTCGACGTGGTGCAGGCCGCCGGTCAGCGCTTCCCGCCCGGAACCCATAGCACGTCTCCGGCCGGATTTGCCGCTCTTGCCAGGATGAAGAGCAAATCGGAGAGCCGGTTGAGATACTTTGCCGGGAGAGTGCTGGTCCGCTCCGGGTCGTGGCTGACCAGCGCCCATGCCGCACGCTCGGCGCGCCGGGCGATGGTCCGCGCCACGTGCAGCAGCGCCGCGCCCGCGGTGCCGCCGGGGAGGACGAAGGAGTCGAGTTTGCTCAGGCGCGCGTTGTACTCGTCGCACCAGCCCTCGAGGCGATCGACGTACTCCTCGGTGACGCGCAGCGGCGGATACTTCGGTTCCGGCTCGACGGGCGTGGCCAGGTCGGCGCCCACGTCGAAGAGGTCGTTCTGGATCGACCCGAGCACCGCCCGCAGCTCGTCGTCGAGCTGGCCGAGGGCGAGCGCGACCCCGATCGAGGAGTTGCACTCGTCCACGTCGGCGTACGCGACGATCCGCGGATCGGTCTTCGGCACCTGCTCGTTGTTGTTCAGCCTGGTCGTGCCGGCGTCGCCGGCCCTGGTGTAGATGCGCGTGAGGTGGACGGCCATGACGAACAGCCTACGGATACCGGACCTGACGATTCCGGTGCGGCCGGGCGCGCCCGGTTGGCCGACCACTGTCGGTCCCGGCGACGCCGGCGATGTCGCGGTCAACGACGTCGACGTCATCCGGGTCCACGGCGGCGCCCGGTTGGCGGGCACGGTGCACGTGGTCGGTGCGAAGAACTCGGCGCTGAAGTTGATGGCCGCCGCCCTGCTCGCCCCGGGCCGAAGCGTGATCACCAACGTGCCGCGGATCACCGACATCGCGATCATGGGGGAGGTGCTGCGCCGGCTCGGCTGTGACGTCCGGTTCGACGCGGACGACCCGGTGGATCCGATGGTGGCGGGCGGCGGGGTGGCCCGGTCCCGGTCGGTGACCATCGACGTGCCCGACCAGTTGGGCACCGAGGCCGACTACGACCTGGTACGCCGGCTGCGCGCGTCGATTTGCGTGCTCGGGCCGCTGCTCGCCCGCCAGGGCTACGTACGGGTGGCTCACCCGGGCGGCGACGCCATCGGCTCGCGCGGGCTCGACATGCACATCTCCGGACTGACCCGGATGGGCGCGGAGATCTCCGGTGAGCACGGCTTCGTCATCGCCGCCGCACCGCACGGCCTGCACGGCGCCGAGATCACGCTGGACTTCCCGAGCGTCGGCGCCACCGAGAACCTGGTGATGGCGGCGGTGCTTGCCCGCGGCGCCACCGTGATCGACAACGCCGCCCGCGAGCCGGAGATCGTCGACATCTGCACGATGCTCCGGCAGATGGGCGCGCAGATCTCCGGCGCCGGCACGTCCACCCTGCACATCGAAGGGGTGCCCGCGTTGCGCCCGGTGCGGCACGCCACCGTCGGCGACCGGATCGTGGCCGGCACCTGGGCGTTCGGCGCCGCCATGACCCGCGGCGACGTGACCGTGACCGGGGCGGACCCGGCCTTCCTGGAGGTGGCGCTGGACAAGCTGGTATCCGCCGGTGGCCTGGTGGAGACCCGGGCGGACGCGTTCCGGATCCGGATGGACGAGCGGCCCTTCGCCGTGGACGTGGTGACGCTGCCCTTTCCCGGCTTCGCGACCGACCTGCTGCCGATGGCGATCGGTCTCGCCGCCGTGAGCGACGGCGCCTCCCTGATCACCGAGAACATCTTCGACGGCCGGTTCATGTTCGCCAACGAGATGATGCGGCTCGGCGCGGACATCAAGACCGACGGTCACCACGCGGTCGTACGCGGCCGCGAGCGGCTCTCCGGCGCACCGGTGCAGGCCACCGACATCCGGGCCGGGGCCGGGCTGATCATCGCCGGCCTCTGTGCGGACGGCGTCACCGAGGTGTCCCACGTGCACCACGTCGACCGCGGCTACCCGGACTTCGTGGCCGACCTGCGGGCCCTGGGGGTCGAGGTGGAGCGCGGCATCGCGCCCGAGGAGCCGGAGCTCACCATCTGAGCGCCCAGCCGGCTCGGGCCTCCACCGCCCGGTCGCCGGTCTCGCTTAGCCATCGTTCAGCGTCGCCGACTAGGGTGCTGGCAAGCACCCAATCAGGCGAGGGAGAGAGCAGATGGCGGGTCGACTCGCGGTCGTCGGGGCCGGGTTGATGGGTTCCGGCATCGCCCAGGTGGCGGCGCAGGCGGGCTGGCAGGTGACCCTGCGGGACCTGGACGACGCGGCCACGAAGCGAGGCGTCGACGGCATCCGGAAGTCGCTGGAGAAGTTCGCCGAGAAGGGCAGGATCGAGGCGTCCGAGGTCGAGGCGACGCTCGACCGGATCAGCGTGACCACCGACCTGGAGGCCGCCGCCGACGCCGACATCGTCGTCGAGGCGGTCTTCGAGCGGCTCGAGATCAAGCACGACGTGTTCCGGGCGCTCGACAAGATCTGCAAGTCGGACGCCGTCCTCGCCACCAACACCTCCGCCATCCCGGTCACCCAGATCGCGGCGGTCACCGAGCGGCCGGAGGCGGTGGTCGGCACCCACTTCTTCTCGCCGGTGCCGATGATGAAGCTCTGCGAGCTGGTTCGGGGCTACAAGACCAGCGACGCCACGCTCGCCACCGTCCGCGCGTTCGCCGAGGAGATCGGCAAGACGGTGGTCGTCGTCAACCGGGACATCGCCGGCTTCGTCACCACCCGGCTGATCGCCGCGCTCGTGGTCGAGGCGGTCAAGCTGGTCGAGTCGGGCGTCATCTCGGCCGAGGACCTGGACACCGCCTGCAAGCTGGGCTTCGGCCACGCCATGGGCCCGCTGGCCACCACCGACCTCACCGGCGCCGACGTGCTGCTGCACGCCGCGAAGAACATCTACGCCGACACCGCCGACGAGAAGTTCTTCCCGCCGGAGCTGCTCCAGCGCATGGTCACCGCCGGTGACCTGGGCCGCAAGACCGGCAAGGGCTTCTACACGTACTGACGGAGGTCGGTGCCCCGTGCCGGTGGCGTTCCTCGTCGAGGTCCGCCACCGGCCACCTGCCGTCCTTCACGGTGCGGTGGCGGCCGGGTCGCGACTGGTCCGGTCGTCGACGTCACCGGATGTGCCCGCCACCGGCGCCGCGCGCGGCGCGGCGGTGGGGTCAGCCGTCGCGGCGGGTGGTCCAGCGGAAGGTGGTCAGGCAGAGCAGCAGGCCGATCACGCACCACGCGCCGAGCACGAGGGCGACCCGGCCCAGCTCGAACGAGCCACCGGCCTCCTGTGCCCCGAAGCTCTCCGGGAGGAAGACCGAGCGCAGGCCCTGGCACATCCACTTGAGCGGGAAGAGCGCGGCCACCTGCTGCATCCAGGTGGGCAGCTCGGTGAAGACGAAGAAAACCCCGGAGATGAACTGGAGCACCAGCGCCAGCGGGGTGACCACGGCGGAGCCGCTGCGGGCGGTGCGGGCCAGCGACGAGATGGCGATGCCGCAGAGCGTGCAGGCGGTCACGCCGAGCACCGCCACCCAGGCGAAGGTGAGCCAGCGTCCGGCGGTGGCCGGCAGGCCGAGGTCGAAGAAGGCGGCCGAGACGGCGAGCAGGAGCACGGTCTCCACCACGCCGATCGCCACCACCATGATCACCTTGCCGGCGAAGTAGACCCACTTCGGCATCGGCGTGCCCCGGTAGCGCTTCAGCACCCCGCGGTCGCGCTCGATGGGGATCCAGATGCCGAGGTTCTGGAAGCTGACAGTCATCAGGCCCGTGGCGATCATGCCGGTGATGAAGTACTGGGTGTAGCTGACCCCGGGCGCGATCTCGTCGTTGAAGATCGCCGCGAAGATCAGGATCATGATCACCGGGAAGCCCATCGTGAAGACGACGGACTCCCGGCTACGCAGGAACTGGGTGATCTCCAACCGCCCCTGCCGCAGCCCGAGCGCGACCGGGCCGACCCGTCGGGCCGCAGTGGCGGCGAGCGGCGCCGCGGGCTTCGTGGTGGTGGTCATCGGTGTCCGATCATCGTGAGGTAGACGTCTTCCAGGGTCGGCCGGGTCACGGTCAGGCCCGGCACCTCGCCGCCGAACCGCCCGGCGAGCTCCGCCACCAGCGCCGTCGGCGTCGCGCTCTGCGCGCTCTCGACGACCCCCTCGGGGGTACGCCAGGAGACCGTCGCCAGGGCCGCCTGCCGATTGCCGAGCTGGGCGGGTGTGGCCACCTCCACGAGCCGGCCGCCCGCGATCACGCCGACCCGGTCGGCCAGCTCCTCGGCCTCGTCGAGGTAGTGGGTGGTGAGTACGATCGTGGTGCCGGCCGCGGCCAGGTCGCGGATCAGCTCCCAGAACTCCCGGCGCGCCTCCGGGTCGAAGCCGGTGGTCGGCTCGTCCAGGAAGAGCAGCTCGGGGCGGCCGACGATGCCCAGCGCCACGTCCAGGCGGCGCTTCTGCCCGCCGGAGAGGGTGTGCGTACGGGCCCGCGCCTTACCGCCGAGCCCGACCCGCTCGATCACCTTCGCCGGGTCGTCCGCGTCCGGGTAGAAGCCGGCGAAGTGCCGGACCACCTCGCCCACGGTCAGCTCGTCGAACTCCCCGGTGCCCTGGAGCACGATGCCGACCCGGGAGCGCCAGTCGGCGGCCGGGGCGGCCGGGTCGCTGCCGAGCACCCGGACCTCGCCCGCGTCGCGCCGGCGGTAGCCCTCCAGGATCTCCACCGTGGTGGTCTTGCCCGCCCCGTTCGGGCCGAGCAGGGCGAAGACCTCGCCCCGGCGGACGTCGAGGTCCACGCCGGCCACCGCGACGTTGTCGCCGTACGCCTTGCGCAGCCCTCGTACGGCGATCGCCAGCTCGTCATCCATGCCGTCAAGTGTGCTGCCTGCTGACGGTGGCCGGGCCGTCGGGGTGTGGTGGTCGGACCCAGGTCACGCCGTTCCTGCCCGGCTGTCTCCGCCATGGACGTGTGTAATTTTCCACAGCCCGTTTTACTGAACGGTAACTTAGACTCCGGCCATGGACGAGAAGGGTCTCCCTGGCCGGTTGCCCGAGCGCGACCGCCCCTGGGTGATGCGCACGTACGCCGGGCACAGCTCGGCCGCCGCGACCAACGCCCTCTTCCGCCGCAACCTGGCCAAGGGGCAGACCGGTCTCTCTGTCGCCTTCGATCTGCCGACCCAGACCGGGTACGACCCGGACCACGAGCTCGCCGTCGGCGAGGTGGGCCGCGTCGGCGTCCCCGTCGCCCACCTCGGCGACATGCGGGCCCTCTTCGACGGCATCCCGCTGGCCAGGATGAACACCTCGATGACCATCAACGCCCCCGCGATGTGGCTGCTCGCCCTCTACGGGACGGTCGCCACGGAGCAGGGCTGGACCGCCTCGATGCTCGCCGGCACCACCCAGAACGACATCATCAAGGAGTACCTCTCCCGGGGAACGCACATCTTCCCGCCCGCGGCGTCGCTCCGGCTCACCGCCGACGTCGTCGCGCACGCCCTCGAGACCATGCCGAGATGGAACCCGGTCAACATCTGCTCGTACCACCTCCAGGAGGCCGGCGCGACGCCGGTGCAGGAGGTGGGCTTCGCGCTGGCCACCGCGGTCGCCGTGCTCGACGCGGTCCGTGACTGCGGCCAGGTGCCCGCCGAACGGATGGGGGACGTGGTGCAACGCCTGTCGTTCTTCGTCAACGCCGGGGTGCGCTTCGTCGAGGAGGTCGCCAAGATGCGGGCCTTCGGCGCGCTGTGGGACGAGATCACCCGCGACCGGTACGGCGTGACCGACCCGAAGCAGCGCCGGTTCCGCTACGGCGTGCAGGTCAACTCGCTCGGCCTGACCGAGGCGCAGCCGGAGAACAACGTCCAGCGGATCGTCCTGGAGATGCTCGGCGTCACGCTGTCCCGGGACGCGCGGGCCCGCGCCGTGCAGCTGCCCGCCTGGAACGAGGCGCTCGGCCTGCCCCGCCCCTGGGACCAGCAGTGGTCGCTGCGGATGCAGCAGGTGCTCGCGTACGAGTCGGACCTGCTCGAGTACCCGGACCTCTTCGCGGGCTCGCACGTGATGACGGCGCTTGTCGACGGGATCGTCGCCGGGGCCCGCACCGAGCTGGAGAAGGTGCTGGAGATGGGGGGTGTGGTCGCCGCAGTGGAGACCGGCTACCTGAAGAGCGCCCTGGTCGCCTCGCTGGCGCAGCGGCGACGCCGGATCGAGGCCGGCTCGGACGTGGTGGTGGGCGTCAACCGGTTCACCGAGACCGAGACCTCCCCACTGACCGTGGCAGGTGCCGAGGCGATCGAACAGGTCGACCCGGCTGTGGAGGCCGACGCGGCGATCGCCGTACGCCGCTGGCGGGCCGCGCGGGACGCGGTGGCGGTGGACGCGGCACTGGCCCGGCTCCGGGCCGACGCGGCGAGCACGGCCAACCTGATGCCGGCCACGCTGGCCTGCGTACGGGCCGGCGTGACCACGGGGGAGTGGGCGGGCGCGCTGCGCCAGGTCTTCGGCGAGTACCGGGCACCCACCGGGCTGACCGCGGCCGCCGTGGCCGGGGCGGACCCGGGACTCGCCGCCGTCCGTCAGCGGGTCACCGCGACCGCCCGTGATCTGGGTACCGGTCGACTACGGCTGCTCGTCGGGAAGCCGGGACTGGACGGGCACTCCAACGGCGCCGAGCAGATCGCCGTACGCGCCCGGGACGCCGGCTTCGAGGTGATCTACCAGGGGATCCGGCTGACCGCCGGGCAGATCGTGGCGGCCGCGGTGGAGGAGGACGTCGACCTGGTCGGGCTCTCCGTCCTCTCCGGCTCACACCTCGCGGCGGTGCCCGCCGTGCTCGACGGGCTACGCGCGGCCGGACGGGGCGATCTTCCGGTGGTGGTCGGCGGCATCATCCCGGCCCCGGACGCGGAGCAGCTACGGGCCGCCGGGGTGGCCCGGGTCTTCACCCCGAGGGACTTCGCCCTCACCGGTGTCGTGGACGAGCTGGTCACCGTGATCCGGGAGGCGAACGGGCTGACCTGACGTACCCGTGACGCCCCGGCGCTTCTTGGCTTCTCACGGCGCACTCGGCGCTTCCTTGGCTTCTCGTGACGCCCCGGGCGCTTCCTCGGCTTTTCGTGGCGCACTCGGCGCTCCGATCGTGACGCCGTCGGCTGCCGTGCCGCCTTCGCATCGTCCAGGGGCGGCAACGCGGGCGGCAGGTCCGACGACCTCGGTGCTCCCTGCCGCTGATGCCCTCGGCACGTCCGCCGTGAGTGCTTCCTGTTGTGCCGGCCTCAGCGCTCGTCGTAGGTGATGCAGTCGGCCAGGTCGTTGTCCGGGCCGACCCGGATGGCCGGCGCGTGGCACTCCAACTGCTCGTTGTGCCGGCAGTCGGCCCGCTGGCAGGCACCGACCTGAGCCGTCAGTTCGGCCACGCCGGCACGGAGTGGCAGCTGCACGAAGGTGTGGCAGTGCGCGTGGTCGGGGCTGCCGATCGTGATGGCGAAGGCGTGGCAGTCGCCGGTGTGGTTGTACGCGCACGAGGCGACCACACACTCCTCGACGCGGGGCATCTGCGTCGCCGCTGTCATCCCGCACCCCCCCTTCAGAGCCTGCACGGGTCACCTCGTTCACCGGCCCCGGGTGCCGGATCTCGGCGCTCACCGCTTTGACCTCCATCGGACCACTGCCGATGTCCCGATTCCAGGCATTTGGGCACATTGGCTCGGCGAACGCGACAGGGGCTCCGCTCCCGTCACCTCGGCCCCGGCCCGGACGATGAGAGGGCTGATCACGCCCACGATGCGTTGATCGACTCGGGTTACCTGGATGTCGGGGTGTCCCGTCCGCACGATGCCCCGACTTCACGGAAGTCGAGTCGATCAAAGGCGGCCCTGGGGCAGATCGCGCGAGATGTCCGGTTCGCGCTCTGGGTGGGCGTGCCACGGCCCTGCCGGTTGAGCGATTTGGGTCGGTTTCGGGGTGTGACCGGTGGCATCCCCGGGCCGGAATCGTGGCCGGGCCGCCGGCGTTGAACACTCCCTGACGGCCGAGGTAGCAGCCCGCCCGCCGGGCAGTCACCCGCGGGCCCGGCCCTCCGCCGGGAACCCGCCGATCCGGGGTGATACCCGGGCAGGGCACCCGCCGGTCGGCACGGCCCCGGGAATGATGGTGGCCGGTCGGTCGTTGAACACCGTCCCGGCGCGGTGAAGCCCCCCGCCTCACCCCGGGACACC
>NZ_SMKG01000006.1 GCF_004348525.1 Micromonospora sp. 15K316 | reverse complement strand
CCCCCGTGCCGGCGGCGAGAATCAAGATCAGGGCGGCGGACGGTGTCACAGGCCGGGAGGCTGTCCGGTCCTATCGGGTGACGGTGGGAACCGATGCTCAAGGCAACAGGAAGGCTTCACATGAAGATCGTGGTAATCGGCGGCACCGGCCTGATCGGGTCGAAGCTCGTCGCGAAGCTCGGCGAGCAGGGCCACGAGGCGGTGGCGGCATCACCGAACACCGGCGTCAACGCCCTCACCGGCGAGGGCCTGGCCGACGCGCTGACCGGCGCGTCCGTCGTTGTCGACGTGTCGAACTCCCCCTCCTGGGAGGACAACGCGGTGATGGAGTTCTTCCAGACCTCCACCCGCAACCTGCTCGCGGCGGAGGCGGCGGCCGGCGTGGGTCACCACGTGGCGCTCTCGATCGTGGGGACCGAGCGGCTGCCCGAGAACGGCTACTTCCGCGCGAAGATCGCGCAGGAGAAGCTGATCGAGGAGTCGTCGATTCCGTTCTCGCTGGTGCACGCGACGCAGTTCTTCGAGTTCGTGCCGGGCATCGCCGACTCCGCCACGGACGGCACCACGGTCCGGATCGCGCCGGTGCTCTTCCAGCCGATTGCCGGCGACGAGGTGGCCGAGGCGGTCGGCCGGGTGGCGGTGGGATCGCCGTTGAACGCCCGGCTCGAGATCGCCGGCCCCGAGCAGGGCCGGATGGACGAGTTCTTCCGGAAGGTCCTGGCCGACGCGGGCGATCCGCGCGAGGTCGTCACCGACCCGCACGCGCAATACTTCGGGTCCGAGCTGGACGAGCGGAGCCTGGTGCCGGACGACGGCGCGCAGCTCGGGAAGCTCACGTACGCCGACTGGCTGGGCCGGAACAAGTCGGGCAAGTAGCCGGCGGCTCGCGGTCGGCGTCCGAGGGCAGGCCGGCCGTGGCGTGTCGCGGAGACGGGCACCGGGCCCCGCGCTGGGTCTGGTGCCCGTCTCCGCGTCCGCCGGTACGTGACGCGGACCGCTACCCACCCGGTAGCCCTCGACGGCCCAGCCGCTCACCCGGGCCGCCGGTCCCGAGCGTCATGGCGCCCGCGTCGTTCGAACACGACGAGCCGGGCCGGTGAACCGGCCCGGCTCGCGTGTGGCGGCGGCGGTCTGCGGGTGTCGGCCCGCGCCCGCCCCGCCGGTGTGCCGGCGGCGTTCAGCCGAGAGGATCGGCGATCGCCGCGCGGCGGAGCCGACTACTCCACGAGCTTCCCGACCGTCGACACGTCCTGCATCAGCTCGGCGATCTCCGAGGGGACCGGCGGAATCTCCTCACGGACGATGCCCGCCGTCGGCGACCAGACGAGGTTGACCTGGAGCGCGGGGTCGAGATTCGGGTAGTCGCTCCGGTTGTGGCAGCCGCGGGTCTCGCGCCGTTCCAGCGCGGCCTCCAGGGTGGCTCGTGCCGCCAGCGCCGACGCCTTCAGGTCGAAGGCGTGCGACAGGTCCTGATAACCCGCGATGTCCGGGTGGACGCCGATGTCGGCCATCCGGTCCTCGATCACCGCGAGCTCGGCCAGACCGGTACGCAGCCCCTGCTCGTCGCGGACCACACCGGCGTATTCCGTCATCGTGTTACGGATCGCGCGCTGCAGCGCGCGCACGTTCTCCCGGCCGTCCGCGGAGAGCAGCCCGTCGATCTCGGCACGGGCCTCGGCGACTGCCTCCCGGGAGCGCCGCTGCGCGTCCAACCCGGCGGCGTAGTCGGCGGCGGTGGCACCGACGATGCGGCCGTAGACGAGGAGTTCGATGAGCGAGTTGCCGCCCAGGCGGTTGGCGCCGTGCAGGCCGCTCGCCGCCTCACCGATCGCGTACAGGCCCTCGACGTCGGTGCCGTGGTCCTCCGGGCGGACCCAGACTCCGCCCATCGAGTAGTGCGCGGTGGGCGCGATCTCCATCGGGCTCATCGTGATGTCGCGCATCTGCAGTTCGAGCATCATCTGGTAGACGCGCGGCAGCCGGTTCATGATGGTCTCCCGCGGCAGGTGCGACACGTCGAGCCAGACCCCGCCGTTCGGCGTTCCGCGACCCTGCTTGATCTCGGTGTACGCGGCGAGCGCCACCCGGTCGCGGGTGGACAGCTCCATCCGCTCGGGGTCGTAGCGCTCCATGAACCGCTCCCCCAGTGCGTTGCGGAGGATGCCGCCCTCGCCGCGGGCGGCCTCCGAGACGAGGGTGCCGGCGGCGTTCTCGGGTTCGAGAATCCCGGACGGGTGGAACTGGACCAGTTCCGGGTCACGCAGACGGGCGCCGGCGAGGACCGCGAGGCGGAAGGAGTCCCCGGTGTTCTCGTCCCGGCGCGAGGACGTCCGTCGCCAGATCCGGGTGTGCCCGCCCGCGGCGAGGATCACCGCGTCGGCGTGTACGAGATACCGGGTGCCGTCGTTCACGTCGAAGCCGTACGCGCCGAAGACGACGTTGTCGCGGACGAGCAGGCGGGTGATGTAGACGGTGTCGAGGATGGGGACGGAGAGCTGGGTGGCGCGCCGGACGAGGGCGCGTTGGATCTCGAGGCCGGTGTAGTCACCCGCGAACGCGGTCCGGCGGTACTTGTGGGCGCCGAAGAACCGCTGGGAGATCCGGCCGTCCTCCTCCCGCGCGAAGGACATCCCGAAGCGTTCGAGGTCGTGGATCCCCCGCGCGGCGCCCTGGGCGACGATCTGCACCGTGTGCGGGTTGGCGAGCAGGTAGCTCTCCTTGATGGTGTCCGCGGCGTGCTGCTGCCAGCTGTCCTCGGCGTCCATCGTCCCGAGCGCCGCGTTGATCCCGCCGGCCGCCAACGACGTGTGCGCGTCCAGCTTGGGTCGCTTGCCCACGGCGAGGACGTCGACGCCCCGCTCGGCGAGTTCGATCGCCGCCCGTAGGCCGGAACCCCCGGTGCCGATCACGAGTACCGAGGTCGACAGGCGTCGTTCAAGATTGCTCATGGTGTTTCCCGTTCTGCGGTGAGGGGTGGCCGCCCCCCTGTGCGGTCAGGGGGGCGGCCGGGTGAGGCCGGCCGCACGGCGTACTCGTCGCCGTGGTCGTGGCCTCGTCGCGCCCGCGCCAGGGGGTACGCGGGCTCGTCAGGTAAGACCGGAGGGCGCCACAGTTCGTGACAGCCGCTCAGCGGTCGTCGGAGAGTCCGTAGCGCTCACGGGCCTGCTGAACGGTCTCCGGCTTGACCTCGCCGCGCCGGGCGAGGGCGGCGAGCGCCGCGACCACGATCGACTGCGGGTCGACCCCGTAGTGGCGGCGGACCGCCTCGCGGGTGTCGGAGAGGCCGAAGCCGTCGGTGCCGATCGAGTGCCACTCCTGCGGCACCCACTGGCTGATCTGGTCGGGAACCGCCCGCATCCAGTCGCTCACGGCGAGCACCGGGCCGGGGGCACCGTCCAGCACCCGGGTGACGTACGGGATGCGGTCCTCTCCCCTGAGCTGTGCCGCGTCGCAGGCCAGAGCGTCACGGCGCAGCTCACTCCAGGAGGTGGCGGACCAGACGTCGGCCGCCACGCCCCAGTCCGCGGCGAGGAGCCGCTGGGCCTCCAGGATCCAGTGGATGGCGGTGCCGGAGGCCAGCAGCTGCAGGCGCGGCGCATCCGCCGCCAGCCGCGGGACGTCGGCCTCCTTGAACCGGTAGAGGCCCTTGAGGATGCCCTCCTCGACGTCCGGACCGGCCGGCATCGGCGGCTGGACCTTCGGCTCGTTGTAGACCGTCAGGTAGTAGAAGACGTCCTCCGCGTCCGGTCCGTACATCCGGCGCAGGCCGTCGCGGACGATGACGGCGATCTCGTGCGCGAAGGCAGGGTCGTAGGCGATCGCCGCCGGGTTGGTGGAGGCGATCAGGTGCGAGTGGCCGTCGGCGTGTTGCAGGCCCTCGCCGGTCATCGTCGTCCGGCCGGCGGTGGCGCCGATGAGGAAGCCGCGACCGAGCTGGTCGGCGAGCGCCCACATCTGGTCGCCGGTGCGCTGCCAGCCGAACATCGCGTAGAAGATGTAGAAGGGGATCATCGGCTCGCCGTGGGTGGCGTACGAGGTGGCGGCGGCGGTGAAGTCGGCCATCGAACCGGCCTCGGTGATGCCCTCGTGGAGGATCTGCCCGTTCGTGGCCTCCTTGTAGTACAGGAGCATGTCCCGGTCGACCGGGTCGTAGGTCTGGCCGTGCGGCGAGTAGATCCCGGCGGTCGGGAAGAGCGACTCCATGCCGAAGGTGCGCGCCTCGTCCGGCACGATCGGCACCCAGCGCTTGCCGGTGCGCGGGTCCCGCATCAGGTCCTTGACGAGGCGGACGAAGGCCATCGTCGTCGCGATCTCCTGGGTGCCGGAGCCCTTGGCCAGGGCCTCGAACGGCTTGGCGGACGGCTCGGGCAGCACCACCGGCCGGACCCGGCGGGCCGGGGCGGGACCGCCCAGCGCGGATCTGCGCTCGTGCAGGTAACGGACCTCCGGTGAGTCGGCGCCCGGGTGGGCGTACGGCATCAACCCGTCCTCCAGCTCGCTGTCCGGGATGGGGAGTTCGAGGAGGTCGCGCAGCGCGCGGAACTCGTCGCCGGTCAGCTTCTTCATCTGGTGGTTGGCGTTGCGCGACGCGAAGCCGGTACCGAGGGTGTGGCCCTTCACGGTCTGGGCGAGGATCACGGTCGGCGCGCCCCGGTGCTCGACCGCGGCCCGGTAGGCGGCGTACACCTTGCGTGGCTCGTGGCCCGCCCGCGAGACGTGGAAGCACTCGGCGATCTTCACGTCGGTCAGCACCCTCGCCATCTCGACGAGCGCCGGGTCGGAGCCGAAGAAGTGGTCGCGGATGTAGCTGACGTCGCGGGCCGCGTACGTCTGGAACTGCCCGTCGGGGACCTCGCGCAGCCGGCGGACGAGCGCGCCGGTGGTGTCGAGCGCGAAGAGGTCGTCCCAGGCCGAGCCCCAGAGCGCCTTGATCACGTTCCAGCCCGCCGCGTGGAACTGGGCCTCCAGCTCCTGGACGATCTTGAGGTTGGAGCGCACCGGCCCGTCGAGCCGTTGCAGGTTGCAGTTGATCACGAAGGTGAGGTTGTCCAGGCCCTCGCGACCGGCGAGGGCGAGCGCGGCTGTCGACTCCGGCTCGTCCATCTCACCGTCACCGAGGAACGCCCACACCCGGGACGCGGAGGTGTCCTTGATGCCACGGTGCTGCAGGTAGCGGTTGAACCGCGCCTGGTAGATCGCCGACAGCGGACCCAGGCCCATCGACACCGTCGGGAACTCCCAGAGCCACGGCAGCCGGCGCGGGTGCGGGTAGGAGGGCAGACCACCGCCGCCCACCTCCTGCCGGAACCGGTCGAGGTGCTCCTCGGTGAGCCGTCCCTCCAGGAAGGCGCGGGCGTAGATGCCCGGGGAGGCGTGGCCCTGGATGTAGAGCTGGTCGCCGGAGCCGTCGGCCTCCTTGCCCCGGAAGAAGTGCTGGAAGCCGGTCTCGTAGAGCCAGGCGGCCGAGGCGAAGGTGGCGATGTGGCCGCCCAGGCCGTAGCGGCTGCCGCGGGAGACCATCGCGGCCGCGTTCCAGCGGTTCCAGGCGGTGATGCGCCGTTCCATCTCCTCGTCGCCGGGGAACTCCGGCTCGGCGGCGGTCGGGATGGTGTTGAGGTACTCGGTCTCCGGCAGCTTCGGCAGCCGGAGGCCGGAGCCCTCGGCGTGTTCGAGGGTGCGGCGCAGGAGGTACGAGGCGCGGTGCGGACCGGCTGCGGCGGTGACGGCGTCGAGTGAGGCCGCCCACTCCGCGGTCTCCTCGGGGTCTCGATCCGGGATCTGATCGAGCGCGCTTGACTGCTTTCGCACGATGTCGGTCATGGTGGCCGCCTTCCGACGGGGCCGGACCTCTCGTCGCCCGGGCGGGAGGTCGACACTGTGAGACAGGGTCTGCCGGCGGGACAGCTCGGGCCAAGCCGCACTGCCGGTCCGCCAAGAAGGACCGGTCGGCGCGCGGATCTGTGACAGCCGGGGCGGCGTAGGACGTGTGACGTACGCGGCACCGACCGGGACCGCCACCGCGGGCGACCCGGCGGGGCCGGGCGCGGTCCGGCGCGGTGTCGGGGGTCAGCCGGGCCGGCGGGTGTTGAGCCGGGCGGCCTGGCGCGTCAGGTGGTCGCGCTCGGCGAGATTGGTGGCCCGTCCGGCCGCCTCGGCGTACAGCCGTGCCGCCGTCGCCAGGTCGCCGTCGCGCTCGTGCAGGTACGCCGAGACCGCCGTGTGGCGGGGCAGGTCGTCGTCCAGCTCCGCAAGCGCCGCCAGCCCGGCGCGCGCTCCGTCCGCCTCGCCGACGGCCACCGCGCGGTTGAGCCGGACGATAGGGCTGTCGGTCAGGCGTGCGAGCTCGTCGTACCACTCGACGATCTGCACCCAGTCGGTCTCCTCGGCGGCGGGCGCGTCGGCGTGCAGCGCCGCGATGGCGGCCTGGGCCTGGAACTCGCCCAGCCGGTCGCGGGCGAGGGCCGCCTGCAGGATCTCGACGGCCTCGGCGATCAATCCGGTGTCCCACCGGCTCCGGTCCTGCTCGGCGAGCGGCACCAGGCCGCCGTCGGGAGCGGTCCGGCTGGCCCGCCGGGCGTGGTGCAGCAGCATGAGGGCGAGCAGCCCGGCCACCTCGGGGTGGTCGATCGCCGCCGCGAGCTGCCGGGTGAGCCGGATGGCCTCGGTGGCGAGGTCGACGTCACCGGAGTAGCCCTCGTTGAAGACCAGGTAGAGGACGCGCAGCACGGTCGCGACGTCGCCGGGCTGGTCGAACCGCACGCCGGAGACGCTGCGTTTGGCCCGGCTGATGCGCTGCGCCATGGTCGCCTCCGGCACCAGGTAGGCCTGGGCGATCTGGCGCGTGGTCAGCCCGCCGACGGCGCGCAGCGTGAGCGCGACCGCCGACGACGGGGTCAGCGACGGGTGGGCGCAGAGGAAGTAGAGCTGGAGGGTGTCGTCCATCGACGGCGCGGGCCCGGGCTCCTCGTCGACGCGGTCCTCGCGCCGGCGGCGGGCGGCGTCCGCCCGGGTGGTGTCGAGGAACTTGCGCCAGGCCACGGTGACCAACCAGCCCTTCGGGTCCCGTGGCGGGTCGGCCGGCCAGACGCGGACGGCCTCGACCAGCGCGTCCTGCACGGCGTCCTCGGCCGCCGCGAAGTCGGCTCCGCGGCGGACGAGGATCCCGAGCACCGTCGGGGTGAGGCTCCGGAGCAGGAGCTCGTTCACCTCAGTGGCACTCCGTGATGGTGGGCGACGCGGTCAGGAACGGACGCAGTTCGAGCCACTCGTGGATCGGCTTCCCGCCCGCCCCGGGGGCGGCCGACAGCTCCCCGGCCAGCTCCACGGCGCGCTCGTAGCTGTCGACGTCGATCACCATCCAGCCGGCGATGAGGTCCTTGGTCTCGGCGAACGGGCCGTCGGTGACCGGTGGGCGCCCCTCGCCGTCGTACCGGACGAACGTCCCCTCCGGGGCGAGGGCCTGACCGTCGACGAACTCGCCGGTGGTCTCGAGCCGGGCCGCGAAGTCGTTCATGTACTGCACGTGCGCCGAGATCTCCTCCGGCGTCCACTGGCTCATCGGCACGTCGTTGACGGCGGCCGGAGCGCCGCGGTAGTGCTTCAGCAGCAGGTACTTGGCCATGTGAATCTCCTCGGTGCTGGTGCGACCCATTCTCGTCGCGTTCACTGCGGGGACGGAGCCGGGCAGTGGTTCTCGACATCGCCGGCGGAACTTTTTTCCGCGGCTCCCGGATCGGCCCGGGTGGGCGGTCTCCTGGCCCGGCGAGCGGGCGGACGAGCACCTGGTAGCGCCGCCCGGCCGCCTGCCGGATGATGGCGCGCGGCGAGGAAGCCCTCCCTGGCGTCCACCCGATCGGAGTGCCCACCGATGAGAGCCCGCTACGCCAACCTGGCACGCATCCGCGCGCTCGATCCGGAGCACGACCACCTGGCGATCTACCAGACGATGCTGCGGTACGAGTTCCCGTGGGACCTCAAGCTCGGGCTCAACCTGGCGTTCAACCGGTCCTTCTCACTGCCGTCGATCGCCGCCGTGCACGCTGTCACCGGGGAACTGACCGAGCGTACGCAGCAGCGGATCGACGACACCGGCATCCTGATGTACGAGATGGTGCTGCACGGTTTCGACCGGCAGCGCGGCCGGGACGCCCTGCGCCGGGTCAACCAGATCCACCGCCGGTACGACATCGACAACGACGACTTCCGCTACGTCCTGGGCTGCCTGGTGGTGATCCCCACCCGCTGGCTGGAGCGCTACGGTTGGCGCCGCCCGTGCTGCCACGAACGGCGGGCCACCCACCGCTTCTACCGCGAGCTCGGTCGCCGGATGGGTGTCACCGGCATCCCCGACTCCTACGAGGCGTTCGAGACCTGGTTCGACGCGCACGACGCCGCGTACCTGCGGCCCAACCAGAACGCGGCGGCCGTCGAGCGGGCCACCCGGATGCTGCTGCTCGCCCGGATCCCCCGAGCCCTCGCGCCGCTGGGGGACGCCCTGGTCAGCGCCGTGTACGACGAGCGCCTGCGGAAGGCGACGCACGTCGCCGCGCCCGCCTGGCCGGTCCGGGCCGGTCTGCACCTGCTGCTCCGGTGTCGTTCCCGGTCGCAGCGTTGGTTCGGCAGGCCGCGGACGACGCCGGTGTTCGCCGACGGGATCCGGACCCGCAGCCACCCCGACGGGTACGAGATCAGCCGGCTCGGCCCGCCGCAGGACGACTGAGATCACGAACGCCCCCCGGCCCCCGGGCCAGGTCGAGTCGTCCGGGCAAAGGCCAGGCCGTGCCCACCCCGGCGTGGTACGAAGTTCGGACGGGATCGACCGGAAGAGGGGGGCTGTGGCGCGTTCGGGGTGGATTCTGCGCAGTCCGGACGCTCCCCGCCGGATCTCCTACCTGGAGCTGCTCTTCGACCTCGGTCTCATCGTCGCGCTCACCCGGCTCTCCGACCGGCTGACCGGCAACCTCAGCTGGAACCACGCGCTGGAGACCGTGGTCCTGCTCGCCGCCGTCTGGTGGGTCTGGACGGTCACCGCCTACACCACCGACTGGTACGACCCTCGCCTGCCGCTGGTCCAGATGATCGTCCTCCTCGTGCTCTTCGGCGGTCTGCTGATGTCACTCGCCGTCAGCAGCGCCTTCGAAGGCCCCAGCGGGGTCGCCTTCGCCGGGGCGTACGTGGGCCTGCACCTGTGTCGCGGGCTCGTCCTCGTCACCGCCCTGCGTGGTCACGCGCTGCGCGCGCGGCCGATGCGGGTGCTCCTCTGGTTCTGCCTGACCGGAGTGCTGTGGGTGGTCGGCGCGTTCCTGCCCAGCGGGCCCGGCTGGTGCTCTGGGCGGTGGCGGTCATGACGGACTTCGCGATCGGCTTCTTCGGGTACCCGGTGCCGAGACTGGGCCGGGCCACCACGGAGGAACTGCGGGTGGCCGGCGAGCACCTGTCGGAGCGCTACCGGCAGATGTTCATCGTCGCCCTCGGCGAGATCATCCTCGTCGGCGTGCGGCGGTACGGCGATCCCCCGTTCGTGTCACTGCGGACGGCGGCGATCGTCCTCCTCTTCGTCATGACGGTGACCATGTGGCGGATCTACATCGTCTACGTCGCCGACCATCTCGCCACCGGGATCGACGAGTCCCGCAGTCCCGGCCGGCTCGCCCTGGTCGCGGCGTACGCGCACCTGGTCATGGTCTGCGGCGTGGTGCTGATCGCCGCCGGCGGTGACATCGTGGCCAGGGACCCGCTGGGGGACACGACTGTCACCGAGGTGGCCATCGTGGTCGCCGGTCCGGCGGTCTTCCTCGCCGGACGCACCGTGTACGCGCTGGTGGTGTTCCGGGCGATGCTGTGGCGGCTGCCCATCGGGGTGCTCGTCCTCTCGCTGGCCGGGCCGGCCATGCGGACGCTGCCGCCGCTCGCGATCGCCGCCACCATGACCACCGCGATGGCGGTGATCGCCTTCGTCCCGCACTACGGGCGGCCGGTGTACCGCACCCGCTGGAACATCCGCACCATCTGGTGATCCGGCCGCCGCCGCGGGACCCGGGCGGCCGGCGGAGCTGCCCGTGAGAAGCCCTGCCTGTGAGAAGCCCTGCCCGCCGCTTCCCGCGTTGGTACCGTCGAGCGTCGGGACGGGCAGCCGCGCACCGGCTGCCCGTCCGGCTCGCTGCCCCGTGCTGTTTCGCGCCCAGGCGCTCCGGCTCGGCCACAGGCTCCCGCCCGGCGAGCGCTGGACGCGCTCCGCGGAGTCGTGCCCCAGGGCCGGTCAGAGGGCCGCCGTGTCGCCGGGGCCGGTGAGGTTGTGCCAGGTGATTCCGAGCTGTTCGACGTACGGGCGGTAGGTGTCGTAGCGCTGGGCGATGAAGAAGTCCTTGGCGTAGCCGTCGTGCAGCGGTACGACGGCTACGGGCCGGAGCTGGGCGATGAAGCCGGCGACGAGTCGTTCGGTGAGGTACGGGCCCATGACGGGCACGGCGAGCAGGTCGACGCCCCGGTGGGCGAAGAGGGCCGGGTGCAGCGAGTCGCCGCAGTGCAGGACGCGGCCGTCGACGAGGTACGCCGTGTTGGCCGGTGTCTCGTCGGCGAGCACCGGTTCGTGGTCGGCCCGGATCGCCCCGATGGTCATGCCGGCGATGTGGTGCTCACCGGGTTCGAGCACGGTGACGGTCAGGCCGTGCGCGGCGAGGTGTTCGGCGCTCTGCCGGTTGCCGAGCAGGGGCGCCCCGGTGCGTCGCATGATCTCGGTCAGGGCGTCCGGGTCGGCGTGGTCGGGGTGGTGGTGGGTCACGGCGATCGCGTCGAGGTCGCCGAAGTCCTCCGGGGTGACGTGGCCCTCGACGAAGGTGAACCGGCCGGGGTCGATGAGCAGCCGGGCGGCGCCGGTGTCGACGAGCAGGCACGAGTGCAGGTACTTGGCGACGCGCATGGGCGTCGCATACCCGACCGGCTTCCGCTCATGCCGACCGCGGTTTCTGATCGCCGCCGACGCCCGGCCCGTCACCCCGGACGCACCCCAGGGGGACCGGATCGACCGGAGTCGAGCCGCACCTGGACGCGCGCTAGCTTTGCGCGGTGCGTGGGTATCGGATCGGCGTTCTCGGACGGATCGAGCTGAGCGTCGACGGGACGGAGGTGACACTCGCCCCGCTGGAACGGGCGCTGGTCGCGAGCCTGGCCGCCCACGGTGGACGGGTCGTCTCCGTCGAGCGCCTGATCGACGGTCTCTGGCCGGATCGTCCGCCCGCCGGCGCACGCAACCGGGTGCAGGCGGTCGTCGCCTCGGTCCGGCGCGGTGCGGCACCGGAGCTGATCCTCACCAGATCCCCCGGCTACCAGTTGACCGCCGCCGTGGTCGTGGACGCGGCCGAGTTCGCCGCCGACGTGCAGGCCGCCACGGCCGCCACCGACGCCCGGCGCGCCGTGCAGCTGCTCGACCGGGCCCTGGCCCGCTGGCGTGACGACGCCTACCTCGACGTCGGCTCGAAGCTGATCGACGTGGACCGCGACCGGCTCCACGAGCTGCGCGAACACGCCACCGAACTGCGCGTCGAGGCGCTGCTCTCGCTCGGCCTGCACCAGGAGCTGGTACCGGAGCTGACCACCCTGGTGCGCGACCGGCCGCTGCGGGAGCGGCTGCGGGGCCAGCTCATGACGGCCCTGCACGGCAGTGGCAGGCAGGCGGAGGCGCTCGCTGTCTACCGGGACGGGGCGCGGCTGCTCGCGGAGGAGCACGGCATCGACCCGGGGCCGCAGCTGCGGCGGCTGCACCAGGAGATCCTGGTCAGCGAGCAGGAGCCGTCAGCGCGAGCGTGGGTACGGCCCAACCAGCTGCCCGGCGCCGCCGGTGACTTCGTCGGACGCGACAAGGAACTCGGCCTGCTGCTGTCGTCGCTGGGGCGTACGCCGCCGGCCGCCGGGGCCGCCCAGGTGGTCGTCGTGACCGGGCTGGCCGGTATCGGCAAGACCACCCTGGCGCTGCGTGCGGCGCACGAGAGCCGGCATCGTTTCCCCGCGGGCTGCCTCTACGCGGACCTGCGCGGCAACACCGCCGACCCGGCGCGGCCCGGCGCGGTGCTCGGCGCCTTCCTGCGCGCCCTCGGCGTGGCCGGGGAGTCCATCCCGGGTACGGCCGACGAACGTGCGGCGCTCTACCGGTCCGTGCTCACCGACCAGCCCATGCTGGTGATGCTGGACAGCGCGGCGGACGCGGCACAGGTGCGCCCCCTGCTGCCGCCCGGCCCCAGCAGCGCTCTCGTCACCTCTAGGGAGGCCCTGCCCGCGCTGGCGGGCACCGAGGTCGTCCCGCTGGACGTGCTGCCGGTCGGCGACGCTCTGGACCTGCTGGCCGGTCTCGCCGGAGCCGAGCGGATCAACCGGGAGTACGCGGCCGCCGCCGAGGTCGTCGAGTTGTGCGGCCGCCTTCCGCTGGCGCTGCGCATCGCCGGCGTACGGCTCGCCGAACGGGAGGCGATGACAGTCACGCGGCTGCGCGACCGGCTGCGCGACGAGCGCCGCCGCCTCGACGAGCTGTCGCTCGGCGACCTCGACGTGCGCAGCAGCTTCACCGTCGGCTTCGAGCGGGTGCCGCCGCCGGCCGCGCGGCTGCTCGCGGTGCTGAGCCGCACGTCGCTGCGCAGCTTCGGCATGTGGGACGAGGCCACCGAGCCGCTGCTGGAGCAGCTGTGCCGGGCGCACCTGCTGACCGCCGATCCCGGCGGCAACGTCCGCATGCACGACCTGATCCGGCTGCACACCCGGGAGCGCACCGACGTCACCACGGATCAGATGATCGACTGGTACGCGCGGCTGCACGAGTACGCCGAGCGGGCCGCCGCGGCGCTGCCCTGCAAGGTCCTGCCGGTCACGGAGGTCACCTCCACGATCGACACGTGGGACGCCGTCGACTGGTTCGAGGCGGAGCGGGAGAACCTGGTCGCGGCGGTGCACGACCTGCTGGGGCTGGACGCGGTCGACCTGGCCGGGCGGCTGGCCTGCGCGATGGGGAACTTCGCCATCATGCGCGGCCAGTACCTGCCCGAGGTCGCCGACTGCCTCCGGGACGTGCTCGACGGGGCGGCCGGCCTGCCGCTGCCGACCCGGATCTCGCTGCGGCTCTGCCTCGGCACGGCGTACCGGCTGGTGAACCGGCACGCCGAGGCCGTGCCGCTGCTGCGCGCCGCTCACCGGGACAGCCCCGCGTCGATGGTGCCGCACCGGCTCGCCGCGCTGCACGGCTACTCGCTGAGCTGCCGTACGCTCGGCCGGGTGCGGCAGGCGGACGCCGCGCTGCTGCTGATGGTGCGTCTCTGCGCCGCGCACTGGCCGGTCGGTCCGGTGGGCGGGCACGTGCTGCTGACCCTCGGCGAGCAGCACGCCCAGTACCAGCTCACCTCCCCGTTCGCCCACGCCGCCTTCACCGCGGCCCTGCGGTTCTTCGAAGACGGTGGCGACCTGTGGGGCGAGGCGCTCGCGCAGGAGGGCCTCGGGCTGCTGAACCGGCACGCCGAGCAGTGGCCGCAGGCGCTGGAGCACCTGGGTCGGGCGGTGACCACCGCCCGGCGTCTCGGTGACCGGCTGAGCGTGACCACCGGCGAGCAGGCGCTGGCCGCGACGCACCTCGCCGCCGGGGACATCGGCTCGGCGCGCCGGCTGCTGGCCCGCACGGTGCCGGCGTTCCGGGAGATGCGCTACGAGTGGGGCGAGGCGATCTCCCGCCGGCTGCTCGGCAAGGCGCACCTCCAGGAGGGCGACGCGGCCGCCGCCGTGGTCGAGCTGGAGGGCTCGGTGGCCACGCTGCGCGCCATCGGACAGCCGTTCCCGCTCGCGAACTCACTGAGCCTGCTGGCGCAGGCGCAGGCCGCGCTGCAGAGGTACGACCGTGCCGTCGACCTGGGTGCGGAGGCGCTGCGCGTCTTCGAGCTTTTCGACGCCGCGTACGTCGATGAGCTGCGCGAACGGCTCGCCCGGTGGCGGAGTGCAGCGCACGCGCAGTAGAAGCGCAGCGCACGCGCAGCGGTGACCAGCACAGTGGTCGGCAACCACCCACATAGGAGGTCTGCCATGACCAGGATCATCACCCGCGTCGGCGACGCCGTCCTCGGCAAGGTGCTCGGCCGCGAGGAGGCCGGCGCCTGCGTGCCGGAGAACGGCCAGGCGTGTGCGTGCGTCGCGTCCGACGGCTACTGCTCGGGCGGCGTCTACTTCCGCCGTTACCGGCAGGGCTACTACAACTGCAACGGCGCCTGCGTGACCTCGACGTCGCGCTCGCTCTGCTACGTCAAGAAGGCCGGCGTCTGCTGACCTGGCTTCGCCCGGGGGCCGCGCCGTCCGGCGCGGCCCCTCACCCCTGACTCGCCGAGGAGCTTCCATGCCGGCTTTCGCCTACGCCGCCCTCGCCGTCATCGGCGCGATGGCGGTGCTCAACCTCGTTCTGACCCTGGCCCTCGCCCGCCGGCTGCGCGAGGGGCACGCCGGCCACGCCCACGACGGGGAGATCGTTCCCGAGGTGCTGCCCGCCCCGGGCCTGGAGGTCAGTGGCTTTCAGCACGCCGACCTGACCGCCGGCCGGCGCACGGTGGTGATGCTGACCCCGACCTGCCCGCCGTGCCAGACCCTCCTGGACGACCTCACCGCCCACGCGGAACGCCACCGCCCCGACACCCTCGTGCTCATGATCGGCACGCCGGAGGAGACCGCGGCGATGGCGCCACGCCTGACCGGCTTCGAGACGGCGACGATCTCCGAACGGCTCGCCGAGCGGGAGTTCCAGGTGAAGGGCTTTCCCGCCGTGCTGTCGGTCGTCGACGGGGTCGTCGTCGACGCCGGCCACCAGCTCCCGGTCCTGGCCTGATCGTGGCCACGCTGCGTGCCGCCCTGCGGCTGGGTTGCGCCGACCCGAAGGCGCTCACCGCCATGGTCGCCCTCGTCCTCGTCGGCGCGGCGCCGCCGCTCGGCGTCGCGTGGTTCACGAAGCTGCTGTTCGACGAGGTCAGCCGGGGCCGCTCGGCCAGCGCGTCGACCGCGACGTGGTACGCGGTGGCGATCGCCGTTCTGGTGGCCGTCGCGGCGATCGCCAACCGTGTCTCCGGCTACTTCACCACGGCGCTGCAGCACGCCATCACGATCGCCGCCGACGTGCGGCTCTACCGGAAGCTGAACGGGTTCCTCGGCCTGGGCCCGTTCGAGCGGCCCGCGCTGCGGGACCGGCTCGCGCTGGCCCAGCAGGCCGCCGACCAGGCGCCGTACGCGGTCGTCATGTTCACGGTCAACGTGGCCCAGAACGTCGTCACGCTCGCCGGCTTCGCGGTGATCCTGGCGTCTCTCTGGCCGCCGGCCGGCCTGCTCCTGCTCGCCGTGGCGGTGCCCGAACTCCTGATCCAGCTGCGGCTCTCCCGGCACACCGCGCGGGCCGTGGAGGAGGGCGCCGGCCTGTTCCGGGCGCGGTTCCTGTTCCAGACCGTGCTGACCGATCTGCGCGCCGCCCGCGAGGTGCGGCTCTACCACCTCGGCCGGTTCTTCCACGACCGGCTCACAGGCGCCCTGCGGTCGGCCAACCGGCTCGAACTGACCGCCGCGCGGCACGTCACGACGGTGCAGGCCGGCTGGGCGCTCGCCGGTGCCGCCGTGACCCTCGCCGCCACGGTGATCGCGGTGCACGCCGCCATCCGCGGCCGGTTCACCATCGGCGACCTCACCCTCCTGCTGGCCGCGTTCGGCGCGGCACAGAGCGGGCTGGCGAGCATCGCCGGCCAGCTCGGCGAGGTGGGCGGCGCACTGCGGCTGTTCCGCCACTACGTCGCCGTTCTCGACAGCCCCGTCGACCTGGTCGACGGGTCCCTGCCGGCGCCGCCGCTGCGCACCGGGATCAGGTTCGAGAACGTCTGGTTCCGCTACGACGAGGACGGGCCGTGGATCCTGCGGGGCGTCGACCTCACCCTCGCCGCCGGCGAGTCCGTCGGGCTCGTCGGCCTCAACGGCGCCGGCAAGAGCACGCTGATGAAGCTGCTCTGCCGCTTCTACGACCCGGTCCGCGGCCGGATCACCTGGGACGGGGTGGACCTGCGCGAGCTGCGGGTCGAGACACTGCGGCGACGCATGGGCGCGGTGTTCCAGGACTTCATGTGCTACGACCTCACGGCGGCGGAGAACATCGGCGTCGGTCGGCTGCCGTACACGCCCGAGCAGGTCGAGGACGCCGCTGTCCGCGCCGAGATCCACGACCGCCTCCGGGACCTTCCGCACGGGTACGCCACGCTGCTCAGCCGCACCTTCGCCGACCAGGACGGCGAGCCCGGGGTGACGCTCTCCGGCGGGCAGTGGCAGCGGGTGGCGCTCGCCCGGTCCCTGATGCGCGCCGATGCCGACCTGCTCATCCTCGACGAGCCCAGCTCCGGGCTCGACGCGGACGCCGAGACCCGGGTGCACGCGTCCCTGGCCCGCATCCGCCACGGCCGTACCGGTCTGCTCATCTCCCACCGGCTCAGCACGCTGCGGGACGCGCAACGCATCGTCGTGCTCGACGCCGGACTCGTCGTCGAATCGGGCACGCACGACGAGCTGATGGCGGCCGACGGCGAGTACGCCCGGCTCTTCCGTCTCCAGGCCGGCGGCTACCAGTTGGCGGCCTCGTGACCGGCTGGCTGCGCCGCCGCTGGCGGCTGGTGGTCGTACGCGGACACAGCATGGCGCCGACGCTGCGCGACGGGGACCGGCTCCTCGTCCGTGTCGGGCGGGTGCCCGCCATCGGCGACCTCGTGGTCTTCCGAGCCCGCGACGTCGTGCCGCGGACGGACGTGACGTGGATGGTGAAGCGCGTGCACGCGGTGGAACCCGACGGCGCCGTGACGGTGCGCGGGGACAACGTTCACAGCCAGGACTCGCGGCACTTCGGGGCGGTGCCACCGGAGGCGGTCCTCGGCGTTGCCAGAGGGAGGCGATGACAGATGTACGTCGAGATCGGGTGCCGGGTACTGCTCGGCCTGGTCCTACTGGCCGCGGCGGTCGGCAAGGTCTCCGGCCGGGCCGCCTACCGCGAGTTCACGCGGTCGGTGCGGGACCTGGGCTTCCGGCCGGCCGGCCCGCTCGCCGCGGCCGTGGTCGCCACGGAGTTCACCGCCGTCGCCCTGCTGGCGGCGCTCCCCCTGGCCGGCTTCCTCGCGTCGGCCGCCCTGTTGACCGCCTTCACCGTCGCCATCGTCAGGAATCTCGGGCGCAGCGACGCCACCTGTCGCTGCTTCGGCCGCACCGCCACGCCACTGGGCCGGCACCACGTGTGGCGCAACCTCTTCCTCATCGGCTGCGCCGCGGTCGGCGCGCTCGCGCCGGCCGGACCGGTACGCCCCGACGGGGCGGCTCTGGCCGTCGCTGTCGCGCTGGTCGCCGCCGCGCTGGTCGTCATGTCGGACGAGGTGCGCTACCTGTTCGGCGCCTCGCACCGGGCGTGACCGGTCCCGTCGCCTCCCGCCCGGTAGCCGTGACCGTCCGCCGTCCCGGGCGTGATCGCCCGGGTCCGCCCGACCGGTTCCGGGCGGCGGCAGCTCACGGACTGTTGCGGTAGGCACACCCTGACGCCGGGTCGGCTCCCGCTCTGTTTAGATCGCTGTGACGAACGAGGAAGGGAGCGGTACACCGTGATGCCGGAGCTTCAGGAGCAGGAGGAACGCCTCCAGTTCGACAGTTTCGACCACGACGACGCCTGGGCGTTGGGCACCCGCCTGGTCGAGCTGGGCCGGGCCCGGGGCCACGCCATCACCGTCGACATCCGCCTCGGCGACCACCAGCTCTTCCACTACGCGCTGCCCGGCACCTCCGCCGACAACGACGACTGGATCGAGCGCAAGATCCGCGTGGTACGCCGTTTCGGGCACAGCTCCTACCGCGTGGGCCAGGGCTTCCGCGACCGGGGCACCACCTTCGAGGAGCAGGCCCACCTCGACCCGGCCCGCTACGCGGCGCACGGTGGCTGCTTCCCGATCATCCTCAGGGGCACCGGCCCGGTCGGCACCGTCACCGTCTCGGGCCTGCCGCAACTCGACGACCACCGCCTGGTCGTGGAGGCCCTCGGACTCCTCCTGGAGGCCAAGCGCTCGGGCCGATGACCGGCACGGGCGGCGACCGGGTCCGGCGGGCCGTTGCGGCCGGGCCGGTCGGGCCAGTCGTGGACAGGTCGGTGGCCGCCCGCGGACGATCGTCAGCGGCGGTTCCCGGTGATCCCGTCGGCGTCGCGGTGTGCCGTCGCCGCCCAGGACGGGAGCCAGGCCGGCTCGGGGATCGGCGCCAGGCCCGCGAAGTGGTCGACAATCGCCCGAAGTCCCGGATGCGGGTTCGTTCCGGGGACCATGAGGAAGAGCGGGTAGGCGAGCGTCGGGTTCACGATCGGGATGCGGCGTAGGTCGTGGCGCGTCGGCCAGAGGTACCTGTCGCGCGAGCCGACGAGGGTGGCGACGTCGACGGAGTCGGCGAGGATGTCGAGGAGCACCTCGTTGCCGAAGTTCGGGCCCGCCGCGTCGATCCGGAGCTCGAAGGCGGTCGCGAGCTGGTCGTAGAACTCCGCCCATTCGCTCCGGGGCACGATGCCCGGCACCCAGATCCGTAGCTCGCGCAGCTGGCATGGGGTCACCGTTCGGGCCGAGGCGAGCGGATGCCCGGGGCCGACGAGGAGTTCCAGCGGCGAGTCGAAGGCGTGGATCATGCGCACGTCGGGCGGCAGCGTCGCCGGGTCGGTGACGGCGCGGAACGAGGCGTCGAGCTCGCCCGCCCGGACGGCGGCGGCCGCCACCTGCGGGTCGTCGACCCTGAGGGTCACCACGTCGAGGTCGGTCTCGGGGTGCGACCGCCAGTAGTCGTGCAGCACGACGGCCTGCGCGCTCCGCAGGCCGAGGACGTCGATCCGGAGGGCCCGCGAGCCGGGCCGGACGGCGGCCACGGCGCGGTCGACGCCGGCGACGATGCTCCGCGCGTGCGGGAGGAACGCCTGGCCGTCGAGCGTCAGCTCGACCCCTCGGGCGGTACGGGTGAAGAGGCGGACCGCCAGCTCCCGCTCCAGCGCGGCGACCCGTTTCGAGACCGCCTGCTGTGTCACGCCCAGCTCGTCGGCCGCGTGCTGCAACTGCCCCAGCTCGGCCGCCCGGACGAACGACCGCACCGCCTCGGTATCCACCGGCCCAACTTAGACCTGCCCAACCGATCGTTGTGGCTCACCGTTCAGGCGGTTGTTTGCTCCTGCGCCCGGTCGGCAGATCTGATGCGGGGACCCCACCATCGGTTGTTGCGGAGGATTCGTGCGAGTGAAGTTGGGCGCCGGTTTCGGCTGGCTCTGGTCGGCCTACGCCGTCAGCACGTACGGCACGTGGATCGCCTTCGGCGCGTTCCCGCTCCTCGCGGTCCGTGAGCTGCACACGTCGGCGTTCGCGCTCTCGCTCCTGGAAGCGGCCGGGCTCGCGGTCGCGGCGATCATCGCGTTCCCGCTCGGGCCGTGGGTCGCGCACCGGCCCAAGCGCCCGGTGATGATCGCGATGGACCTGGTGCGGTTCCTCGCGATGGCGAGTGTTCCGGTGGCCTACCTGCTCGGCGCGCTCACCTACGGCCAACTGCTGGTCGTCTCGGTCATCTCCGGAGCCGCGAGCATCACCTTCACCGCCGCGTCCGGCGCGTACCTGAAACACCTCGTTCGCGGTGATCATCTCCTCGTCGCGAACGGCAGGTTCGAGGGCACGAGCTGGGTGGCGACGGCCGCCGGACCGCCCCTCGGCGGCGCGCTCAGCGGGCTGCTCGGCCCGGTCGTCACCGTCCTGGCCGACGCCGTCAGCTACCTGCTCTCCGCGCTCGGGGTCCTCCGCATCGGCGGCGGCGACGTCGCGGCGCGCCGCGAGCCGGGTACCCGGCCGCGCGGAGCCGACCTTCTCCACGGCTGGCGGTTCATCCTCCACGACCGCGTACTGCGGCGCCTCTTCCTCAACTCGATCCTGGTCGGCGGCCTGATCATGGCCACCGCCCCGCTCCTGGCCCTCCTTCTGCTGGGCGAATACCACTTCCCGGCCTGGCAGTACGGTCTCGCCTTCGGCCTCCCGGCCCTCGGCGGCTTCGTGGGCGCCCGCCTCTCCGCCCGCCTCGTGCGGCGTCACGGCCGGTACCGGGTCATGATCGTCTCCGGCTGGCTGCGCTCGCTCTTCCCGTTCGGCCTCGCGTTCATCCAGCCCGGCCTCACCGGGCTCCTCACCGTGATCGTCGTCGAGGGCCTGCTGATCACGTGCATGGGCGTCTTCAACCCGATCCACGCCACCGAACGCCTGCAACGGACGCCCGCGGACCGCGCCGCCCAGGTCCTCAACACCTGGAGCGTCAGCAGCAGACTCACGCAGGCCGCCCTCATGCTGGTCTGGGGCCTGCTCGCCACGCTCACCGGCCCGCTCGCCGCGATCACCGTCTCCGGCGTCCTTCTGTTCGCCACCCCGCTCCTGCTGCCCCGACGATCAGATCTGCGCGATCGCGCTCCCGTCCCGCCGGCCGAGCGGGTCCCGGCCGCCTGACTCACCGGGCCGGCGCTCCGCCCCGGCGCCGGCCGCCGTCGTCCAGGTGATGACGTACCTGGCGGAGAACGAGCAGGCGGCGTTGGTGATCCCGGCCCGACTGTTGTCCCGGTTGCATCCACACTTCCGGGAGGTCATGCAGCAACTCGCGGCACAGGCCGCGGACGAGACGCCGCACGTGGAGATCTTCAGCCGGCGGGCCCTGCTCGCCTGCTCCAGTTCCCGCATCGCCACGCGCCGGACCGGGTCACCGCGGACGTCACCCGGCTCGCCGCCCGCGACGAGGCCCGCCACGTCGACCTGCACTGGCTGGCCCGCGTCGCCGGGACCGTCGCCGACCCCGGCCACGCGACGTGGCTCTCCCATCCTGGAGAGCCGTGGCTAAATCCCTGGTCGGTCGGGCGGCGCATCATCGATGATTGCGGCCATGGCCACGCTCCGACCGGCTGACACCTCCCCCGCCGACGCGCTCGATGGCCGCCTGGGCGGTAATGCCGCCTCGATCCGGGCGACGGCCCGTGCGCTGGCGAAGGTCGAGACCGCCGCGGCCGTGGTGCTCGTCGAGGGCATCAGCGACCAGGTCGCGCTGGAGACGGCCGCCGTCGGCCGGGGCCGGGATCTCGAGGCGGAGCGGGTGGTGATCGTGCCGATCGGCGGGGCCCATGCGATCGGCCACTTCCTGACCAGGTTGGCCCCGTTGGGTCCGGAGGTGCGACGCGCCGGCCTGTGCGACGTACGTGAGGAGATCGTGTTCCGGCGCGGGCTGGAGGCCGCCCGGGTCGGCGCACCCCGTACCCGCGGCGAGATGGAGCGTCTGGGGTTCCACGTCTGCGTCAAGGACCTGGAGGACGAGCTGATCCGTGCCCTGGGTGCCGCAGAGGTCGAAGCGCTCTTCGACTCGCACGGCGACCTCCGGTCGTTCCGCTCGTTCCAGAGCCAGCCCGCCTGGCGTGGCCGCAGGCCCGAGGCGCAGCTGTGGCGGTTCCTGCGCAGCAGCTCCCGCCGCAACCAGCGGTATGCCCGCCTGCTCGTCGAGGCGGCGGTCGCCCGCGATCGCCTGCCGCGTCCGCTCGACGCGTTGCTCACCATCGTCTGACGCCGGGAGAGTCGCTGGAAGGGGCTGCGGTAGTCGTAGCTGGATGCCGAGAAGCCGTGCCCGCCGGCCCGAGGCGCCGTGGTCGGATGGAAACTCGGGCCAGCGGACCTCGCGGCGGCAGCGATGAGGTGCGCGCCTGGGGGCCCGTTCGCCGTCAGGCGCGCGCCTCGCCCGTTCAGCAGCAGCGCGTTCCGGTTCCGCCGGCCGCCGTCGCCTTCGCCGCGTCGGCGTCGTTCGGTTCGCCGCAGCGGCACGCACCGTCATCGCCCGTTTTGGTGAGGGTGTCGGCGTCGGCCTTGACGGTGTAGACCTCCCAGGGCTCGTTGCCGGGGCCGCGTACCCAGACCTTGTCCTGGAGCGCGTAGCAGCATGCGGTGTCGCTCTCCTCCAGGGTGATGAGGCCGGAGTCGGTGAGGCGGCTGGCGGCGGCGTCGACGTCGTCGGTGCTGAACACCTCGACGCCCAGGTGGTCCAGCACGGTGGGCTGGTCGGCCTCGCCCTCGATGAGCACGAGCTTCAGCGGCGGGTTCGCCACGGCGAAGTTGGCGTAGCCGGGGCGACGCTTCGCCGGCTCGACGCCGAAGAGCTTCGTGTAGAAGGCGACCGAGCTGTCAAGGTCGGACACGCGCAGGGCGAGCTGGAAGCGGGACATGTGAACCTCCTGCTGGTGGCGGGGCAACGGACGGAGGGATCGCGCAGCAGCGGCCCGTGGCCCGGCCCGCCCCCCACCTGTCTAGATGATTTTCGAATCAGCCCCCACGTTGCCCTCTGTTTTGACTTCTGTCAAGCTAGAAAAATGTCAAAACAAACCCTGCCGGTCGTGGACCTCCAAACGGCCGGCTGCTGCGCCCCGCTGGCGGTCCGCGCGCTCGATGCCGACCAGGCCGCGGTGGTCGCGCCGATGTTCAAAGCCCTCGGCGACCCGGTCCGGCTGCGGTTGATGTCGATGATCGCCTCGGTGCCGGAGATCTGCGTCTGCGACCTGACTCCGGCGTTCGACCTGTCCGGGCCGACCATCTCGCACCACCTCAAGGTGCTGCGCGAGGCCGGCCTGGTCGACTCCGAACGGCGCGGCACCTGGGTGTGGTACGCGGTCCGCCCCGAAGCGTTCCGCCGGCTCGGCGCGCTGCTCGACCTGCCCGACACGGCGACCCGCGCGGCCCGGTGAGCCTCACCCTCGCCCGGCGCGCCTCGGCCGAGTTCGCCGGCACCGCGTTCCTGGTCGCCGCTGTCGTGGGGTCCGGCATCGCCGCGGCGCGGCTCTCCCCCGGCGACGTCGGACTCCAGCTCCTGGAGAACGCGATCGCCACCACGTTCGCGCTGGGCGCGCTGATCCTGACGTTCGGGCCGGTGTCCGGCGCGCACCTCAACCCTGTCGTGTCCGCCGTCGACTGGTGGTTCGGCCGACGTACCGGCACCGGCCTCACCGGCTCGCACCTCGCCGCGTACGCCGCCGCGCAGACAGCCGGCGCGATCACCGGATCCCTGCTGGCGAACCTGATGTTCGACCTGCCCGCCGTCGCCTTGTCGAAGACCGACCGCACGGGCGGAAACCTTTGGCTGGCCGAGGTCGTCGCCACCGCCGGCCTGGTCGTCCTGATCTTCTCCCTCGCCCGCACCGGCCGGACCTCGGCCGCCCCCGCCGCCGTGGGCGCCTACATCGGCGCGGCCTACTGGTTCACCTCGTCGACCTCGTTCGCCAACCCCGCGGTCACCGTCGGCCGGGCCTTCACCGACACCTTCGCCGGCATCGCCCCTGTATCGGTCCCCGGCTTCGTGGCCGCCCAGCTCGTCGGCGGCCTGGTGGCCGTCGCCGCCCTCGCCGCCTGGTACCCGCACGCCGGGCGCGCCGCCGGCGCCGTACTCGTACCCCCACTCAGCCAGGAGGCCGAAGCGCGATGAGCGACAAGCCCAGCGTCCTGTTCGTCTGCGTCCACAACGCCGGCCGCTCCCAGATGGCCGCCGCCTGGCTCCGGCACCTCGCCGGCGACAGCGTCGAAGTCCGCTCCGCGGGCAGTGAACCCGCCGATCGGGTCAACCCCGTCGCCGTCGACGCCATGCGGGAGGTCGGCATCGATCTCACCGGCCAGAGCCCGGTCCGCCTCACCTGGGACGCCGCCGAAGCCAGCGACGTCATCGTCACCATGGGCTGCGGCGACGCCTGCCCGGTCTTCCCCGGCAAACGCTACGAGGACTGGAAACTTACCGATCCGGCCGGCCAACCCATCGACGTCGTCCGCCAGGTGCGCGACGACATCCGCGCCCGTGTCGAGAAGCTCCTCGGGGACCTCCACCCGCAGCCCTGACCGGTCGTCCCGTTACTGGTCACCGCCGGGGCCAGGGCGGTGGCGCCGATCAGCAGCCCGCCCTCCGGGTCGCGATCCCGCATCTCCCACCCCCGCAGCACACCGCGCGGCGGCCGCCGTCGGCGAGCGCCGCCGCCTGGACGATGCGTGGGCAGCCCTGATTCTTCACCCCGTTGTCACCGAGTGCCCCCTTGAGTGACGTGTCGGCGTCTGCCCGCAGGAGTTGGCTGCAAGGCGTCGCAACTGTCATGACCAGGAGCTGATCCAAGTGCCTTCCTCTCGTCGTACCTTCCTCGCCGGAGGTGCCGCCGCCGGCGTGGGCATCGCCGTCGCCGGTGCCTTCCCGTCCCTGGCTCAGGCCCACCCGGGTCGTCCCCGCCCGCCGGCCGGCGCCGGCCATGTGCCCTTCCCGCCGCTCGTGGACGACCCCGACGGCATCCTGGCGCTGCCGAAGGGCTTCGACTACACGATCGTGACCCGGACCGGCGTCACCCGCCTCGACCGCGGCCAGGGCGTGACCCCGTCCTCCCACGACGGCATGGCCGTCTACGACGCCGGCCACGGCCGCTACACGCTGATCCAGAACCACGAGATCGACCCGGGCGGCGAGTTCGGCGTACCGCACGTGAAGGGCACCGTCTACGACGCCGGCGCCGTCGACGCCGGCGGTTGCACCGTGATCAAGACCGACCGCGCGGGCCGGAACCTCGGTGAGTTCGTCGCCCTCTCCGGCACCGTCGCCAACTGCGCCGGCGGGCCGACCCCGTGGGGGACCTGGCTCACCTGCGAGGAGACCGAGGACCGGGCCGGCGACACGTGGAACGAGGACGGCCGGTCGGGCGTCTTCCAGAAGGACCACGGCTACGTCTTCGAGGTCCGGGCCGACGGCGGCGCGGACCCGACGCCGATCAAGTGCCTGGGCCGCTACTCCCACGAGGCCCTGGCCATCGACAAGGACCGGACCAAGGTCTACCTCTCCGAGGACGCCGACGGCCCCAACGGCCTCTTCTACCGCTGGACCGCGCCGCAGGGCGTCCGGCTCGGCCCGGGTGTGCTCCCCCGGCTCGCCCCGAACGCCGGCGTCCTCGCCGCGATGCAGATCATCATGGACGACGGATCGGTGCTGCCGGACGTCGCCTACCTGACCTCCGCCCAGCTGGGCCGCCCGTTCCCCGTACGGTGGATTCCGGTGCCCGAGCGCGACGCGCGGACGAAGCCGGTGCGTGAGCAGTTCGCCGACGGCCAGGTCACCCGCGGGCGCAAGTTCGAGGGCGTGTGGGGCACCGACGAGGGCGTCTACGTGGTCAACTCCTACGCCTGGGACGAGGGCGACCTCCCGGCGGACGCCGCCCCGCACGACGGCATGGTCTGGTTCTACGACTACAAGGCCCAGACCATCCAGCTGGTCACGTACTTCCCGCACCAGACCCAGTCCGAGGAGGGTACGGCGGTCAAGTACAACGACCTCACCTTCGACGGGCCGGACAACGTGACCGTCACGCCGTGGGGAAGCCTCGTGCTCGCCGAGGACGGCTCGGGCGCGTCGCACGTGCTCAGCGCGATCCCCGGCGGCCCGACGTACGCGATCGCCCGCAACCAGCTCAACGACTCCGAGTTCTGCGGGCCGACCTTCAGCGCCGACGGCAAGGTGCTCTTCGTCAACATGCAGGACCCCGGCCTCACCCTGGCCATCACCGGTCCCTGGGAGAAGTACCTGGGCTGACCGGGCCGGACCGACCGGGTGGGGGTCAGGCCACCGGCCTGGCCCCCACCGCGTCCGCCGCCGGGGCTCGACCGGCACCCGCTCCCGCCTCCGGGGCGCGCCTCCGGGCCCCGGACGCCGGCACGGGCAGACGAGGGACGACGGAGCTCAGCTCAGGGGCGCGTACCACTGGGCGCCGGTGACCCGGATCCGTTTGGACTGGTTGCGGCTCCACTCCACCCGCATGCCGTGCCGGCGCAGCACCGGGAAGGCGATCTCGTCCAGCTCCGTTCCAGGTCGGCCTGGTAGCGCGCCTGCTGTTCGGCCTCGGGCAGGGCGGCGTAGGCGGCCTCGTCGAAGTCCGGCGTCGGGTAGGCGCCGTAACCGAGGTAGACCTCACCGTCCTTGCTCGCGATCAGCGACTCCGTGTCCTGCTGGTGGTACCAGAGGTATCCGTGCCAATGCCGGGAGTCGTCCCGCTCGTCGTGGATCTCGGTTGCCGCGCAGGTGCCACAGCAGCTGAAGTTCTCCCTGGCCAGGACGCCCAGCTCGTTGAGCTCGGCGAAGGCCGCGGTGAGGTTGGCGCGCACCTCGCCCCACGCGCGTTGCTGCTCCCGCCGGACCGCCACCGCCTGCTCGCACGCCGCGCGAAGCTCCTCGTCGGTGGCGTCGTGGCGCTGCTCGTCGTCGTCGAAGTACTCCACGAACTCGTCGGCGTCGTCCTCGCCACGCACGACCCAGTTCCAGATCTCGCCGTCGATCTCCCCACGACCCGGCTCCGCGATCCGCTCGGTCAGGAACCCGACGCCCTCGGGACGATCGTTGTAGATCCATCTAGTCACGGCGACGATCCTCACACCGACCTGTGACAGTCGGGGCGACGGGCGATGCCGCGCAGGACGGAACGCCGCCTACGACAATGAGCAGGACGAGACCGCGTCGACGCCCTCACTCTCCGCTTCCGGCGAGATCGACAATGGCTGAACCGTCAGTTCAATTCGTCCACTGTGCTTCATCTCTCATCCCACGCCATCCACCGTTCCCGCTGCTCACCGGAGCGGTCGTCGAGAGAGGTCCGACGGCGCGGTCCGGCCGGCACGACGGGCATTGATGCGTCCACTGTCGTGACGTAGCCTCCCGCATCAGCCGCTGTCGGTGCGCGTGCGCGAACGGGCAGCCAGGAATGGCGGAACTGCTGCGGTTCCGGCGGGCACGACAGTCGAGAGGGTGGTCGGAAATCTTGATCCAACAAATGTCCGAGACCAGTGATCCGGCCACGACGCAGGGCCGGGCCGCCGCGTCGGGGGTGAACGCGAATGCCGCCGGGTCCGACACGCTGAGTGAGGGCGATCCACAGTCGACGGCCGATCCGACCGTCACCGGCGAGGCGGTCGCGTCGCAGCAGGCCGGGCCCGGTGCGGTGGTCGCCGCGTTCGGACTGCTGGCCGCCGGTGGCTTCGTCGCCTGGACGGTCTGGAGCAGCGGCGCCAACCCGGCGAAGATCGAACCGTCCGACACCACGGCCGTCTTCCTCACCCTGCTGGTCTTCGCCGCGGCGCTCGAACGGCTCGTGGAACCGTTCTCCCGGTGGCTTCCGGGGCGCCGCGACGAGGCCGCGTCGGAGCGGACGTTGGCTGCCGCGACCAACCGTGCCGACGTCTCGACGGAGGCGGTCGCCGCCGCGAGAACGGCCGTGGCGCGGGCGAGGGCGAACCGCACGATCGTCGCGTGGGGGCTCGCGAGCGGGCTGGCGACCGTGGCGTCCAGCGCGACCGGGTTCTACGTCCTGCACGCGGTGGCCGGGCCCGACTGGAACGGGCTGGCGGTCTGGATCGACGCGATCATCACCGGGGTGATGATCGGCAGCGGCACCAAGCCACTGCACGATCTGATCAGCCGGGCGCAGAACGGACCGCCCTCCGCCTGATCGACTTCCCGACCCCGAACACGTACTCTCCGTCGCCCTGAGCCGTCGGCACCACCGAAGCACCAGCCCCGCCGTCAGCCTCCGGCTCCACAACCCGCGCTACGCGCTCACCAGGCGGGTCGTGCTGAACCGGCGCTGGTAGGCGGCGGGGCTGATCTTCAGGTTCCTGGCGAAGACCCGTCGCATGCTCTCGTAGCTGGGGAATCCGGCGAGGGTCGCGGCCTGCGTCGCGGTGTGGCCCTGGTCGAGCAGCGCCCTGGCCATGTCGAACCGGATGTTCTCCACGTAGCGCGCCGGTGTCGTGGAGAGCTCGTCCTGGAAGAGCCGGGTGAGGTGCCGGGTGCTGACGTTGAGGTGTTTCGCGAGTTCGCCGAGCGAGTGGTCCGCGCGGGGGTCCGCCGTCACCCGGTCGGTGATCTTACGGAGAGCCGGCGAGCGGGGCGGCGGCCCCTGCAACGGCGCGGAGAACTGGGACTGGCCGCCCGCGCGCTGCATGTAGACCACCAGCGCGCGGGCGACGTGGCGCGCCAGGTCCGCGCCGTGGTCCTCCTCGACCAGCGCGAGCGCCAGATCGATGCCGGCCGTCACCCCTGCCGACGTGTAGGTGCTGCCGTCGCGGACGTAGATCGCGTCGGGCTCGACGCGGCACGTCGGGCACCGGGCGGCGAGCTCGTGCGTGACCTGCCAGTGCGTGGTGGCGCGTTTGCCGTCGAGGAGGCCGGCGGCGGCGAGGACGAACGCCCCGGTGCAGATGGACGCGATCCGACCGGCCACGGCCGCCGGGGTCCGCGCCGCGTCCGCCAGGTAGCCGGGGACAGGGGCGCGCGGATAGAGGTCGGATCCGGCCACCAGCAACGTGTCGGAGGCGGCCTCCGGGGAGACGGCGCCGTCGACCGCGATCCGGACCCCGAGGTTCGACACGACGTCCGCGCCGGTCGGCGACAGCAGCGCGATCCGGTAGTCGGCGCCGAACCTGTTCGCCTCCTTGAACACCTCCGCGGGACCGGCGAGGTCCAGCAGCGTGACGCCGTCGTAGACCAGGGCCGCGATGTGGTGCGGGCCGGCGTTCGTCACCGTGGTGTCGGCGGAGCCGGATCCGTGTGGCGACCAGCCGGACTCCGGTGGCACCGACTGCCGGCGGCTCGGTGACGCGGGAGGCATGGACACGGTCCATTGGTAGCACACCGTCACCGACGATCATGGTGACCTCCGGGCCGAGCCCGGCCGATCACACGAGTGGTCCGTCCGAGCGGAGAGGGCCCGTGGATGCCGTCCGCAACGATCGCGGCGATTTCCGCCGTCCGGGGGGTTCGTGCCGGCGAAGGCGTCTTCCGGGCGACGAATTCCGCCCGGTCGCGCTGCGTCGTTTCGGCGATTCGACGGCGCATTCCCGGGACAATTCGGCGGGCAGTCTCATCGGATGTGGCAGAGCGGGTAAGAGTCGCGCGGAACCAGCGCGGAGTCACCGCGGATCGGCCGCGGTGATGCTGGAGCGGCGGGTCCACATTTGAGGGGTTCCTGGCCGGACGAAGGCGGCGGCGCACGACGATTTGTGGGCAGCATGGAGGTCGGACACACGGTCCAGAGCCAGCACCAGTTCGGGAAGGTCAGAGGTCATGCCAGAGGTCATCGCGGGATTGGAGATTCCTGAGACGGCGGCGGTCGCCGAGGCGACCAGGCTCGTCCAGGAGACGACCCGTCCCGTCATCTACCACCACTCCCGGCGGGCCTTCCTGTTCGGCCTGATCCAGGCAGAGAAGCTCGGCGTCAAGCCGGACCCGGAGCTGCTCTACCTGGCGTCCATGTTCCACGACACCGGCCTCCTGACTCCGTTCTCCGACGTCAAGCAGCGCTTCGAGGTCGACAGCGCCGACCACGCGCGGAAGTTCCTCCTGGATCGGGGTTTCTCGACGGATGCCGCCGAGGCCGTCTGGACGGCGATCGCGCTGCACACCACGCTGGGTATCCCGGAGCGGATGGGCCCGGAGATCGCGTTCACGCAGCTCGGCATCGCGACCGATGTGATCGGCCTCGGCCTGGACGGACTGGAGGTCGACCAGGTGAATGAGATCCTCGCCGTCCATCCGCGAGGAGATTTCAAGAACGAGTTCCTGCGGGCCCACGTCGACGGGCTCAAGGACCGTCCGGAGACCACGAGCGGCACGATGAATTCCGACATCCTCGAGCACTTCATCCCCGGCTTCCAGCGCCCGACGACTGTCGACCTCATTCTCGGCTCGCCCTGGTCGAGCTGACCGGCGATCTGGCCGTCCGCCATGCCGGCGGCGTCGGGGCTCCTCGGTGAGCGATGCCGAGAAGTTCCCGCCCCGGGCCGCGATCCACTGCCGGCCGCCGCGTTCCTCGAGGCGGCGGCCGGCAGAGTGACCTCATCCACGAACGATCTGGAAAGGATTCGAGCATGCGAGCGATCACCGTGCGGGACCGGAACGCTGGTGTCGGTGGTCTCACCCTGACCGACATGCCCTACCCCCACGCCGCGGAGAACGACGTGATCGTGCGCGTGCACGCCGCCGGCTTCACTCCGGGAGAGCTCGACTGGCCGGCGACGTGGACCGATCGCGCCGGACGCGACCGGACGCCCACCGTCCCGGGGCACGAACTCTCCGGAGTCGTCGTCGAACTCGGCTACGGGACCACCGGACTCTCCGTGGGCCAGCGGGTGTTCGGACTCACCGACTGGGCCCGCAACGGATCACTGGCCGAGTACACCTCGGTCGAGGCGCGCAACCTCGCCCCCCTCGCGGCCGACATCGACCACACGGTGGCCGCCGCGCTCCCCATCTCCGGGCTCACCGCCTGGCAGGGGCTGTTCGACCACGGCCACCTCACGACCGGTCAGACCGTCCTCGTTCACGGCGCCGCCGGCGGCGTCGGCTCGATCGCCGTCCAACTCGCGCGAGAGGTCGGTGCCCGCGTGATCGGCACAGGCCGGGCCAACGACCGTGACGTCGCCCTCGGCCTCGGCGCGCACACCTTCCTCGACCTGGCCGCCGACGACCTGCGGCAGGTCGGCGAGGTGGACGTGGTCTTCGACGTCATCGGCGGCGACATCCTCGCGCGATCGACCGATCTGGTACGCCCCGGCGGCACCGTCGTCACCATCGCCACGCCACCCGCCGTGCAGCCCAAGGAGGGGCGGGCGATCTTCTTCGTCGTCGAACCCGACCGCGTCCGGCTGGCCGACCTCGCCGAGCGACTCCGGGCCGGACGGCTCAAGCCCATCGTCGGCGACGTGCGACCGCTCGAAGAGACGGCTGACGCGTTCGCCCGCCGCCGCCGCACGGCCGGCAAGACGATCATTCGGGTCGCTGACGAGCAGGAACCGCCGCGCTCCTGACCGGTGGCCCGCCACCGCTTCGTTCTCAGAGAGCGAAGACGACCTGCCAGGCACCGGTGACGCCCTCGGGCACGATCTCGATGCTCACCGGGTCGCCGGGGCGCGGGTTGAGGCCGAACTCGCGCTGCCAGCGGCCATCCTGGTCGCCGTACATGCTGTCGGGGTTCATCGAGTAGTCCGACCACCGACCGGTCGTGATCTCTATGCCGTTGACGCGGAGGTGGAGGAGTCCGGGCGTCTGGGCGACCATGTGGATGGCGGCGACGGTCTTCCACCTCACGCTTTGCCGGACAGGGCGCGACGGGTCGGCGGGGTCGGACCGGATGATGACGAAGTCCTGGCACGGCAGCGCCGTGCAGCCGGCGGGAAGGGCCAGTGGGCCGAGTGTCTTCGGCGGCCGGGGTGGCACCGGGTACTCATCGAGCGGAACCCGCTCGCCGATCGCGAGCCCGAATGTGCCGGCGGCCGGGACCTGCGTCCGGATCTCGCTCAACCGGCTCGCCGACCGCGCCCCGGTGATCGTCAGAACGAATTTCGCGGGCTCGCCGACGGTGATGTCGTACCTGTCCCAGCCAGGCCCCAGATGGACCTGACCGCAGTCGCCCCGGGCGTCGAAAACGTGGCCGTTGATGGTCAACTCCTCCTGGAGGAGGGCGTCGTCGCAGCGGGTGGAGACGACGAGATCGAGGGTGGCCGGCACGATCGTCAGTTCGAGGCGGCGCTCGGGCAGCGCCGCGGACTTCGCGGCCACGAGCCGGGCGCCGTAGGCGTACTCGGGGAAACCTTCGGTGGTGCGTACCGGGGCCGGGCTGTCCGCCGTGGTGGGCGCGACGCCGGTGTGGGCGCCGGGTAGCACAGCGGCCGTGGCGACGCCGCCCAGGGCGACCACCGCGCAGGCCGTCCACACGGCGATACGGCGCCGCCGCCGCGCGGCCACCTTCGCCCGTACGCCGTGCAGTCGCACGTCGGGCATGTCGTGCCCCACCGGTTCGCCGGAGCGCTCGTCGAGCACCCGCCTCAGATCGGTCAGATTCATCGGAGCAGTCCTTCGGGCGAGAGCGTGTCGTCGAGGCGGAGTTTGGCCACGGCCCGGCTGGCCTGGCTCTTGACGGTGCCGACGGCGCAGCCGAGCACTTCGCCGATCTCGGCATCCGACAGGTCCTCGAAGTACCGCAGCACGAGCACGGCACGCTGCCGGCGAGGCAGTCGTCCCAACGCCCGCCAGAGACGGTCCCGGTCGTCGAGACCCGAGTACCGGTCCGCCTCGGCGGCCACCTCAGGAAGGTCGGCCGTGGGTAACTCCCCCCGCCACCGGCGCCGCCACGACGAGGCGTACGCGTTGACGATGATCGGCCGCACGTACGGCTCCGGATCACCCTCGATACGCCGCCACGCCTCCCACGCCCGCGCCAAGGCGGTCTGCAGCAGATCCTCGGCCGACGCCCAGTCCCGGGTGAGCAGGAACGCGGTACGCAGCAGCCGGGGCGAGCGGGTCGCGACGAACTCGTCGAAGCCCTCCGGTGTGATCACGTCCCGCCCCTCTCCCCCGTTCACCAGGTAGTACCGCCTGTGGACGGGAAAGGTTGCATGGCGAACGGCCACTCGTCGAGCAGCGGGACGACTGCCGGATGCCCCGGCCGTGGTCGTTCAGGCCGCGGTGCGGGTGAGCACCCACCGGTACGCCTGGACGAGACCCGTGTCGAAGCCGGCGGCCGATCCCCAGAGGAAGATCCGGAAGCGGCGGTAGAGCGGCTCCCCCCCAGCGGGCGACGATCTCCTCGCGCCGCGCGTCCAGCCGCTGCGCCCAGGCTCGGCAGGTCAGGAAGTAGTTGTGCCGGTCGTCCTCGACGTCGAGCAGCTCGAACGGGGATCGGGCCACCTGCCGCAGGTACGAGTGCAGCACCAGGGGGGCCGAGTTCCCCGGGTAGATGTACTGCTTGAAGAACGTGGAGAGATGCTGCTTGCGACGCATGGCGAGGGCGTCGAGGTAGATCCGACCGCCCGGACGCAGCAGCCGGGCGTACGCCCGCAGGGTGGCCCGGTAGTCGGGCAAATGCTCGGTGACGCCCATGTTCACGATCGCGTCGAACGGCTCGGCGGCCCGGTACCGCAGGAAGTGTTCCCGCACCACGGTGACCGGTAGCCCCTCCCGGGCGAAGAAGTCGGTGAGGAAGCGCTCGGACTCGGCCGCCAGCGTCACGGTGGTGACCGAGACGCCGCGCCGCGCGGCGTACTCGGCGAACGCCCCCCACCCACCGCCGACCTCCAGCACCCGGTCCCCGGGTCCGACACCGATGGCCTTGAGCGCCAGGTCGAGCTTGCGGGTCACCGCGTCCTCGAGCGCCTCGTCATCCCGCTCGAACACACCCTGGGTGTAGCAGCGGTGCCGGGTGTCGAGGAAGGTCAGGAAGAAGTCGGAGTCCTCGTCGTAGTGCCGGGAGATCGACCGCTGGTCGTGTCCGTACCGCCCGTGCAGCACAGCCGGCAGCCACCGGCCGAGGAAGGCGATCGGATGTACGTCGGAGAAGAACCGCCGCATGGTCAGCGCGGCGAACAGATCACCCTCGACGTCGATGTGCCCCGCGAGGTACGCCAGGACCACCTGGAGTTGGTCGAGTGAGTGCAGCGCCCGGTGACCGACGTCGTCGCGGACGACCAGACTGAACCGGGGCGGCAGGGCCTCGGTGACCCCGAAGCCGTGGGTCGTGCCGTCGGTGCCGACGATCTCGAACGGCACGGGGGTCCGGTCGCGGAAGTAGTCCTCGTAGCGCCGGCCGACCACGTCGGCCAAGGTCCGCCTCATGCGGTGATGGTCCCACAGGCCCCCTGCTCAGGGACACCATCGCTCGCCGAAAGAGCCCTGTCGTGGTCGGCTCGGTCGACATTCCGCACCCTCGCCACTAGGGTCAGTTCCATTATGGAACTTACTGTTTTCTGGCGCTGGTGGCTCGCCGGTACGACCAGCCTCTTCGGCTCGGCGGTCGGTGGATTGGCCCTGCCGTTGACCGCACTGACCGTGCTGCACGCGTCCCCCTTCGAGATGGGTCTGATCACGGCGGCCGGCTACCTCGCGTACCTCCTGATCAGCCTGCCGGCGGGGGTGATCGTGCAGCGCCTGCCGCTGCGCGGCATGCAGGTCGCCCTGGATCTGATCCGGGCGCTCGCCATCGCGTCCGTCCCCCTGGCCTGGTGGTTCGACGCCTTGACGGTGGCCCAGCTGGTCGCGGTCGCCCTGGTGACGAGCTTCGCCAACGTGCTCTTCGACGTGGCGAACCAGACCTTCCTGCCGGAGATCGTGCCGGCGGCGCAGTTGCAGGCGCGCAACAGCCTCACCTCCGCTACGCATGCCGCGGCACAGCTCGGCGGGCCGTCGCTGGGCGGGCTCGCGGTGCAGCTGCTGGGCGCGGTGCCGACGCTCTTCGTAGACGCCGTCAGCTATCTGATCTCCGCCACGCTGCTGCGCACCCTGCCGGCCCGGCGGGTACAACGACCGGCCGAGCGGCCCCCGATGGTCACGATGATCCGCGAGGGCTGGCACTACGTGCTCCGCCACCCGATCATCGGACCGGCGATGTGGGACGCCACCGCGACGAACTTCGTCTCCGGCGCGATGCTGGCCCTCTTCCACTACTACCTGGTGCGCGAGCTGCACGCGCCGCCGCTCGTGGTCGGTCTGCTGATCGCCGCCGACGGCCTCGGCTCGCTCGTCGGCGCCGCTCTGACGACCCGGTTCACCGATCGGGTCGGCACCGCACGCGGTCTGATCATCGCGGCCGTCGTCAGCGTGGCCGGCGCGCTCGTCATCCCGCTGGGCACCGGCGCCGCCGGCTATCTCGCCTTCGCCGTCGGCAACCTCGTCTTCGCCGGCTGCTCGGTGGTGCTCAGCGTGACCACCCGCACCTACCGGATGCTCGCCAGCCCGCCGGAGCTCTTGTCCCGCGTGATCGCCACGGTCAAGTTCGTCTCCTGGGGCGCCATCCCCCTCGGCGGCCTGCTCGCCGGCGCCCTGGCCGGGCCGCTCGGCGCCCGCACCACTCTGCTGATCTTCGGGGCGCTCACCGTGATCTCCCCGATCATCTACCTCTCGACCCCGATCCGGCGGCTGCGCGACCTTCCGCTCGACGCCGAACCGAGACCGGCCGCTGTGGTCCGGGTGTGAACCGCGCGACGGGTGGGTGCTACCCGCTGAGAACAGCGGCGTGGCCGAGCCGTCATCGCCGGCTCGGCCACGCCGACGCATCCCTGTCGGCGGCCGACTCGTTGGTGCCACGAGGACGGACGGGGGCCGACGATGGTGGCGGGACGCGGTGCCGGGCTGCTGCGCCCGGCGACGAGTTCGGGACGCGCCACCTTCCTGGAGCTCTTCTTCGACCTGGCCTTCGTCGTCGCCCTCACCCAGGTCTCGCATCGCTTCGCCGACCTGCGCAGCGACACCGGCTGGACGCTCGTCACCGGGCTCGGCCGTACCCTGCTGCTCTTCCTGGCGCTCTGGCTGATCTGGTCGCACACCACCTGGATCACCAGTCGCTACGAGCCGGAGCGGTCGACCATTCAGGCGGTCGTGGTCGGCACCATGTTCGCCGCCCTGGTGATGGCGGTGACGCTGCCGCGCGCCATGGAGGAGCGGGCGTTGCCGTTCACGGTCGCGTACCTGATGGTGATGGTGGTGCGGCCGCTAGTGGTCGCGGCCGCGCTGCGTGGCCATCCACGACGGCTGGTGCCGTTTCGACTCGCCGCCTGGTCAGCGCTCTCCGCACCGCTCTGGCTGGTCGGCGCGTTGGGCCCGGACCGGCTTCGCCTGCCGCTGTGGGCGGCCGCGCTCGCGGTGGACTACCTCGCCTGGGCTCTGGGCTGGCCGCTGCCTCGGCTCGGTGCCGCGGCGGTCGGTCGCTGGCGGATCACCGGGGAGCATCTGGCCGAACGTCACCAGCAGATGTTCCTCGTCGCGCTCGGCGAGTCGATTCTGGTCATCGGCGTCGTTTTCGGTGGGGTGGACTACTCGGCGGAGCGGGCGGCCGCCTTCGGGGTGGCGTTCACCACCAGCGCGTTGTTGTGGCGGATCTACTTCCACCGCGCCGGTCGTTTGCTGAACGAGGCGTTGGGGCGGGCGCGCCTGCCCGGCCGGTTGGGTACGGCGTCGGAACGGACGCACGGGTTGATCGTGCTCAGCGTGCTCGTCACCGCGGTCGGCTACGAGCTGGTGATCGCCGAGCCGTTCGGGCCGCCGCGGCCGACGTGGCTTCTGTTCGTGGTGGGCGGTCCGGTGCTCTTCCTCGTCGCTCGGGTGCGGCTGGACTACGCGATCTTCGGCCGGGTCCCCGGGTCGGGGATGATCGGCTTGGTGGTGCTGCTGCTGGTCACGGCGGCGTTGGCCCGCTGGTCGCCGATGGTCGGACTGAGCGCGGTGGCCGGAGTGCTGGCTCTTGTCGCACTGCTCGACGCGGTGCGGAGCCGGCGGCGGCCGCGGGAGGATTTCGCCTCGCCGATCGCGCGGGAGACGCCCGGCAGTCGCGAGTCCGAGGCCTGATCCCGGGCAGGGCCACACCGCACACTCAGGGTCCGACAGTTCGCGGAGCGATCGCCACCGTGGGCGTTGCCCGCCGGACGGCTGTCGGCACCGCTCGTGCGGAGTCCGCCGTCCGCTCACCGAGCCCGCGCCTACCGCTGACCCGTCCTACCCGATCGAGCAATCAGGACGGCTGCCGCGCGGCATGAGCCTGGACGAGTCCGTCGACGCCGCGGAGGAAGGTCTCGCAGATCACCGTCGGATCGAAGAGGCAACCGGCCGCCATGGCGCCGTCGCGCAGCATGACGAAGTGCTGCGCGGCGGACTCGGCTGAGGTCTTGTCGATGCGTGCCATCAAGGCGGTGACGGCGTCGAGGAACCACTGCCGATGGGCGAGAACCGCTTGGTGTACGGGGTGGTCGGGGTCGGGATACTCGGCCACCGCGTTCAGGAAGGCGCATCCGCGAAAGCCGGAAGACTGGATGCTCTCGGCGATCGACGCCGCGACGGCCCGGACGGCGTCACCCGCCGGCAGGCCGACCGCGACGGCCACCTCCACCTGGCTGCGGATGGCCTGGTCGACTCCGCGCAGATAGGCGAGGACGAGATCCTCCTTGCCCGGGAAGTGCCGATAGAACGTGGCCCGGGTCACGTTGGCCTCGGCGACGATCCGATCGACGCCGACCGAGTGGATTCCCTCCGCATAGAAGATCCGGGAAGCCGCGCCGAGCAGCCGGAGACGCGCCTCGGACGGCCGGACCTCGGTTTCGCTAGTCGCCATGGGTCCATGGTAGCGACAGAACGTTCCGTCTCGGCGTCGTGAGCGCCGCCGTGCCGTCGGGCCAGGGCCACCATCAGATAGAACGTTCTGTCTTGACACCAGGCGGCAGGCGCGGCCATCATTGCCCGTGACAGAACGTTCGTTCTACCGGGCGGGCGTTCCGGCTCCCCGACTTGATCGACCAGGTCAGCGCCACATCCGCTGATCGCCGCCCCGTCAGGAACCCCGAGAGGATCACCATGACCACCCTTGCCGCGCCCGGCGTCTCGACGACGGCAGCCGCCCTGCGGAAGCTGTACTTCGTCCGCTTCGCGTTCGCCATCACCTGGGCCCTCGTGATGTTCACGACCGCCGAGCACCTCGGTCCGCTCGCCGTCACGCTGCTCGTGCTCTACCCGCTGTTCGACGTGGCGGCCGCCGTCGTCGACGCCCGCGCGTCGCGCGCCACCGGGTCACCCGCCCTGCTCTACGCCAACATCGCGGTCAGCCTGCTCGCCGCGGTCGGCCTGGCGGTCGCGAGCACATCCGGCATCCCGGAGGTCCTGCGCGCGTGGGGTACCTGGGCGATCGTGGCCGGGCTGATCCAGCTGGTCGTGGGTGTCACCCGTCGCAGGATGGGGGGCCAGTGGCCGATGATCATCAGCGGTGGCATCTCGGTACTCGCCGGTGGGTCGTTCATCGCGGGCGCCTCCGCGGACAGCCCGACGTTGACCAACGCGATCGGCTACGCCATCCCCGGCGCCGTCTTCTTCCTCATCTCGGCCGTCCGCCTCGGCCGCGCGGCGAAGGGCGACTGACACGGAGGGCGACGCCGGTCTGGAGAAGGCCGGATGCCGGCGACGTCAGGTCGCGGCGCCTTCCGGGCTGACAAGTCCATCGAGCATGACCTGGATCGCCTTGCTGCGGGCCTCGTCGCTGTCCGCGGTGAGGGTCATGCGGACGAAGGTGGCGATGTCCTCGGCGGTTATGCCGGCACGTAGCCGGCCGGCGGATCGCAGCCGATCCGTGGCCGGCCCGGCTCTTGGATCGGGCCGAGACGGCCCGGGTACGCCAGCTCATGTCCCGCCGCTACCCCGTCGCCCAGCTGGTGTTCGGACTCGACCTGCTCCTGGGCCGACGCGACCGCAGGATCGGCATCGCCATCAGCTTCTGATCGCCCCTCCTCCTGCCGGCCCGGTTCCGCGGCGGGTACGTCCCGATCCCGCCCGCATACGATGGTGAACCCGCTGCCGCTACCCGGGGAGTTCCGCCGATGACCAGCTCCGCACACCACACCGTCCGGATCGCCGGCCTCGCCGACGTCGACGCCCTCGTCGACCTGGTCGAGTCGGCGTACCGGGGGGAGAGCAGCCGGGCCGGCTGGACCCACGAGGCGGACCTGCTCGACGGCCAGCGCACCGACCGCGACATGGTGACCACCGCGGTGATGGGCCCGGACGGCTCGGTGCTCGTCGTCGAGGAGGGGACCCGGCTCGTCGCCTGCTGTCAGGTGGAGCGCCGTGATGACCACGCCTACTTCGGCATGTTCGCCGTCGCGCCCCTGCGGCAGGGCGGCGGGCTGGGGCGCGAGCTGCTCGGCGTGGCCGAGCGCCACGCCGAGCAGGAGTGGGGCGCCGGGGAGATGCGGATGACCGTCATCACCCAACGGGACGACCTGATCGCCTGGTACGAGCGACGCGGGTACGTCCGCACCGGGGAGATCACCCCGTTCCCCTACGGTGACGAGCGCTTCGGCCAGCCCCGCCGTGGCGACCTGGCGTTCGAGACGCTGGTCAAGAAGCTCGGCTGAGGGCGGCGGGGCACGGGCCCTGCGTGCGGCCGAGGCGGCGTGGGTCGTGCGGATGCGGACCTTCACGCGCTGCCGGTCGAGGTGCCGAGGCACGCGAGCGGGTGGCTGATCACGAATCGAGCCGGCCTCGACGATTCGTCCCTTAGGTTACTGCGCAGGAGGTTGTCGGGACCGGGAGGCGGCGTGGAGAGCTATCCGGCGATCGAGGATCACGGGCTCATCGGCGACCTGCAGACCGCCGCTCTGGTGACGTGCGACGGAACCATCGACTGGTTCTGCGCGCCGCGCTTCGACTCGCCGAGCATCTTCGCCGCCCTGCTGGACCGTGAGCGCGGTGGCTACTTCCGCATCGCCCCGCACGACGTCCGGTACGTCACCAAACAGCTCTACCTGCCCGGCACGCCGATCCTGATCACCCGGTTCATCAGCGCCGACGGCGTCGCCGAGGTGATGGACTACATGCCGGTCACCGGCGATCTGGCCACCGAGTCACACCGCCTGGTCCGCGTGGTGAACATGGTCCGGGGCAGCATGCGCTTCCGGGTGGAGTGCCGACCCCGGTTCGACTACGCCCGGGAGAACCACGAGCTGGAGCGCCACCCCAACGGTTACCTGTTCCGCAGCCGGTCGGCGACGCTCAGCTTCAACCCGGTAGACCCGGTACGGCAACTGTGGGCCCAGACCGGGGACGTCCGCCTGGAGAACGGCGACCTGATCGCGTACGGCACCCTCAACGAGGGCGACACCGGCGGGGTGGTCCTGGAGACGGGCGCCACGGAGCCACGGATCATCTCGCCGGCAGAGGTCACCGCGATGTTCGAGTGGACGCGGGACTACTGGCGGCGCTGGGTCGAACGGTCCCGCTACACCGGGCGGTGGCGGGAAATGGTCGAGCGCTCGGCCATCACGCTGAAGCTCATGACGTACGCGCCGACCGGCGCGATGATCGCCGCGCCCACCGCCGCGCTCCCCGAGCTGGTCGGCGGCACCCGCAACTGGGACTACCGCTACACCTGGGTACGCGACACGTCGTTCTCGGTGCACGCGCTGCTCGGCCTCGGCTTCACCGAGGAGGTCAGCCGGTACATGAACTGGCTGGACGAGCGGATCCGTGAGGCCGGTGACCACCAGGACCCGCTGAAGATCATGTATCGGGTGGACGGCTCCTCCGATCTCCACGAGGAGGTGCTCGACCACCTGGACGGCTACCGCGACTCCCGACCGGTGCGGATCGGCAACGGCGCCGCCGACCAGCTCCAACTCGACATCCACGGCGAGGCCCTCTACGCCATGCACCTCGCCGACGAGCAGGGCATCCGCGTCTCGCACCAGGTGTGGAAGAGCACCGTCCGGCTCGTCGACTGGCTCTGCCAGCACTGGGACCGGCCCGACGCCGGCATCTGGGAGAGCCGCCACCACCCCCGCAACTACACCTTCGGCCGGGTGATGTCCTGGGTCGCGCTGGACCGGGCCATCCGCCTCGCCACCCGCACCGGCCGCCCCGGTGACACCACTCACTGGGCCGAGCAACGCAATCGGATCTACGACCAGGTCATGGCCCGCGGATACCACCGGGGACGCGGCAGCTTCGTGCAGGCGTACGACGAGAACATGCTGGACGCGGCGCTGCTCGCCATGCCGGCGGTCGGCTTCGTGACGCCGAGCGACCCTCTCTGGCAGTCCACCTTGACCGCGATCGAGCGCGAGCTGGTCTCGGACAGCCTGGTCCACCGGTACGACCCGATCCACTCCCCCGACGGCCTTCCCGGGCACGAGGGCACCTTCAACATGTGCACGTTCTGGTACGTCGAGGCGCTGGGCCGCTCCGGTCGCCTGGACGACGCCCGGCTCACCCTCGAGAAGATGTTCACCTTCAGCAACCACCTCGGCCTGTACGCCGAGGAGATCGCCGCGACCGGTGAGCAGATCGGTAACTACCCGCAGGCGTTCAGCCACCTCTCCCTGATCAACTCGGCGCTGGCGCTGAACGACCTGCTCGACGTCGAGGCCGACGCCCGACGCCGGCAGTAGCGCGGCTCAACCGGTACGGGCCTCAGCGCCGGCGGCTCGTCAACCCGTCCAGAGACACCCGGAACCTGCCGGCGACCGCCGTGCTCCCGCCGGCCGCGCTGCGCTCTCCATCGCTTGGCCGTGGTGCGCAGCGTCTCGGCGACTCCCCCATATTGCTTCATTTCGGTCAAAATCGGATCGCAAGTGCGTAACGTGCCCGACATGGTCTTTCGCACCTGGCGTAACCTACTGCTCACCGCGCTCGGGATGGGCTTGCTCGCCGGCGCCGGTCAACTCGGCATCGCGTTCGGCTTCGGCATCGTCCAGCTCACCGGCGCCTCCACCGTCAACCAGTGGCCTGCTCAGCTCGTCTGGGTGGGCTGGTTCGCGGCGTGCGCCGCCGTGGCCGGCACCGTCGTCACCGCACGCCTGGCCCGCCGGTACGGACAGCTGGGTAACACGGGCAGGCTGGTGGCCATCGCCGCCGCCGCGGCGCTGGGCGCCACCATCGTGGCACCGCTCTTCGTCCGGCCGGTCCAGGCCGCCGAACGCTTCTCCGTGGACCCGATCTGGGCCGTCGGCATCTGCACGACCCTCGGCGCGCTCGTCGGTGCGGGAGCCGCGATCGCCGCACTGCTGAAGCCGCCGCTGGGTTGGAACCTGGCGGCGGTGGGCGGCGTGGTGTGGCTGCTGGCGCTCGCCTCGGTCGTCCCGTCGCTCGTCACCGCCGGACCGCTGCCCGCCGTCAGGCTCGGCGTGCTGGAGCCGGCCGGGCTCGACGCCGACGCGGCACAACGGCAGGCGATCCTGATACTGCCGGCGGTGGCCCTGCTCATCGGCGCGGCGACCGGCGGGCTGGCCCGCTGGCGCGGGCATCCGCCGCTGGTCAACGGCGCGACCGGCGCAGCCGGCATGTTGCTGGTCGCGTTCGCCTACCTGACCGCCGGTCCCGGCGACGCCGTCGACCGTTACCAGATCACGCCCTACTACGGCGCGCTGCTCGCCGTCGCCGCCGGTGTGTTCGGTTCGGCCGCGGTCGCGTCGTTCCGCTGGCCGCTCCTGCCACGCACAGCCGAAGCGCGGATGGCCGAGCCGACCGACGTCCTCAGTTCGCAGTCCGCCGAGCCGCAGGCCATGACGTCGACCGCCGGTCCGCGGACCGACGAGCCGGAGCCCGTCGACCTGACCGGCACGCAGCCGATCACCGGCACCGGGGCGGCACTCCCGACCGCGGCCGCACCGCTCGGCGTCGACGCGCCGGCTGGTGACCGGGACGACGTACCGGCCGACTTCGCGACGCGGACCGCCGGACCGGCCGTTGCCGCCGCACCCGCCGACCTCGCCACGTCGGCCTCCTTCGCCGTGCCGGCCGACCACGCCGTGCCGGCCGACCTCGCAGTGCCGGCCGACCGCGACGACACGGAGACCTCGGAACCTGCGCCCGCGACAGCGGCCCACCTTCCCGCAGGACCCGGCGGGGAGGGCACGAGAACGGCGGAAGTGGAGGCCGACGACACCGAGAACGACGGGATGCCGTCCGACGGGACGCTCGCGGCCCCAGGGACCCACCGGATGTACCTGCCACCGAAGACCGACCGGACACCGGTTCGGACGACCTGGCCGGTCGTTCCGGCGCGGCGGGTGCCGCGCTCGACCGAACCCGCGGCGGACGCGGAGGCGACCCACCCGGCCGGTACGCGAGAGAGGCCCGAGACGGTGCCCCCGCCTCGGCACCGGCCGCCCCTGCCCAACCTGAACCAGGCCGCGAACTGGGACGCCCTCGTGGCCGCCCAGCGCGCCCGGCCCGCGTCCACGACCGACGCCGCGCCGGCCACCCCGGCATCCGTCGTCCAGGCAGGACGGGCCGGCGGACGAGCCGGCGGACGGCGGGGCCTGTTCCGGCGCAACAAGTCCCGGGCCGACGGTGACCGCACGGGCACCCCGACCGACGGCGAGCCGCTGCCGAGGCAGGACGCGGAGTTCGTCGACTGGGTGACCCAGCTGGGCAAGCCGGCGGCGGGCAACGCACCGGATCAGGAGAACGGTCACCAGTCGCTACGCTCCGCCGGCCGCCAGCACAGCGACTGACCTCCACCGCCGGGACCGCGGCCACACCAGCGACCTGATCGCGCTCGGGCGATCGGACGCGGGCCGCGGATCCGTGCGATGCAGTTCGGCGGACTGCGGCAGTCTTGGCCGGCGTGGGCGCACCTCACCGGCCGCCGTCCGGCCACCCCTGCCCGCCTTCTTGTTCAACCTGTCGGTGGCCGGTGTGAGAATGCCGCGCAACCGATCATGGGAGGCTCTCGTGGGGACGTGGGACAGTGGACCGTTCGACAACGACGCCGCCGCTGACTGGTGTGGTGACCTCGATGACGCCGACGCGGCCAACCGCCCGGCGATCGTCCGCGAGGCGCTGAGCCGAGCCGCCGGCGAGGACGGCTACCTCGACGCCGACGTCGCCTGCGAGGCGATCGCCGCAGCCGCCATCGTGGCCGCTCAGCGACCCGGCGGGCAACCGATCACCTCCCCGTACGCACCGGATTTCCTCGGCGACGGTGGGCGGCTCGACCTGCCCGACGACCTGGCGGTGCTCGCGGTGAAGGCCCTCGACCGGGTCATGGCCGCGGACTGCGAATGGCGTGAGCTGTGGCAGGAGGCCACGGGCGAGGTCAACCCGGCCTTCGATGCCGTTCGCGGCCTGCACAAAATCCTGACGTAGAACATGTGCTGCCTGTGGGTCACGCTTCGCCGGTTGGCCGCCCCACCTCGCCGAGCGCGTCCAGCAGCCGTTGCCTCGCCTCGCCCGCGCCAACCTCGGGCGCGTCGTGCTCCACACCGCCTGAGCTGAGTCACCGTCGGTGGTGAGAAGTCCGGCTTCGCCAGCAACCGACGATGCAGATCCCCATCCCCAACCGATCACCATCAGCGTTCTCGCAGGCCCACCCGCGCCTCAAGACGCTGACGGACCGCCCTCGCGTTAACCACCCACACCCACCTGATCTGGTCTGGTTCAAGGTCCGCAAAGCCAAACCTCCACCACAGCGGCGAACAGCCTGCACCGACCGCGACGGCCATGGAGCCCCACCATGAAGCTGCCCCCGGGAGCCACCGGCTTCAACCCGCCACTCTGCCACCAAGCGAGCCTCAGAGCCTTCACCGCCGTCTGTCACCACGCCGCGCGCAGCATCGACGCCAGCGTTACCGGCGTCACTCCCGCCAGCGTCACGCCTCACTTCCACACGGTCGGAATCTCCCACGCCCCGCACCACATCGCCGTGCTGGGGCACGCCACGGTGCCGTTCATCGCCTTCGCCCGCCCGCACGCCCCCGGCGATGTCGCCGTGGCGTTCGTCGACCATCCCGACCTCGCCGCCGCCATCACCAACCTGACCGACGCCCAGGTCCTCACCGTCGAACAGCTCCGAACCCCGCTGTCACGGGTCGACCTGAGCGCCCTCGACCCCTACGAGCACGACCAGATCACGTACTGGAAGCCGACGAGTGTCGGCGAGCTGCTGTTCAACTTCTGGGACTGAACGACGGAACGGTGGAGGTGTCCACGCGCCGGCGCACACGACCGTTGCCGGCGGTAACGGCGAGCGGGTACCGCTACACACGTGGTTCTCAGCCGCTGCCGACCCGACTGGTCGCTGGTGCCTCGCGGCCGAGGCTGGCCCGGGCTCGGGCCGTTCGGATGGCGGCGGTCAAGGTGGCGATGTCGTAGGCGCCGTGGTGGCGGCGGCCGTTGATGAAGAACGTCGGGGTGCCGGACACTCCACTGTTGTCGGCCGAGTCGATGTCGCTTTCGACGCGGCCGGCGTGGGCGTGGCTGATCAGGTCGTCGTGGAAACGGTTCTGATCCAGGCCGAGGTCGCCGGCGTACTTGAGCAGGTCAGTGATGTTCAGCTTGTCCTGGTGGTCGAGCAGCAGGTCGTGCATCTGCCAGAACTTGCCCTGGGCGGCCGCGGCTTCGGCGGCCTCGGCGGCCAGTTGGGCTTGCGGGTGCACGTCCGACAGCGGCAGGTGACGCCACACGAAACGCAGGTCGCTGTGGCCCAGCAACTGCCGGACCACCGGCTCGGCCTTCCCGCAGTACGGGCACTCGAAGTCGCCGTACTGCACCAGCGTCACCGACGCGTCCGCCGGGCCGCGGACGTGGTCGTACTTCTCGTCGACCTCCGGGTCGAGGTCGATCAGCTCGGTCGTGTCGCCGAAGAGGGCCCGCGTGCGCTTGCCCTTCGGCAGCATGTTGGTTACGCGGAACACGGTCCAGGTCAGCGCTGCGGATACGATCGCGGCGCTGAGCACCCCGACTTTGGCCTCGGCCAGTTGGTCGCCGGTGAAGGCCAGGCTGGCGATCAGCAGCGACACGGTGAAGCTGACACCGGCGATCGTGCCGCTGCCGAGCACGCCCGCCCAGCCCACGGCCGGACGGATACGGCCGTGGGAGATCCAGGTGAGCCCGGCCGAGGTGCCGATCACGGCGAGCGGCTTGCCGACGACGTACGCGAGCAGCACGCCCCAGGTGACAGGCGATGCGACCGCCTGGGCCAGGAACGGACCGTCGATGCTGATACCAGCGTTGGCCAGGCCGAACAACGGCACGATGACGTAGCTGGACCACGGGTGGTAGATGCGTTGAAGGCGGTCGTTGGGCGACAGTGTGTTCGCGAGGCCGATCGAAGCCGTTCGGGCGAGCTTGGGCGTCGGCTGCTCACGGAACGACCGGAACAGTCCGCTGACCTGCTCGAGCTCGGCTCGGCCGGGAGTGTAGGCGAACGCGGTCAACCCGATGGCCAGGCCGGCCACCACCGGGTCGACTCCGCTGACCAGCAGCGCGCCCCACATCACGATGGCGAACGGCACGTACGCCGTGCCGCGTCGTACGCCGGCCGCGCGGATGGCCAGCATGATCGCGAACGCCGCTACGGCCACCACGACGGGCACCATCTTGATGTCGTCGCTGTAGACCAGGGCGATGACGATGAGGGCGATCAGGTCGTCGACCACGAACACGGTGAGCAGGAAGATCCGGACCCGGTCGGGCACGCCCCGGCCGAGCAGTGCCAGCAGGCCCAGGGCGAGGGCGGTGTCGGTCGACATGGCCACGCCCCAGCCGTGCGCGCCGGGGCCGCCGTGGTTGATCGCCAGGTAGATCAGCACCGGGATCAGCATGCCGATCACGCCGGCCATGCTGGGCAGCACGAGGCGTCGCCGGTCGCGCAGGTCGCCGAGGTCGAACTCGCGCCGCGTCTCAAGGCCGACGACCAGGAAGAACAGCGTCATCAAGCCGCTGTTGATCCAGGTGTGCAGGTCGCGGGAGAGCTCGAGGCGCCCGAGGCGCAGGGACAGTTGGGTACGCCAGACGGCTTCGTAGGAGTCGAGGTCGATGTTGGCCCAGAGCAGTGCGGCGACGATGGCGGCCACGAGCACGCCGGCGCTGCCGGACTCGGTTCGCAGAAAGGCTCGCAGCGGGGTCGTCAGATCCCGCATCCGAACCGTTCGGCCGCTCATCTTGCTCTCGGTCACACGTCACCTTCCGAAGCGCCGGCCGGGCCGGCACGGTTAGCCGGATCACGTGCGGCGATGCGGCACGTGACCCTTGGTTCAGTACTGATCCCGCTGCCTGCGGCCGTGGCCGGTGGGGAGAGAGCGCCGGGACGCGCGGATGCCCTGCGGGACGCGGGCGACTGCCGGTGGGCTCATGGTCGGCGCGTGAACGCCGCGATGGTGGACCCGGAGATATCGGCGACGAAGGCTCGCCCGCGTCGTCGCGGTCGGCGAGCGCGTCGGCGAGCAGGATCGGCGCGGGCGGGCCGCGACCTGGCCCGACCGCAGACCCGGTTCCGCGCCAGGTGCACGAGTCACCGGTCGATCGCGAAGACCGGGACCCGCGCCGCGTGCGAGCCGCGCTGTCGCCGGGCTGGGGCGCAACGACCGCCGCTTGCTACGTGGCTTTGATCGCCGAGCAGCAAGCGGACCTGATTCTCAGCGTGGCCCGACGAACTCGGTCCTCACGCTCCACGCGAACTGGATCAGCAGGGTGACCGGGGACTTCTCGGCGATGTCGTGCATCACCTTCAGGTCGTCGGGGTCAGGTTCTTCGCTCAGCGTGATCGTGCGCTTCAGGTAACGCTCTTCGCCTTCCCGCTCGGGTTCGTGGTAGTCGATCTCGACGGTGATGTCACCGGCGTTGTCGTACTTGTAGTCGACGTACTGCCGCAGCGTCTGAGCGGTGCACGACGCGAGCGCCATCAGCAGGTACTCCGTCGGCGTCGGGCCGTCGCCGAGGGCGCCGTTGTGCGGTTCGTCGGCGACGAAGTTGAAGTTGCGGGTGGTGAGGTCCGTGCGCCGGCGCTCAGTGAGCGGAAGGACAGCTCGGGCGTTTGCGACGACACGATCCTTATCGGCTTCCATCAGCCGCGCCTTCCTGTAGTTCCTGGTAGTGACGGTCCAGGTACGCGGATCCGGCAGCAGCCGCGCCGCGGCCTGAGCGGGGGCTGCGGCCAGGCGCGTGACCCATGACCGAGTGCCTCCGCAGGCTAGCGCCCTCGGACTAGATAGTCCAATTGATCGCTAGCCTCCAGATCCGCTCGATCCCCACGAGCCATCATCCCGGACGTTTTGAACTGCAATCAGAGGAGGCGAGGACCCGGGCATCCGCAACCGAACTCGCTCGGCATAGAACCCGGTCATGGACTCGTAAGTCCATTAATCCAGGGCGGGCGCAATGCCAGGAGGTGGCGACGCCGATGTCGAACCGCGCAACCTACCGTCATCGACCTCCGGGCCGTTCGCGCCCGCCGGGCCCCACTGATCACGGTCAGAAGGAGCCAATTAACGGGTCGACCCGCCGGGCGGCTCCGAGAGGAACGATTTGATGTGTTCCAGCGCCATGTCCAGGGCAACTTCCATGGGTGCGACGTCGTGCGCGGCGTTCGCCAGCAAGTAGCCGCCTTGCAGAGCCGCCATCAAGCCCGTGGCCAATTTCTCCGGCTCGGCGTCCTGGCGCAGTGCGCCGCTGTCCCGCATTCGGTGCAGACCATCACTGATCAGCTTTTCCCATGCCGCGAACGTCTCGGACAGCATCGATCGAGCCTGCTCATCTTGATCCGACAACTCGACGGCCATCGACCCGAGGCCACACCCGTATTTGCCGTTGTTCAGGGCGTTGGCCTGGACAAGCGCGTTACGCCATCGAACCAGGCCCGAGAAGGATCTCAGCCGTTCGAGCCCTCCGCGCTCGCGCTGCAGGACGAGCGCGCCTCGATACCTGACCAAGGCGCGCACGAGTTCCTGCTTGTCGGCGAAGTGGTGGTAGAGCTGGGACTTGCTCGTCTGGCTTGCCTCGCGGATGTCGTCGAGGGTGGTCGCGTTGACTCCGCGCACGAGCATCAGCCGGTTCGCCGCCTCGAGGATCCGCTCTCGGGTCGCGATGCCCCGTTGACTGATCCTCCGCTGCTTCGTCGGCGCAGCCACCTGCTCGTCGCCCATTGGTCAAGTGTATCGGCGCGGCGAGATAATCCAGCGAGAATGGGACCCTGTAGTCCATCTGGCGTCATGCCGTTTTGGCGCGATGAGGAAAGACGAACAACTGTTCCACCAGCTTGATGAAGGGGCGCTCGGTCCGCGAAAGCGCCGACAGGGCTAGTGATTTCTGAACCATTTGGTCCCGACTGCGGCAAAGTCGCCGCCCGGGGGCCGCTCGGCGACGCACGGTAGGCCCGCTCGTGCCGTCACCGAGTTCAACGGAGACGGGTGACACGTCCGGCTAACCGGGTGGTGACGGCGGCTCGGACGGGCGCCTGCGGGCGCGGGCCGCGTCGGATATGGCGATCCCGGCCAGGACGAGGGCAGCGGCGGCGGCGACCACGACTGGCGGCAGGGGGAGCATCGCCGGTGTCAGGGCGGCCAGCGCGAGGACGCCGATCGGCCGGGACCGGGACACGCGGCCGAATACCGCGTGCTCGAAGCGCGCGCGTCCGGCCACGTACAGCGCGGGTCCGCCGAGGATGACGGCGATCCAGGCCGGCGGGGTGTGCCCGAACGGGTCGGCGATGACAAGTTCGGCGCCGACGGCCGCCGCGACCACGCCGGCCACCATGCCCAGGTGGGCGTATGACGCTGATCCGGCGAGGCGGACCGGGTCGGCGGACACGGCGATCGCTTCCGCCAGGACCTGCCCGGCGCGGTAGATGTAGATCCGCCACAGCAGCACGGTGGTCGCGATCGACACCGCGAACGCGGTGACCGCGCCCGATGCGAAGCCGCTGCCGCCCAGCGCGAGGCCGGTGACCAGGATCATGTCGCCGAGCGCGATGATGAAGAACTGCTGGTAGCGCTCGGCCAGGTGCTCGCCCGAGATCACAAGGTCCTGGCTGGGCGTACGACCCGCCCCCGGCGTGGGGAAGCCGATCTTGCCTGCCGTGTGGTCGAGGACCACCGCGAGTGCCCACAGCGCCCCACGCACCGTGCCGTCCACGAGCGCCCCCGCGATCCACGGCAGCGCCGACAGGCCGTACCAGAACAGCCCGCGCACGCCGATGCGCTGCAGCTCGTGGCCACGCAGAAAGACGATGAGGACGAGCCCACGGCCGAGCTGGATGGCGACGTAGGCGCCCGCGAAGATCAGGCCCGTGTCGCCGTACGCCTCGGGCACCGCCGCCGCCATGACGAGGCCGCCGACCATGGTCGCGATGACCAGTGTCTGGATCAGCGGTCGTTGCGGGTCCGTCCGGTCGGTCAGCCACGCGGTGCTGGACCAGATCCACCACATGGCCCCCAAGAGCACCAGCGTCCGGAAGGCGCCGCTCCACCCGAGATCCTCGGTCAGGCCGCGCGAGAGCTGGGTGAGCGCGAGAACGAACACCAGGTCGAAGAAGAGTTCCAGGAACGTAGCTCGCTGAGGATCACCGGCCTTCCGCACCAGCTCGGCCGCGTTGCTCCTCGTCATCGGCCCGCCCGTTCTGCCAGCTCTACTCCGATTTGGGGCATTCTGACATGCGACAGCGGTGATGGTGGCTCGGCACCGGCACCGGTGCCGGCTCCACCCCTCCGGCTGACACCTCGTTCACGCCGACCACCTCGGCGCGAGTCGGCGCGCGGACCGCAAGGTCCGCGCGCCGCAGGTGTCAGGCCTTCGCCCGCTTCGGGAGCTTCCACCCCGGGCGCGGGAAGTGGCAGGTGTAACCGTTGGGGTAGGTCTGCAGGTAGTTCTGGTGCTCGGGCTCGGCCTCCCAGAAGTCGCCCGCCGGGGTGACCTCGGTGACGACCTTGCCGGGCCACAGGCCCGAGGCGTCGACGTCGGCAATCGTGTCCTCGGCGACCCGCTTCTGCTCGTCGCTGGTGTAGAAGATCGCCGAGCGGTAGCTGGTGCCGATGTCGTTGCCCTGGCGGTTCTTCGTCGAGGGGTCATGGACCTGGAAGAAGAACTCGAGCAGCTCGCGGAAGTCGGTCTTCTCGGTGTCGTAGACGACCTCGATGGACTCCGCGTGGGTGCCGTGGTTGCGGTAGGTGGCGTTCGGGACGTCGCCGCCGCTGTAACCGACGCGCGTGGACACGACGCCGGGCTGGTGGCGGAACAGCTCCTCCATGCCCCAGAAGCAGCCGCCGGCGAGAATCGCCTTCTCCGTGGTCACGTCGTCTCCCTACTTGTCGCCGGTGTTGTTGTCACTCGTGAACAGGGTGCGGTATTCGCCGTACCCTGCGTTCTCCAGGTCGTCGAGGTGGATGAACCGCAACGACGCGGAGTTGATGCAGTAGCGCAGACCGCCCTTGTCCCGGGGACCGTCGTCGAAGACGTGGCCGAGGTGGCTGTCCCCGTGCAGCGAGCGGGCCTCAACCCGAATCATCCCGTGGCTGAAGTCCTTGCGCTCGACGACGTTCGCCTCCGCGATCGGCTTCGTGAAGCTCGGCCAGCCGGAGTTGCTGTCGTACTTGTCGACCGACGCGAACAGCGGCTCGCCGGACACGACGTCGACGTAGATGCCGGGCTCATGGTTGTCCCAGTAGGCGTTGGCGAACGGGCGCTCGGTGCCGTCCTGCTGGGTCACGCGGTACTGCTCCGGGTCGAGCCGCGAAACGGCCTCCGGGTTCTTGTGGTACTGGGTGTGCTGGGACACAGCTCTCCCTTCCCGGCCTTCTGGCCCGAAATTGGGGAACGAGGCGACACGTACCTGGACGCGCAGAGATACAGACGCTCGACGGGCTCGTCGTATTCCCGCGACGCCCACCTTCCATGGACCATCTGGTCCGACTAGGCACCGGATGGCCAGCGGGGGCGGATGTCGCTCCCATGACAGTTAGCTTGGTGTTAATCGCACCGTAGCAGCATCCACTTGCCCCTCAGACTGGACTTGACAGACCAGTTCTACCGTGACTACGTTCGGGGTGTTCGACTGGGTGACTCCGCTGGCGACGAACTGTCCGGCTTGCCCAGCAATGCCCGAGTTCCAGGGACCTCGCACCACTCATGGGAGAAGCCGGTTGCTGCCGACACGAGTCGCGATTCGGTGGAGAAGAGACAACTGTCATGGGTGAGAGTGTCGAGGGCCGTAAGCTCGCCGAGCGGCACAGGCATCGCCACAACCGCCGAGTCATCGCCGAGGGCGGCATTGCCGTGGGCACAGGCCGAGACCAGGACCAGGCCGGGGCCGCTGTCGAAGCCCTGTCGCAGAACGGAAGGGCATGGGACTGAGCGGCCGAGCTCACCGAGAGCGGACGCCCAAGATCCGACAACGGCTCACCGCCGGGCGGTCTGACACGGTCCTGCTCGTCGACGCGGCTGGCCTCTTCACCCCAACAGCGTTCAAGGCACAGAAGCCCTCCCCTGGCGCTCGACTTCATCGTCGTGCCCGATCGCGCCCAGTCGCGGGATCGGCCGGCGGGGGCGGGTCGCGCTGCCGACAATCGGCCTTGGCCCGATCGGCCGGCGGCGACTACGACCCCGACATCAGGCGTCGAATGAACCATCCCTGCGGCATCTTCGCCAAACAGACACGTGATCAAGGAGGATCCCCATGAAAGCGATAGTGGTGACCGACCAGGCTGCGGGAACGGCCGGGATGACGCTGGTGGAGCGGCCCGAGCCGGAACCGGCGCTGAACGACGTCGTCGTTCAGGTTCACGCGTCGGGATTCACTCCAGGTGAGCTGAGCTGGCCCTCGACCTGGACCGATCGCCTCGGCCGCGACCGGACGCCGTCGATCCCCGGGCACGAGCTGGCCGGAGTGGTCAGCGCGCTCGGCTATGGCACGACGGGGCTGTCCGTGGGGCAGCGGGTGTTCGGCCTCACGGACTGGACTCGCGACGGCACCCTGGCGGAGTACGTGGCCGTCGAGGCGCGCAACCTCGCGCCGCTGCCCGGCGACGTCGACTTCACGGTCGGCGCGAGCCTGCCGATCTCGGGCCTGACCGCGTGGCAGGGACTGTTCGCGCACGGCCGCCTTCAGTCGGGGCAGAGCGTCCTCGTGCACGGCGCGGCCGGCGGAGTCGGATCGATGGTGACCCAGCTCGCCCGCGAGGCCGGCGCCTACGTCATCGGCACCGGACGAACCGCCGACCGTCAGACGGCGCTCGACTTCGGCGCGAAGGAGTTCGTCGACCTCGAGAACGACGCCCTGGAAGACGTCGGCGAAGTCGATCTGGTCTTCGACGTCATCGGCGGCGACATCCAGAAGCGGTCCGCCGGCCTGATTCGAGCCGGAGGAACGCTGGTGACCATCGCCGGGCCACCCGAGGCGCGGCCCGCGGAAGGTCTCGCGGTCGACTTCGTCGTCGAGCCCGATCGCGCCCAACTGGGCGAGGTCGTCCGGCGGGTGCGGGACGGACGACTGCGGACGGTCATCGGCACCGTCGCGGCCCTCGACGACGCCGTCGCCGCGTTCAACCCGACCGAGCGGATCAAGGGAAAGACGATCATCCGGGTTCGTCCGTAGGAACTCGGCACACCCGAGCACGAGGACGACCCGCAGGAGCAAGAAGTACGTCGGTCACTGGGCCTTCACCTCACCTCGACGGCGTGCGGCTGAGCCAGTACGACTACCGTCACGACCGGAAGTGATCTGATGACCATCAACGAGGACGTATCCCCCATGACCGACCCGACCGAGCCGACCCGCCACGCCTTCGAGCACCCCGACGGGAAAGGCACCCTCAGCCAGGATCAGGCCATCCTCATCGACGAGGTGGTCGACGATCCCCACGCCTCCGCGTTCGACCTCCGAGTCGTCAACGACGAGAAACTCGGCATCTACGACGGCATCGTCGGGGACCGAGAGGTGGCCGGGCTGACCTACAACGTCGCCGGAGACGACCGGCTCGTGCTGCTGGCCATCTTGGTGTTCCCTGAGTTTCGCAAACAGGGCATCGCCACCGAGCTGATCCGACGCGTGCTGGACGACGTGCGCGCGCAAGGCAAGACGGTCACCGTCATGTGCCCGATCGTGCGCACCTTCATCGAGCACAACCCGGAGTACGCCGACCTCATCAACCCTGAGCACCCGGGAGTTACCCAGGATCGCGCTCCTCTGTCCTGACTCTGCCTATTGGCTCCCTTGACCGAGAGTGTGGCAATGACGATCAATTTCGCGGCCGAGGCGGCCAACCGGGAAGAGAACAACGCGGCGCTCATTGCCGCTGTGAACACCACCAGTCTCAGCGAAGTGGAATCCAGCTGGGAGTTCGATGTCATCAACGACGCGGAGCGCGGTCGCTGGGTCGCCGCCCTCGGCGCCGAAGCGATCGCCGAGCTCTCGTACCGGTTCGTGGGTGGCCGGGTCGTGCTGCTGACGACCTGGGTCGATCCCGCCTACCGACGCCATCGGGTAGCCACGGAGCTCATCGCGCGCGTGCTGAACGAGATCCGCGAGAGCGGGAAGAAGATCACCGTCATCTGCCCGGTCGTGGGTAGGTTCATCGCCCGCAACCCGGAGTACCTCGATCTCATCGACAAGGTTCATCCCGGCGTCGGCGCCTACCCCCCGCACACACCCGCGGAGGGCGACCGCGACGAGGCGCTCGCGGCGTTCGAAAAGGACGTGACGTAGCCGTCCGTCGTTCGAGTCGGCCAACAGGTCGGCGGTCCTTCATGACGACGCAGCGACAGCGGCGAGCCTCCGTCAGGTCGTAACGGAGGCCAGGCGAGAAGTGACACGGAGAGGTGTGCAGATGAGAGCGATCGTGGTGACGGACCGCGCCGCGGGAACGGCGGGGATGACGCTGGCGGAGCGGCCCGACCCGGACGCGGCGAGGCTCGCCAGCCTTGACGGCGCGAACTACGGCGATGTCGTCGTCGAAGTTCATGCGTCGGGATTCACCGGAAATGAGCTGGAATGGCCCTCGACCTGGATCGATCGCCTCGGCCGCGACCGGACGCCGGCGATCCCCGGCCACGAGGTGGCCGGTGTGGTCACCGCGCTCAGCTATGGCACGACGGGCCTGTCGGTGGGACAGCGGGTGTTCGGCCTCACGGACTGGACACGCGACGGCAGCCTCGCCGAGTACACGGTCGTCGAGGCACGCAACCTCGCACCACTGCCGGGCGACATCGACTTCACGGTGGGGGCAGGCGTCGCGATGGCGGGGCTGACCGCCTGGCAGGGCCTGTTCGATCACGGCCACCTCCTGGAGGGGCAGAGTGTCCTGGTGCACGGCGCCGCCGGCGTAGTCGGTTCGATGGCGACGCAGCTCGCCCGACAGGCCGGCGCCTACGTCATCGGCACCGGACGTGCCAGCGGCCGGCAGGCCGCTGTCGACTTCGGCGTGCACGAGTTCGTCGACCTCGACAACGACACGCTGGAAGACGTCGGCGGAGTCGATCTGGTCTTCGACGTCATCGGCGGCGACATCCAGAGGCGGTCCGCCGGTCTGGTCCGAGCCGGAGGAACGCTGGTGACCGTCACCGGGCCGCCGCAGGCGCGCCCCGCTGACGGCCTGGCGATCGACTTCGTCGTCGTATCCGACCGCGCCCAGCTGGGTGAAATCGCTCAGCGGGTCCGGGACGGACGTGTGCGGCCGAACATCGGCACCGTCGCGCCCCTCGACGACGCCGTAGCCGCCCTCAACCCGACGCAGCGGACCAAGGGGAAGACGGTCATCCGCGTTCGTTCATGAGAGCCCGGAGGCAGTATCCGGGCCCTCGTGGACCAGAGAACGCCCCGTACCGATGCGAAGCTTGGCACCAGACCCGGCTCACCGGGGCAGAACGTTTCGCGTCCCCCTCCGTGACCCTCCGATGTCGGTCACCGTACGGTGACGGTGAGGTCGTCGAGGGGCAGGTGTGCGGACGGCGAGCGGGCCTGCCCCGGCCGAGACGGGGCGATCCGACGTTCACGATCTTGTGCCCTCTGTCATCGAGAACATAGCGCTACCACTTTCGGCGCCATTCGAGGCGACCTTGATGCGCTACGGCCGGGACGTTCTCCCGCTGGATGTACAGCACCTCGTCCTCAACCCACCAGACGTCGCCGACAGCGAAGAAGCAATCGACGCGGTCCGGTGAGCTGGCACGAGGCGAGGAGGGAGTTGCGACGAACCTGGGGCGCATGCTTCGTACCATGATCAGGCTATCGGGCACGACGCATCCGGCTTGTAGGGTCGCGGCGTGACGACGAGCGCTGGTCCGGGTGCCGACCTTCCGCCGGAGCAGCGGCGGTGGACGTGGAAGCATCCCGATCGCCCGCGCTGGCTACTCCTCGGCGAGGTCGGCCTCGACTGGTCCTGCGAGACCGACGAACCGCTGGCGCTGTGTGCGGAAATCGAAGGACTGTTCGTCGATTTGCCGCCCCGGCCGCGGGAGCAGTTCACGCTCGTCGGCTGCACCCCGGCTGGCGCGCTCGCCGAACTGCTCGACCGGCTACCCGCCGAAGCGCTCGGCACCGAAAGAGCCTGGCTCGACGCCGTCTGGATAACGGCGCCTCCCCCACCGCCAGGCATCCCGCCCGGCTGGTGGGGCGAGTACCTCGCCGACGTCGTCGTCATCGCCCAACGGCCGAACATAACGATGCCGGAAACCGTGAACCTCGACCTCGAGGGGTTCGTCCACGTCTACGACCGCACCGAGGCGGTGACACGTCCCGGCGACGTCACCGAGTTCGTCCTCCTTGGCCCGGACGAGCGGTCGTATGGGACCTGTCGAGACGTCATTGGCGTGTTCCGCGAGCAGGCCGCACCACCGGTGCCGCAGGTCCGGCTCCTCGGCTGCCGACCGGAACCACCGCTCCTTGCCGCGTTGAACTCGGTCGGGCAGTCGACCAAGGCGAGCCTCCGCCGACGCCGGATCCAGGGCGAGGTTCACATGGTCGCCGCCGACGGTTCGACCAATCGGGTGATCGGCGCTGTGGTGTCCGGAACGATCCAGGCCAGCGAGCCATCGCGGTACGGTGCCGGGCTCCTCGACGTGACCGTCGACAGCGACCCGCAGGAGTCCCTACCAGCAGGGCTGCTCCGTGTTCTTGAGCACTGGTACACCGGCCAGCCCACTGAGAAGAACCTCTGGGCCGGGTACGACCGCGACCTGCGCCACCAGTGGGCCGGAGCAGCGCTCGCCCACCGATCCAGTACGCCGGACCGGCCGCCCGGCACCACCTACGACCTCGACGGCCGATTCATCACCGACATCGAAGGGTTCTACTGCGCCATCGGCGAGGCGATCAGCGGCCCCGGCGGCTACTTCGGCTGGAACCTCAACGCCCTCCACGACTGCCTCACCGGCGGATTCGGCGCACGGACACCATTTCGCTTGGTGTGGCACGACTCGGCCACCGCCCGCGCCCACCTCGTCGCCGACTACGACCGACGCCTGCTGCATCCCGCGACCACCATGGACTACCTGCTCGACATGCTCGCGGAGCACCAGGTCGAGGTCGACCTACGCTAGAAGGGCGAGACAACTCGCCAATCTGAAGAGTGGTCAGCCACCCTCATAGTCACCGCGCAAGCCGGTGACCTCGTCACCTTGAGGGTCGTAGACGACCAGGCCGTGTCGCTCCGCCAAGTCCAAGACGACATCTACCGCCTCGCTGCCCCGGGGTGAGTAGCTGATACTCATGCTCACATGGTCGATGCCGACGTTGAGAGGTGCCGACATCCAGGGCGACGCCGGGTCGTACGGCGGATGATCCGGAAAGCGGACACGCAGCTGCTCGTAGAAGGAGACGATGCGCCGGTCAAGCTCACCAGCCCGGCCCTGGCGCAGTGTCTGGTCCCGTATGTCGATCTCCGCCATGTGAGTCAGGTCGTCCGGCTACCCGGGGTAGCCGGCGTTGGTGTCCGGGCACTGCGTCGGCTACGCAGTGCCCGGACCTTGTTGCGGTTGCCACATGTCTCCATCGAGCACCAACGCCGGCGTCGCGGCGCCGAGGTGTCCAGGAAGATCAAATAGCAGTCGGGGTCTCCGCATTCCCGGATTCGGGTGGCTAGCTCGCCACTGAAGAGGTCAACGGCGTCCCGGGCAATGGTGGACAGGACCTGTGCCCCGCTGGCCGGAAGCCGCCAGGTCGAGCTGACGTTCAGCGCGAGTTGCGGCACCAGCGGCGACTCCATCGCCACCCGGTTGATCTCGGCCACGTCCTCGGCCCGGCGAGGTTCGCCGCGGGCGGTGTTCCGGGCCAGTTGCCAGAGCGCGCCCCGGAGCCGGTGCACACTCCGCAGGTCGTCGGGGCTCACCCGCAGGTCGGCCGGTGGCAGTCCGAGCCGAGACAGTGCGAGCCACTGGCCCAGATCGTCCGGTTCGTGGAGCACCTCGTAACGGGACAGCTCGCCGGGACCGCCGGTGAGGAGGAGTTCCAGGCACAGCGCGCCGGGGTCGAAGACATACGGCGTGCCCTCTGCGGAGTAGATGACCAGCCCCGTTGCTGCTGTCGACATGCGCCCACTATATTCGGCACGCCATGTAACCGGTATAGGGGTTACACCACAACAAGCCGGAGGTCGAGCCCGACTCGACGTCCGGCGGGCGGGCCGAGAGAGGTACCTGTGCAGATCCACCAGCGGCAGATCGACGGCGTGTTCATCGAGCATGCCGCCCCCCAAGGCGAGCCGGTCGCTGCTCCCATCGTCTTCGTACACGGCGGCAGCCACGGCAGCTGGCTCTGGGAGAACTGGCTGCCCTACTTCGCCGCAACCGGCCGGCATTGCTACGCCTTCAGCTGGTTCAACCACAACGGCTCGAAGGAGCTGCCGGAGGAACAGTTCGTCCAGCGTTCGATCCAGGAGGTGACCGAGGAATTGGGGACGGTCGTCGCCCACGCCGCAGAGGCGCCGGTCCTGATCGCGCACAGCATGGGCGCGATAGCGGTACAGAAATACGCCGAATCCCACGACGTCGTGGCCCAGATCCTGCTCGCGCCGATCGCCTGCCAGGAGGTGGGGAACGAGCCGATGCCGGTGCCGATCGACATGACCAAGCCGTTCCCACCGATGCCGTACGAGATGGCATACGACTGGTTCCTCAGTGGCTGCACCGAAAAGGACGCGCGCCGCTACCACTCGCTGATGCCGAACGAGTCGCCCAAGGCGGTCTGGGAGGTCGCCTCAGGTGGCGCGATCAGCGTGGACCGAACCCGACTCGGCGGCCCTATGCTGATGGTCGGCGCCGAGAACGACATCGTCGTGCCGGCCGACGTTGTGCGGCGCAGCGCCGATTACTTCGGTGCCGACTACCTCTTCCTGCCGGGAAAGGCGCACAGCATGATCCTGGAGCCCGGCTGGCGGCAGACCGCCGACCGGTTACTCTCCTGGCTGGCCCACGCCACCTGGTAGACGCCACGCGACGGCAGCGCTGCCATTCACCGCCGGTGCAGCCCCATCGTGACCGGCGACATTGCCCCACCGCAGCGAAACGGCGCACCGCCCGAATCGGGGCCGGAGTGGCTGGCAGCAGGACATCGACGAGGCCACCAAGCACGGCCTGGCGTCGCTGAACGGCTCGGCCCCCACTGTCGGCGCGGTCAGCTACACCCTCGGCGGCGGGCTCAGCCCAATCGGTCGGACGTTCGGCCACGCCGCCGACCATGTGCGCCGCATCGAGGTGGTCACTGCGGACGGCGAGCTGCGTGTGGTGAGCGGAGAGCGAGCCGGATCCGTTCTGGGCGCTACGCGGCGGGAAGGGAAACCTCGGCGTCGTCACCGCGCTGGAGGTCGACCTCTTCCCGGTCGACTGAATCCATGGCGGCGCGCTCTTCTTCCCCGGTGAGCGGGCCGCCGAGGTCCTCACTGCGTGGAGCGCCTGGACCGCCGACACGTGCGGGTGCCGGCCCAACAAGGCCTGCACCCGCACGTTGCGGCTCTCTTCGGCGTCGCCGGCCGGCAGTGGCTCACCCCCGCCGCGCTGGACGCGGCGGATCGGGTGCGCGTCAACGCGCTGTTACGGCTGATCGACAGCATCGACTTCGTCGTAACGGCCGAGCATGACGTAGTCCAGCGGCCCCTCTTTCGTACGAAGCGCCGATACATCCTGCCACTCCCACACCCGCACGGTCGCGGTGTCCCAAGCCGAGACGTCGCGACGATCAGCTGGCGTCGGTTGCGCCGAGCGCCGGCCCGAGTGACAGACATCTCCCCGCAGCCTCGTGGTGTTCGGCCGACCCTGGCTGCGCCTCGCCGCGCCCGGCCCGACGGGGAAGGGCAACAGGTCTTCCATCGCCGGATCCCGCATGCCTCCCCCGCCCCAAGCTCTCGATCTCCGGCGTGTGCCCCTGTCCGGATCGACGGTGCGGCGCGGACGAGGTCGCGGACCGTGCGGGCGAATTCCTTCGGATCGTGAACGAGACCCGCCGGTCAGGATCTTGGCGTCGGAGCTGAACGGCGCGGCCAGGTCGTCCCACATGATCCGGACCGTCGGACTACGCCGAGGCGGGCCTCGTGACATGCCCCATGGGCGGCGCCTCAGGCACTCTGTCGGACACTGTGTCTGACACTATGTATGACGAAGGCGTCCGCACCCCTGCGGACCCGGGTTTCGAAGAGGACAAAGAATGACTGACGGAAACGCGGGGCGGCCGGTGATCGTGCTCGTGCACGGCGCCTGGCACCGCCCCTCGACCTGGGACGCCACCCGCGCCGCACTCGCCGCACTCGGGTACGAGACCCGGGTCGCCGCGCTGCCGAGTTCCGGCACGAACCCGACCGCGTCGATGTATGACGACGCCGAGGTGATCCGGAACGAGGTGGCCGCCATCGACGGCCCGGCGGTCGTACTCGCCCACTCGTACGGTGGCATCCCCACCGCCCAGGGCCTGACCGGTGCCGGCAATGCCTCCCATCTGATCTTCCTGGCCGCGTACCTGCTCGACGACGGCGAGTCGATGTACAGCCGGCACGGGATGGAAGTGCCCGCCGACACCAGCGGCCTCTTCCCGCTGCCCGAGAATCCGGGTTCCGCGCTCTACCACGATGTACCCGAGGACGTGGCCGCCCGGGCGGTCGCCGACCTGGTCGAGCAGAGCCTGCTGTCGTTCACCGGCACGGTGACCCGGGCCGCGTGGCACGACATCCCGTCCACCTACGTAGTCTGCGAGGACGACCGCATCCTCCCGACCGCGCTGCAGGAGACGATGTCGGCACACGCCACCACCACCCGCCGTTGGCCCGGCGGCCACTCTGCCTTCCTGGCCGCGCCGGAGAAGCTCGCCGCGCTGGTCGACGAGATCATCCGGTCCCGCTAACCGGTCGCCATCCGCGTCGCACGGCCTTCGCGCCGCTCCGCCACCGGTCCGCCAGATCATCCGGCGGACCGGTGGCCGGAACCTCCCGGCGCACCGCTACTTCGAGCAGGTCCCTGAGTTCCTCCTCCATCTCGACGGTGACGAGGCTGGTGGCGGTGGAGCGACGAGCCGTTCGACGGGAAGGACACCTCGCCGCCGTCCGCTCGGCGGGCGGGGGTCTCGCTGCTGTCCTACAGGTCCATCGCGTAGACCCGGACCTGGCGACCGGTGTCCGGCTGCACCGTCTCGCGCTCCAACGACATGCCCAACTTGACCATCACCCGCGCGGAGGCCTCGTTGCCGACGACGTGGATGCTCACCAGCCGCCGCAGGCCAAGCTCGGCACGGGTGTGGGCGACCACGGCCTGCGCGGCCTCGGTGGCCAGGCCCCGGCCCCAGAAGACGCGGCCGAGCCGCCAGCCGATCTCCACGGCCGGCATGATCTCGGGCAGGAAGGTTGGCACCGCCAATCCGGTGAAACCGGCCAGCTCGCCGGTCTCCTTGAGTTCCACCGCGTAGAGGCCGAAGCCGTGCGCTTCCCAGTGCCGCTGATAATTGACCAGGCGCTCCGCTGTCGCGGCTCGGTCCAGGGTGCGGCCGTCATGGATGTAGCGCATCACCTCGGGCTGCGCGTTGATCGCGGCGAACCCGTCCAAATCCTCGCTCTGCCAGCGGCGCAGCCTCAGCCGCGGAGTCTCCAGGGATGTGGCGTGAACCGAGCTTCTCAAGTTAGGCACGTCCTGTTCGTAGCATTTCGGCGGCCAAGACGCGATGGACTACCCGGCCGGTGAGCTGCTCAGCCAACCCGGAAAGCGCCGGTCCAGTCAGACAGGTGCGGACGTCGGCAACAGATGCCGAGACGTGCCGGTGCACGTCCGGCCAACACCCAAACGCGAACATCGAGAGACGTTGTCGGCAGTGTCGGCGTCTGGGGAACGATTGGCTGTACCGATGGATGTACGGTCTTGCCGTGGCTGAGAACATGGAGCATGCCGGGGCTCACTACGCGGTGCAGTTCGCGTATGACGTGAACGCCTGGTGCCTGGAGCTCAGCGACGCGGACGCCGTTACCCGCCTGCCAGGGCGAGCCTTCCTCATCGCGGTGGTGCCTGACGAGGATCCGACTCAGGAGCCGCTGATCCGCGTTTCCAGCGCTGATGAGCGCGACGTCCCGTACGAGGTCATGCGCTGGTTTATGGAGAAGGTCGACAAGCAGGTCGAGCGATGCCGCTCTGCGCCGGTCGAGAGCAGTTGACGCGACCTGTGGGCCTTCCCAGGGCTGCTGCAGACCATCGCGCACGTTCTCGGCCGCCCGTGTTCGCGCTCGGTGAGCAGACGCGAGTGGCAGGCCGGGTCTTCGGCCGTGGTGCATCCCGTCGCTCAACAAGATGCCGTCCTCCATTCACGGACCAGCGACCCTCGCCACCCATCGCTGGGCTGCGCGACTCCCGCCGATCGATGGGTGACTGCTCAGGCCACTTCATAGCAGCGGCGTACCCGGTCCAGCCGGCCAGCGCGCAGGTCGGCGTCTGGAATCCAGAAGGAGACGTTGACGACCTCGCCCCACGCCGTACCCGGTTCCGCCTCCACCTGCAGAAGCGGCCGGTGCCCTGGCGGGTGGGACGTATCGGTGTCGCAGTAGCCGAGCAGCCGATGCCGGGATGCCGGCGACAACGGCCGAAGCTCCTCCAACAGATCGATCAGCTCGACGATGTGGATGCCCAGCGCCTTGTCGGCGTCATCCCGCAGGTCGGGTAGAGACGGCATCAGGGTGGCGTCCAGCGGCAGTGCGGGCATGGTGACGGCCGCTTCTGCTCCGGACCCGGCCGGCAGGTGCAGCACCTGGCAGCCGTCGTCGCCCTGCTCGTAGTCGTAGGTCGCGGAGAACTCTTCGTCGTGAAAGAACAGCAGGTACCCCTGGCGTGGGAATGACCACTCCGCGCCTAGGATCGAAGCCATCTGCGCGCAGTCCACTTGCGCCAGCAACAACATCGGCGCTTCCCGGTAGACAGGCCACACGAATGGCCCGGTCCTTGGCGCGCCGCCGATCATGCTGCCGCTCACAGACGCCTCGGCCCGTACAGTAAATCCGACCGAAGGCCGTGCCAGAGCAAGGAAGCTGTCCGCAATCTCCGGCACCAGCCGACGCCTGATGATGGCTTGGACATCAGGCGAAAGATCCATCACGGTCGAGTCTTCCATAGCCTGACGCTGATGGCGTCCCTGCACTGTTGTCGACATGCGCGGAAGTGGTCCAGCGCCGTGAGCGTGCGAACATGTTCACCTACATCTGCCACCAGCTTCCAGGGGCTCCTCGCGCTGCAGCGGCGCATCAACTCGCCGATGGGCTGCGGTACCAATCGCGGACGGCGAGCGCGACCAGGCGCCAGTGGCTGCGGACCCGCTGGGACCACCTGAACTACGACCACCGCTGGCTGACCGACCCGCACTTGCTGAGACGCCGACATCCGACGAGAACACCACAACAGCGGTCCGGCGGCCGCCTTCGTTGACTCCAGCGCCTCCCGACTGCGGACGGTACCGAGCTAGCCTCAGCTGGTCAGGAGGCTGTGGGCGGAGCTCATACTTGCACCGTGACGAACCGGAGCGAAGCCCTTCCCGTACTCGTCATCCGCGGAGCCCCGTTCTCCGCTTCGTTGCGCCCACAGCAGTGCTTTTCGGCGAGCCCTCCTGCAACTGCCGATCATGAGGGCTACAGCAGGCGCGGCGAGGTGATGCTGATTCCTAGGTCCTTCTGAGAACCCGTGCGCCAGCTCTGATGCGCGCCGCTGGGCGTACACCCGCAGCGGGAGGTGTCCCGGGCCCGGCACCGCACGACCGCGGCCATGCGCGCTCAAGCCGAGTTGCAGGGCCGGCATCTCGGCGGCCGGCCACCATACGGCTACCAGCTCGTTCCCGCCGATCTCATATCGCGCCCGCCAAGCAATCACCGTCTGCCGGTCATCCCGACTGACGGACAGGCCCCCTCCAACGCGCGCATCTCCGCACTCGTCAAGCACGCATGGCCGAACCGGCAAGAGCCTCACCAGAGCTGAGTCCGAAGAAGCTGCGTCATGACGGCTGCGACTGCCCGGCCGGGCGGTCACGGGACTGATCAGCGCATCCCTGTGGCGATGCGGTGATCGGCCACCAGACGCGCCACCAGTTTGGCGGCGACGTCGCCACCCGGCTCGTGAGGTCGGTGTGCACGACAGCCTGCCCGCAGGCGGCCCGTCTCCCGGTCCATGGGCCAGTGCGCTCCGGTGGCCACCAGGTCCGGTCAACGGACCGGCTCGCCCACCTTGTCACCGCTCAGCGGCAGGACCGCACGGATCTGGAAACCTCCTCCCCGGACGGGCCCCACCTCGAGTCTTCCCCCGACAGCGGCGACGCGTTCCCGCATCCCCGCGAGGCCGTGCCCGGCACCCGGCGTGCCGTCGCCGCGCGTCGAGGCGGTGTTGCAGACGGTGACCTTCAGCGATCGGTCGTCCGCCGTCACCTCGACGCGGACGCTCGCGCCCGCCGCGTGCCTGGTCGCGTTGGACAGTCCCTCCTGCACGATGCGGTACGCGGTCTGCCCCACCAGCGGGGCGACCTTGGCCTCGCCGGACTCTTTCAGTGCGACGTCCAGCCCCGACTCGGCAGCGGAGCCGACCATGGCGGAAATGTCGCGGAGGCCCGGCGACGGCACGAGCGACGGGTCCACGGCATCGCTGCGCAGGACGCCGAGCAGCCGCCGCATGTCCTGCAGCGCCGCCCGCGAGGCACCGGCGATCGCGAGGAACTCGGAATCCCGCGCGTCCCGCTCATCGCTCAGCCGGTACGGCGCCGTCTCCGCCCGCACCGCGATCATCGACATGTGATGGGCTACCACATCGTGCATCTCCCGGGCGATACGTGCCCGCTCCTCCAGCACGGCGCTGCGCTCCTGCTCGGCCTCGGTCAGCTTCCGCTCGGCGGCCAGGCTGCGCTGGGCCTCGACCCGCCGCCGAACCTGATCGCCCACCACGGCCAGCACGACGACCGAGCCCAGGACGACGGGCAGACGATCCGGCGCGAGATGCCCCGCCATCGTCGCGGCGGTGAGCAGAGCAGCCCAGAAAACCACCACGGCCCGATGACGGACGGCGATCGCCGGCACCAGCGCGAGCAGAACCACGACCTGCAGAGGATGCCACGGCCACGACAGCCCGCCCGACGCGACGTCGACCGGCAGGTTGACGAGGGTCGCGACCATCGCGATCCGCCAGGCGGCCAGAGTGTGCCGGGGCAGCAGCGCGAGCGGCACCCCGGCCCCGACGGCGAGAGCAAGCCGCACGAGCGTCGGCCGCGCGCCGACATTGTCGTACGCCAGCACCGCCGACCCGAGCCCCATCAGGATGAACACCCCGGCGAGCCACGGGTGCCGGGGCGGGGCTGCCCGTTCTCGGCCGGCCACCACGGTCCACAGCGCCACGGCGAGCGCAGGCATGGCCGGCTTTCGTATCGACGCCATGAGGCCGATTCTTCGCCCGCCCGGGCGCCGCACCGATCCCGAAGACCCGAGAACGGGGGTGGGGATAACCCTACTGACCGGCCATGATCAAGGTCAGCCTCTCTAGCCCGACCAGCGAGGTCAGAAGGTTAAGGTTCGAGTCCCTTCCGGACGGGCTTGATCGACAGGGGCCTCGGCGGCGGAAACGCTGTTCGGGCCTTTCTCGATGAGATAGCTTTCCCGCTGGTCACCTCGTCCAAGCCTGGCCGGGCTGCGGTCGTGATGAATTAGACAAATCGCCGATGAATGCGTCTACTTCTCGATCTCGAAGACCCGAACGTTGAGGAATTTTTACGAAGCATTAGAGAGCCGATCTATCCGAAGCACCGCCCGTCGACCGTCGTAGATAAAGCCTGGCTTGCGGGTGGGTCAGCCGTCAGCTCCGATGACCTGCGGACTCCGGGGCCACGGCCCACGGACCCAACGCCTCAGTGAGCACGATCGGCTTCTACTCGTGCACGGTCAGCTCGAGCCTGTACGCGAAGTCCTCCATCGTTGTCCGCGCCGCTGGACGTCCGAGCCGACGCGGGTGACTTGAACGCTCAGGCCGTTCCGGCGCTTACCACGATTTCGCCGTTCATGCCCGCCGGGTAGAAGCCACCCGACGCCGCCGGGGTCGGGCTCAAGTAAGCGATGTTCAGAACGGACTCGGCCGATCGGCCGTAGCACATCCCGTTTTCATCCGTAGGGATGAAATTCGGGTCCGCCGCCGTACCGACGCCCTGGTCGTCGTCCGCCGGGCCGTCAAGACTGTTACGGGCGTCGGAGATCTTTTGTACCGAGTCAAATACTGCGTCGTCGACGAGTCCGGAGCTGTAGAGCGCGGATCGGACAATCCCCGCGTGGTATGCCTCCGTGGCCAGCAGGCCGGCCGCCGCGTCAAGGTACGTCTTGTTCGAGAGCAGTGCAGCGGATCCTTTGAAGGCCGAGACTCCGACGTCTTCGAACAGGAACGCCGCAAAGAGGAAGTTAAGGTCATTCGCGTACGGGTCGAAGCTCTCGCCCTGCTTGACCAGACCAGCGGCGGTCGCCGCCGCAGTGAAGCTTGCGTCCAGCGAAATCGCGGGACGAGCAACAGCGGAATCGCCGAGCGCGGATCGCAAGAACGCCACGTGTTGCATCTCGTCGGAGGCGATCTCCTTCGCGAACCGCTGCACGAAGTTGCTGTCGAAGTTGACTGACCTTCCGCCGGACACCTCGCCGCGCACCCCGGTGCCGGTGGTCATCTCGTCGGGAAGCCCGGATCCCGTCGTCGCGCGGAGATAGAACTCGGCCTCAAGATACTCGAGATTGAGCGCGAAGTTGAGGATAGCGACGTCGCTCGGCGTCCCACCACCCGCCGGATCGGCTTTGCACACGTCTGGATCGACCAAGGCCGCGAGCCTTCGCCGATCCGTTTCGGATTCCGCACTGCGTGACACCGCCTCTGAGATGAACCAGCTGTCCATGCTGCCTCCGTGTTGATGCGCGCAGGTCCCCCAGCTGACCGCGCCGGCCGACCTGACTGGACGGGATAGCACTCACGTTAGGTGCGTGGACGAACCTCAGGAATTGTTTACCGAAAGGCGGTACGGGATGAATCGAACTTCGACTACGCTCCGCGCGGCGCGGTGTGCACCGGTCGCGGCGTACGCAGTCGCCACGGTACGCCGGGTGCTGCACCGCCGCGGTTCCGGCCGCTACCGGGCAGGCGCAACCTCGTGCTGTCGCGACGCCGCAGGAGGGCGGGGAGACGTTCCCGGACCTGGTACAGGCGTTCGCGGCGGTGACAGGCGACGTGTGGGTGATGGGTGGCGAGGCGGTGTACCGGGCGGCGCTGCCGTTCGCGGACCGGATCGTGGTCACCGAGATGCGGGAGCACTTCGAGGGCGACAGGACGCGCCCGGACCAGCAGCATCGCCTCCAGCGTGGCTCACTTCCTGCTCATGGCCGGGATCATCTACCTGGCCGTCGGCGTCGAGGTGGTCCTCGCCTACATGCTCACCACCCACTACAGCATCCCGCTGGGACCCCGCTGGACTGGACTTCGACCGCAGCTCTGTTCGCCGGCCCGGCCCTCTTTCTCTTTGGTCGGGCTCGCCCTCGTCTACTACGAACGGATCAGCTGGCAGCCAACCGCCGCGGCGAGATGACTACGGGTCCCGGCCTGCCGAACCTCCCGTTGAGCTACGTGGGCATAGGGATGACGGTCGTCCGGGTGGGCCATCTGCTGCCGAGGGGGCTCTCGCCCGTACCCGGCCCCGTCATCGCAGATAACCCCACAGGTACGACGTGGCATACGATCGATACGGTCGCCACGGCTCACTCCGCTGCTCCGCGGCCTTCGGCGTGATCTTTCGGTCCAGTTGATCGAGTGCCGTGATCGCTTCGCGCACCGCGAGGTCGTCGGCCGGAAAGATGTCCGGTCTGCGCAGGTAATGCAGCATGAACCTCTGCGCCGACGACCGGCCAATACCGGGCACGGCCACGAGGCTGGTGAGAATTTCGGCATCGCTCATCGTCGCGAGATTGTCGATCTCCAGCTCGCCGTCATGGATGCGTTCGCCGAGCGCGCGGATCGTCCAGGCCTTCTGGTGAGACAACCCGACGTCGCGCAGCGTCTGTTCGTCGGCCGAGATGACACGCTCGGCAGTGATGGCGCCGCCGAGTCGTGCGACCAGTCGATGGTAGATCGCCAAGCCGGATGCTCTGCTGAGCTGTCGCGAGGTGACGGCGAACGAGAACCATTCGAGCGGATCGCCCACCGTGACGGGCAGGTGCGCGTCGTAGGCATCGATCGGCCCGGCCGCCTGCACCCAGCGAGCAAGGGGGTCGTCGAGCGAGCCCAAGTACTCCGCAGCTGCTCGCTGTTCCCTGGTCGCACTCTTCCCTGTGCGAGTCATGGTCATGCCACCAACCTTGCAAATCTGGACGATATAGTCCAGTGAGAGTCTGGGCAGACCGCCAGGTACCATGCCGTCGGCGCGTTGCCATTGGTCCGTTCGGTCCAGTCAACAACGATCATGGAGTGAGTGTGATGTCGGAACGTACGGCTCTGATCACCGGCGGCACCAGCGGAATCGGGAAGGCGACCGCGCGGACTCTGCACGATCGCGGCTACCGCGTTGCCGTCACCGGGCAACGTCAGGAGAGCGTGGCTCGCGCACGGCAAGAATTGCCCGACGATGTTCTGGTTTTGCAAGCTGACGTACGGTCGCTATCGGACATCGACAAGGTCGTGTCCGAGGTCGGAGGACAGTTCGGAAGCCTGACCACGCTGTTCCTGAACGCGGGCGTCAACCGTCCGATGACGCTGGAGAATTGGGACGAATCGGGCTACGACGAGGTGTTCGCCGTCAACACGAAAGGGGTGTTCTTCACCCTGGTGAAAGCCTTGCCGCTGCTGTCCGACGGCGCTTCGGTCATTGTGACCGTGGGTATCGGAGCAACCCGCAGCCTCACCGGCAGCAGCGTCGCGGCCGGGTCGCACGGCGCGATGCTGGCCATGATCCCGACCCTTGCGCTCGAGCTCGCGCCGCGCCGGATTCGTATCAACGCGGTCAGCCCCGGAATGACCGACACTCCGATGACGAGAGCCTCGATCCGGACGGCAACCGATGACGTAGCGGGGACGATGACGGCGATGGCCGAGCACAATCCGTTCGGCCGCCTCGCGTCGCCAAAAGACGTCGCGGGGACGGTCGCTTTTCTGGCTTCGGACGATGCCGTTTACATCACCGGGCAGGAGATCGTCGTGTCCGGAGGTGCCGGGTTGGCTATCTGACCGAGCAACCTACTCTCCATCTGCGCTACCGGGGCGTGGTGTCGCGAAGGTCTCGATGTAGTCGAGAGCGGCTTCGAGGGCATCCCTGAGGGGAGAGATGCCCCGGGCGACTTGCGCGAGGAGCATGCCGCCCTGGAACGCGGCGAGGAGCAGGCTCGCGAGCTGCTCGGGGTTGGCCTCGTTGCTCAGACGGCCTTGCCGCTGCAGGCGGAGGAGCGCGTCGCGGAAGATCTCTCGCCAGTGGGCGAACGCCTCCGCCAGCTCGTCGTGAACGTCGAGGTCGGTCTTGATGATCTCGCTGGCGAGCGACCCGAGGCTGCAGCCTTCGTGGTAGGCGCGTTCATACCCGATATAGAACGCTGCCCACTTCCGGAACCCCTCGAGACTCTCGAAGCCGTCGAACTGCTCGCCGCGATGGAGCCCGAGGACACGTTCGGCCTGCCACTCGATCACCGCCAGAACGAGGCTCTCCTTGGTCGGGAAGTAGTGGTTGATCTGCGACCCGCTGACGCCGGCGGCGCGCCGGAGCTTGTCGTTGTTCGTGGCGTGGACGCCCTCGGCGTAGATGAGCGCGGCGGCGTGCTCCAGTATCCGGGCACGCGTCGCCTGCCCCTTCACGGTGAGCTGGCGGGGCTGTGGCGCTGCCGTCGTGGACTTCATGATTCACACCTTACCAAAAGTGGGCTTGACAGCCCAGTCTTGTGTGGTGTTGTATCTGGCGAGTGGGCCGCGCAGCCCAAAACCTGACCCAGGTCGGTTACCGACCACCACGCACATGGACTGGAGTGGATTTCCCATGCCGCGCCTGAACGCTCTTCCTGCCGACGAGCCCTCCGCCGACGTGCGGAGCACGCTCGACCAGGTCGGCGCGCAGTTCGGCTTCGTACCGAACATGTTCACCATGCTCGCGTCGAACCCGACCGTCCTCGATCTCGTCATGACGGTGCAGACGAAGACGAGCAGGCTCCTGGACGCGAGGACGCGCCACACGATCGCGTTGGCCGTGTCCGAAGCCGATGGCTGCGACTACTGCCTGGCGCTGCACACGGCCGGGTCCCTGAAGGGCGGCATGTCCGTGGAGGACATCGAGCTGGCGCGGGCGGGAAGCTCGGTCGATCCGAAGCGGGCTGCGGTGGCTCGCTTCGCCCAGCGGGTGATCGAGACGCGCGGACGGGTCAGTGATGCCGACCTCGCGGCCGTCCAAGGGGCCGGATACACCGATCCGGAGATCTTGGCGATCGTCACGCTGGTCGTCCGGGCGCTGCTGACCAACTACCTCAACAACGTCAACCTGACCGACGTCGACATCCCGGTCCCCGACCCGGCATGAGCGCATACCGCACTCGCGAGAACAGCGACCTGACCGGCCGAACCCTCACCCTGATCAACCCCGCTGGAAAGGGACGACATGTCCGGCTCTGAAATCTACGAGAAGTTCATGGCACTGCATACCCGAGAAGGGGGCCTCGTCATGCCGAACGCCTGGGATGGCGTGGCGGCATTGATCCTGGCGGATGCCGGCTTCGAGGCCATCGGCACGTCGTCGGCGGCCCTGGCGGCCGCGCTCGGCCGCATCGACGGACGCCACAGCATCACCCGCGACGAGCATCTCGACCACGCGCAACTGCTCGGTCGGCTCACGGGGTTGCCCGTCAACGGTGACTTCGAGGACGGCTACGGCGTCACCGCCGAGGACGTCGCCGTGACCGTGGACAGTGCCATCGCGCACGCGCTGGCCGGCATCGGGATCGAGGACACCACCGGGAATCCCGATGACCCGATCCGCGACTTCGACGACGCGGTAGGCCGGGTTCGCAGTGCGGTCGTCGCGGCGAAGCGCCGCATTGTCGTCACCGCTCGCACCGACAACTTCATCCAGGGGCGGCCCGACCTCGATGACACCATCCGACGGCTGACAGCCTTCGCCGAGGTCGGCGCCGACGTGGTCTACGCGCCGTTCCCGCCCGACCTCGAATCCCTGGTCGCGATCGTCACCGCCGTTGCGCCCACACCCGTGAATGTTCTCATCTCACCGGCGGACCAGGTACTGACCGTCTCTGCACTGCAGAAGGCCGGGGTCAAGCGCATCAGCCTCGGGCCCGCGCTCTACACGCATGCCATGGGTGCTCTCGAACAGGCGGCCGCGGCGCTGAAGGCCGGCGACATCGCCTCGGCCACGACAGGCATCAGCTTCGACCGGGTGGGCGAACTTCTCGCCCGCAAACCCTAGCCGTATCCGGCTTTCACCATCTACAACCGCTCGACTCATCATCACAGAAAGCGCGATGACATGGATCTCGACAAGCTCATGAGCAAGCACCTCAGCCGGTATTTCGACGGCAGCAAGACGATTCCGGACGAGACTCTTCAGCAGCTGCTGAAGTTCCTGCGCTCGGCTCCCACGTCGACGAACATCCAGCCGAACCACTTCTATGTCGTGTCCACCCGGGAGGGCAAGGAGCGACTGGCTGCCAACCTCGGCGAGCGGTTCCAGGACAACGCCGAGAAGATCCTCAACGCCTCGCACACCATCATCCTCACCACTCGGGGCGATGTGACCGAGCACCACCTCGAAGCGGTGTTCGCCAAGGAGCGGGCCGACGGCCGGTTCGCAGATGAGGCCAAGCAGGAGCGGTGGGAATCGATGACGCGCGACTTCCTGAGCCTGCGCCAGTACAGCTACAAGGACACCTACCACTGGATGGAGAAGCAGACCTACATGGTGATGGGTCTGACGATGATGGCCGCCGCCGAACTCGGCGTCGAGGCCATGCCACTCGAAGGCTTCGACCCCGTCACCGTGGACAAGGCCTTCAACATCCGCGCGACCGGACACACCACCACCGTGCTGCTCGCGCTCGGCTACCCCGACGAGTCGAAGCAGTACAAGACTCCGGTGTCGCGGTTCGAGCCCGAGCGTCTGTTCACCTTCGCCTGAGCGGCCCGGCCCAGGCGAACCGATCGCTAGAGGAGTAGATCAGATATGGACGGACAGGAACTCCAGAAGGTCGCGAACGAGTACGCGACAGAACTGCCGGACGTGACGTTCGAGCACCGTGACGGCCCGAACTGGGAGCTGTACAAGGTCGGCGGCAAGGTCTTCATGCTCATGACCGACATGCCGGGACACCCCGTCGTGATCCTGAAGGCCGATCCGGACGAGGCCGTTGCGCTGCGAGAGCAGTACGCAGAGATCACGACGGGCTACCACATGGACAAGAAGCACTGGATCACGGCAGCAGGTGGGCCCAGCCTCGACAAGAATCTGGTGAAGGAACTCGTTACCGACTCCTACCGGCTCGTGGTCGACAAACTCCCGAAATCCAAGCGGCCCGCGGACCCGGGCACGAGCCCGGCCGCCTGAAACCCGAAACACGCACGAACAGAATCAACACAGAAGGACAAACCATGATCGGACTCGGTGTTCGAGCCGCCAACGGCGCCCTGGAGATCCTCGACCTTCCGAACCCCCGCCAGCCTGACGCGGGCGAGCTCCTCCTGGAGGTGGTCGCGGCAGGGATCGGGCCATGGGACGCCCTGCTTCACACGGGCGGATGGGATGTCGGCCTCGTTCCGCCCGCAGCTCTGGGCGTCGAAGCCGTCGGCCGCGTCATCGCGACCGGCCCGGACGAGACCGAATTCCGCACGGGAGACCTCGTGCTGGTCCACGAGGCGCCGCTGCCTGGCGGCAGTGGCACCTGGGCAGAGCGCGTCCTGGTCCGTTCCGCGCATGTCGCACGATTGCCCGAGAACCTGGCTCCGGAGATTGCGGCGGCACTCCCGGTCGCCGGGCTCACCGCCCGGCAGGCCCTCGATGAGCTCCACGTCGACGCCACCACCCGCCTGCTCGTCGTCGGAGCCTCCGGCCCCACCGCGTCACTGGCCGTGCAACTCGCCCGCCTCCGCGGTGCCGAGATCGTCGCCGGTGCAGGGCCGGCCCGCGCCGACCAACTCCGCGCCCTCGGCGCGAGCGAGGTCATCGACACCCACGCTGACGGTTGGGTGCAGAAGAGCGATCGCCGATTCGACGCCGTCCTCATCGCCGCGACAGGCACCGCCGAGGCCGCGATCGGACTGCTCACCGACGGAGGCCGCCTCACCTCCATCACCTCGGACGCACCCGACCCGATTCGCGGAATCACCACCTCGAACCTCTACGTGCAGCCCGACGGACGTGCACTCGGCGAACTCGCGGCACTCGCCGCCTCCGGCGAACTGAGACTCGACGTCCAGACGACACCAATCAAGGACGGCGCCGCGATCGCGGACCAGGTCGCGCGCGGCCGCTCCGGTGGGGTCAAGTACGTCCTCGAACTCTGACGTCCGCGGTGCTGGCAGGCGTTGACCCCTGCGCTGGGCACGCGTCGGGCACGTCGGCTGCGTCAGGCGCGACCGGCCTCCTGGTCCGTGTAACAGTTCAAAACCACTTCTGCGTATGCGTCAGCGAGTGAACGACTACGCCCGACGATCTCGTCAACGTCCGGTGGCACTTCGTCGTGATGGGCGTCGGCGAAGGCACGGACGTCCGCCTGTCGTGCCGCGGTCTCCAGGCGACCGAACTCCACCGGTTCCCACTCACCACACGGAAAGTCCTCTCGTCCCATCTCCTCCATGGCTTCCGCCAGCTCGTCCGCTCGCTCGAACGCGTGCCTGAGCGCACCCAACTTTCCCGGGTCGGCTATGAAGTCGAAGACCTCCGCAGCGAACACCAGATGATCGACAATCTCCGCTTCGAACGGTGGACCATCGGGATCACTGACCTCAATCGCCTCGTGCAGCCTGTCCCGCACCTCTCGGACCGCGGTCGCCGGCACGGCCGGATCGGTGACGTCCTGGAGGACGAACTGTTCCGCCCGCTGGACCGCCCGGGACAACGCCTCACGCTGCTGCTCGAACCAGGGGAAGAACTTCGGATCATGCTGGAACCTGCAGTACCTAACGAGCAGCAACGCAGCCACCCGCTGTCGATCCACCGGTCGTAGCGTCGAAACCATGCCAGCATCGTCTGCAGGACTCAACGATGGCCGGCCTTTTCATACATGAGGGCGAACCTACAACACGGGTTTGGACGATGCCACCATGCCGGGGCGCATCACGGTGGACATGAGGACCTCCGGTCAGTCGGTGTGGACGTCGCAATCCCCACCGAACCCGGAGGCCCTCAGCCATCTCAGATCGAGCTTCGATGCCGTCGCCTTCTTCGTCCGCGAAGACGGAGAAGGGTGCCACCGTAGGGCCGCGGCGAGGACGTCCCGCAAGTCGTCGTCCTGTGCGTTCTCGAGCGCGTTGTGCGACAACAGGTGGAGTCGCTCCTTGCGGAATGGCTGCGGTCCCTGTCCGTGCCGCGCCCGCCCCTGTCCGCCGACCAGACCGCCGCATGCCCCGCCGCGAAGTCACCACCCAACGAACGCTGTCCGGCAACGGCAGCTGCAACCGCAGCCACGCCTGGCGTGATGCCTGCACCTACACCGCGATCGACAAACGTCAACCCATCAGCCGCTTAACCAACCTCAATGGGTAGTACACCCAGGTCCGGCCGACCACCCTGGCTCCGCAGACGGCAGCACCTGTGGGGCGCGATTGGCTTCGCTGCGGTCGTCGGCCCGTGCTGCGCCGTCTCCGCGCCCGGCGGGCCGCCGCCTTTCCACACCGGCGCACCAGCCACAGCGCGCTACCTCGGCGTTGCACCTACTTCCCAACACACTTCCGGCACCGGAACTTATCGCAGGGTGAGCGGGGTTTCGGATTCGACGCGGGTCAGCTTCTCCGGGTTGCGGACGTAGTAGAGGCCGGCGATGCGGGCGTCCTCGACACGGATCGCCAGAACGCCGTCGATTTCGCCGTCCAGGCGTACAAGGAGAGCGGGGTTGCCGTTGACCATGGTCGGTTCACCGGTGAGCACGCCTTCGACCTTGCCCAGACCACCGAAGAACATCCGGGCCACCTTCTCAGCACCGGTGATTGGTCGCAGCGCGGCGTGCTTAACGCCGCCTCCGTCTCCGACCAGGACGACGTCGGGTGCAAGCACGTCGAGGAGACCCTGCAGGTCCCTGGTCTCGACCGCGCGCTGAAACGCCGCCAGCGCCGCCCGGGTCTCGCTTGGGGAGACGACCTGGCGGGGGCGGCGGGCATCGACGTGTCGGCGGGCGCGGTGGGCGATCTGATGGACGGCCGCAGGGCTCTTGCCGACGGCGGTCGCGATCTCGTCGTAGCTGACATCGAAGGCCTCACGCAGCACGAAGACGGCGCGCTCGGTCGGCGACAGTGTCTCCAGGACGATCATGAGTCCCATCGACACACTCTCGGCGAGTTCGATGTCCTCGGCCACGTCCGGCGCAGTGAGCAGCGGATCGGGCAGCCAGGGGCCGACGTACGCCTCTTTTCGGCGTTTCATTGTGCGTAGCCGGTTCAGTGACTGCCGGGTGGTGATCCGGACCAGGTAGGCGCGCTGGTCGCGGACGTGCTCGGCGTCGGCCGCCGATCCGAGCACCTCGTACGCGACGGTGAAGAGCAGGTTGCGGTGGACGACGAAGGTGTCGGTCGCCGAATCGGGGGTGTGGTTCACATCGCGACCCTTCTTCTTCGTGGGCCTCCCTGGCAGTGGAAGCCGTCGATCGTGCGTCGAATCACCCGCGCCAACCCGACACCACCACCCCGCCAGCGGCACATCGTCGTCAACCGGTGAAAGGCTCGAGGGCGAAGCGGCCCCATGCGATGAAGCCGGCAAGCGCCACATAACCCAGATTGACCAGGACCAGCTTGAACTGACCAAGGCGGACGTGGATGATCGCCGCGCCGACCATGAGCAGTACCCAGCAGGCGGCGGTCACCGGCACCATGAACGGTGCGATGTCGAGCGCGGCAGCCAGGACCAGGCCAACCGCGGCCAGGAGCTCGAGGACCCCGATCGTCTTGATGAAGCCGAGGCTCGCGTGTCTGGTCCATTCCCCCCCCATTGAGTACGGCCAACTTTTCCTTGGGTACGAACATCTTGGTGGTGCCGCCGGCTAGGGAGACTGCTGCCAGCAGCGCGGTAGCGATCCAAAGAGCGAGGTTCATCGCGTTTCCTTGCCATGCGCGGGTGGCTCGGTGTCTTGGGACCTTGCGGCGCGGGCCGGAGTTCCCATGGGACATCGTCGGTAGGGGGGTAGCTGTGCGAGCTGGGATCGCCGAGGCGTGTCCCAGGCTGTCGTTCAGTGGGTGGCCGGCTCCTCGCCGCGCTTGGCCCGCAGCAACTCCTGGCGTTTGTCGTCCTTGACCCAGGTGAGCGAGCCGGGCTTGCGTGCCTCGTTCGTCAGGTGCTTGACGGTGTGCTGGCAGACGAATTCCTTGAGTCTCGCGCCTGGGCTGCCGCCGATGTACAACCCGTTCGCGGTGTCGTCCTTGAAGGCGAACTGGAAGATGCCAGCGCGACGCCCCAGGCTGATGCACTGGCCGAAGAACCCCAGGTTGATGGGCGTCGGCTGCTTGCCCGCGATCTTGGCCAGCACTGTGTCGGCGGCGTGTGCGCCGATCCTCGTCGCGGCCTGGCAGCTCATTCTGAACGGCAGGTCGGACGGGGCGGCCGAGTCGCCGGCCGCGACGATGTGTACGTCGTCCACGCTGGTCAACGTCTCGTCGGTTAGCAGGCGGCCCAGCGCGTCGGTGCTCAGCCCGCTGCGGGCGGCCAGGTCCGGCACGCCGAACCCGGCGGTCCAGATGGTCACCGTGCTCGGCACCGCTCGGCCGTCGCCGAGCCGCACGGCGTCGCGAATCACCGCCGTCACCTTCGCGCCGTCGAGGACGGTTACACCCAGCTTGGCCAGCCGCTTGGCGACCGAGCGCCGACCACGGGCGTGCAGATATGGGCCGAGTAGCCCGCCGCAGACCAAGGTCACGGTACGGCCCGCCTCCGCCAGCTCGGCGGCGGTCTCGAGGCCGGTCGGACCGGCTCCGACAACCGTCACCGGTGCGGTTGTGGGAGCGGGGTTGAGGACGGGCCGCAGCTGCTGTGCCTCCTCCAGCGTGGCGATCGGGTAGGCGAACTCGGCCGCGCCGGGCACGCCCGGGCCGGCGCTGCCACTGCCCACGGCGTAGATCAGGTAGTCGTAGCCGACCGTGCCTCCGGCCGCCAACGTCACGCTGCGTCTGGTTGCGTCGATCCGTGTCACCGTGTCGACCACCAGCCGGACGCCCTCGGCCAGGACTTCTCGATAGTCGACGACCGCGTCGTCGGACCCGCCCACCACCTGGTGCAGGCGGATCCGCTCGACAAACATGCGGCGCGGGTTGATCAACGTCAGGGCCACGTCATCGCGCTGCATCAGACGATTGGCCGCCATGACACCGGCGTACCCGCCGCCAACCACGACCACATCAATGTGCCCAGTCATAGTGGCTCCTCCATTGTCAGGGGTTCGGCCTCAAGACACCGCGTGACCGTCTGTGCTGACATCGCGTGAGGCAGACCACTCCCAGGCTCGGGATCGACAAGCGCAGGCCGTACCTTCGGCGTCGATGCAGCTGGGGACCGTGCCACCGTCCCGATCACTGGCAGGGCAACGCCTGCGACGGGTTACGAGATGCCCTTTAGGGCGTGTCCTGTCGATCTTGTAGTGGTTGATGGTTGACGATATGCTGGTGGTGCGTCGTGGTGAGTTGACTGATGAGGCGTGGGTGGTGATTGCGCCGCTGCTTCCGGAGCCGGGTGGTGCGCGGGGGCGGTGGCGGGATCATCGTCAGGTCATTAACGGGATCTTGTGGAAGCTGCGTACGGGTGCGCCGTGGCGTGACCTGCCGGAACGTTTCGGGCCGTGGAAGACCTGCCACGAGCGGTTGCGCCGGTGGACCGCTGACGGGACGTGGGGTCGGATCCTGGCCGCGGCGCAGGTGTATGACGACGGGACACCGGTGCAGTGGACGATCAGCATCGACTCGTCGGTCGTGCGGGCGCACCAGCATGCCGCTGGCGCCCGTAAAAAGGGGGCTCCCCGACAAGTCCGGCGACGCCTGGTGCGCAGGATGGCGAGGCCATCGGCCGGTCCCGGGGAGGGCTGAGCACGAAGATCCACCTCGCCGTCGACGGACGCGGCCGGCCGCTGTCGATCCTGCTCACCCCCGGCCAGGCCGGCGACAACCCGCGACTGTTGGCGTTGCTCGACGCGATCCGCGTCAACGAGCCGGGACCCGGCCGGCCTCGCAAACGGCCCGATGTGCTGATCGCCGACAAGGGCTACGCCCACGACTCGACCCGGCGAGCCCTGCGCTCCCGGGGAATCAAACACGTCATCCCCGAACGCTCTGACCAGGTCGCCCGCCGCGCCGCCAAGGGCAGCACCGGCGGACGACCACCGGCCTTCGACAAGGCGATCTACCGCAAACGCAACGTCGTGGAACGCTGCTTCAACCGGCTCAAACAGTGGCGGGACCTGGCCACCCGCTACGCCAAACGCGCATCCCTCTACCAGGCCAGCCTCGTCCTCATCGCCGCCATCATCTGGCTTCCATGATCGACAGGACACGCCCTAGTCCACGTCACCCGGCGACGGTAGTCAATCCTGATGTAGCGGTGTGTCCTCCGCGGTCGCACACGGTGGCACTTCTCGACACTCGGCGTCACCGCTCGCACGCTCTGCCGGTGTACGGTCCAGTCCTGCGGGGATAGCAGGCCGTGGCCCTATCCCAAGTCCTCTACCTGGGGGGTGGGCATGCCATGGTGAAGAAGCCGGACACCATCGGTGCCAGGATCCGGTACTGGCGGATGCGCCGCGGCGGGATGACCCAGGCGGTGCTCGCCGGGCTCGCCGGTGTCACCCAGTCCTACGTCTCGCAGATCGAGTCGGGTCGGAAGACGATCGACCGTCGCTCCACGCTGGTCGCTCTCGCGGCTGCCCTCCAGGTCACGGTGGCCGACCTGCTCGGCCAGGGCACCGAGTCCGGCGATCCCGCCCGCGAGAGCGCCGCCGAATGCGTACCGGCGATCTGGTCGGCGCTGATCGAGATCGAGGACGGCGAACGCCGTCCGCCGACCTACACGAAGGACCAGCTCAACGCCGAGATCGCCCGCAGCGATCAGCTTCGCAACTCCTGCAACTACCCGGCGATGGCTCGCATGCTCCCTGGTCTACTGCTCGAAGCCGCTGCCGTGGGCGGGGCCGCGCTCGCTCAGGTCGCGTACCAGGCGTCCACCTGTCTGCGTCACCTCGGTTACCGGCACCTGGCGCTCAATGCCGCTCGGGTGTCCGTGCTGGCTGCTGAGGATATAGAAGATCGGGCATGGTTAGGCGCATCTCGCTTCGCGTATGCGCAGAGCCTTCCGATCGAATCTGCACGGTTGGCTGCCAGAGCTGCCGATCGGTCGCTGGCGGAGCTTCAGGGAAGTGCCTCCGATGTCCGCGTGCGTCAAATGCTTGGCCAGCTGCACCTCACGGCCGCGCTGGCCTCGACCGTGGATGGTCGTCCGGATGTTGCCCGCGATCACCTCGCGGAGGCCGCGCATGAGGCGGCGAGTTTGGGAGATCCGGCTGACGGCGGCGGCTTCAACGGTTGTTGCTTTGGGCCGACCAACGTAGGGCTCTGGCAGATGTCCATCGCGGCGGAACAGGGCGAGTCCGGCAGAGTGATCGAGCTGTCCCGGACGGTACGACCACAGGTGCTGGTGGCATCGAATCGCCAGCTGTCCTACTGGCTTGATGTTGGACGAGCGCTGGCGGACGGCGGTCGCCGGGACGCGGAGGCCCTTGCTGCCTTCGTGCAGGCCGAGCGGGCCGCGCCGATTCCGTTCGCCATCAACCCCCTCGCCCGCGACGCGGTGGTGGCTCTTGCGCAGCGCGCCCAGCGCCGTGCCATCCCGGACGAGCTGCGGCTGCTCGCCGGTCGGATCGGCATTGACCTGGTCGCATAACTGCCAGTAATCGGCCGATCACCAATCCGCCCTAGTGTCCGGTTCGGGGCGCGAGTGCGTCCCGCTGGCCTGATGCGGCGGTGATCGGCGCGAGGATCACCGTTGCTCCTTCACGGAGTAGGCGGAGATGAGCGATCACGGTGACAGCACCTCGGAGAGCCGGGGTGAGCGGTCGGAGGCGGCCGAGCGGGAGGCCGCCAAGCGGCGACTCCTGGCCCAGGCGGAGGCGGATCGCGTACCGGCGGAGGAGACCACCCGTGCCGTCCCGGACCGGCGGTGGCGGCGTGACCGCTGACGAGCTGCCGATCGGCCGTCGGGTGGCGCGCTGGCGGGTTCGGCGGCAGATGACCCAGCAGATGCTGGCCGACCGGCTGCGCAGGTCGAAGAGCTGGGTGGACAAGGTCGAACGTGGCGTCCGCCCGCTGGACCGGTACTCGGTGATCCAGGAGTTGGCCCAGGTGCTGCGGATCGACCCGGAGCTGCTGCTCGACCGGCACCGGCCGCCGGTCACCGCGGGCCCGCTGGACGGGGTGGACGACGTCCGGGCTGCGCTCGCCCGCTACGACATCCCGCAAGCCCCGGTGCAGACAGTGGACGAGCTGCGAGGGCTGGTCGGGCACGCCTGGTTGAGTTTCCAGCACGCGCACTATCCGCAGCTGGTGCGCGTGCTGCCGGGGCTGCTCGACGCCGTCCAGGGCGCACGATGCGCGGAGCTGCTGGTGCCGGCGTACCGGATCACCTCGTCGCTGCTAGTGAAGCTCGGCGAGGCCGACCTGGGCTGGCTGGCCGCCGACCGGGCGATGTCCGTCGCGAACGGCGACCCGGTCCGGTCGGCGACGGCGGCCGTCGCGGTCGGGCAGGCGCTGCGGGCGCTCGGCCGGGAGCGGCTGGCCCTCGCGGCGACCCTCGCCGCCGCGGAGCGCCTGGCGGTTGACAGGCGACGACCGCCGGGGGAGTGGGCGGTCCGCGGGACGTTGCTGCTCCAGGCCGCCCTGGCCGCCGCCGGCTCCGGCGACGGCCGCCGCGCCGACGAGCTGACCGACCGGGCCGCCGGGATCGCCGCCCGGCTCCGGGGGTACGACGATGCGCACCGGACCGGCTTCGGGCCGGTCGCCGTCGAGCTGGCCCGGGTGGTGGCGGCCGTCGAGCGGGGTGACGCCGGGGCGGCGGTGCGGCGGCATCCGGCGATCGTGCGGCGGGCGGCGTGGCGGCTGCTGCCGGCCGAGTGCCGGGGTGCCTACCTGGTCGACGTCGCGCGGGCGTACCTCCAGCTCGGTGACGTGCGCGGGGCGGCCCGCGCGCTGGTCGACGCGGAGAGCGTCGCGCCGGCCGAGGTCCGGTGCCGGCCCTCGGCGCGTACGGTGATCGCCGAGGTCGCTCGGGCGCACCCGGCGCCGGCCGGGGTGGCGCGCCTGGCGGCGCTGGTCGGCCTCACCCGGTGAACGGCCGTCCTCCCCGAGCCCGGTCGGTCAGCGCAGTGAGCGGAAGCCGTCGCGGATCTCCTGCGTGAGCAGGTGTGGCTGTTCCCAGGCCGCGAAGTGCCCGCCGACGTCGAGCCGGTTGTAGTGGACGAGGTTCGGGTACGCCTGCCGCGCCCAGCTCAGCGGAGCCTGGAAGAGCTCGTCGGGGAAGACGCTCACGGCCGCCGGGACGGTGACGCCCTTGGGGGCGAAGAAGGAGTACGCGTTCATGGCGTAGAGGCGGGCCGAGGAGACGCCGGTGTTCGTCAGCCAGTAGAGCGTGATGTTGTCGAGGACGTCGTCTCGCGACAGGCCCCCCTCGTTCCCGGCGAAGGCGCGGGAGATCAGGTCGAGGCTGCGCGCGTCGTGGTCGAGCATGAAGGCCGCCAGGCCGACGGGCGAGTCCGCCAGCGCGGTCAGGGTCTGCGGGCGGGTGCCCATGATCAGCGCGTACGCCGCGTGCTTCCAGAAGAAGTTCAACTGCTCGCAGGCGCGCATCTCGTCGGCCGACAGGTTGGAGGGCAGTTGGCCCATCGCGTCGTTCAGCCCGGTGATGTCGGACTGGAAGAGTTTGTCGATGTCGGCGGGGACGACGCAGGGCATGCTGGAGTGGATGCCGGCCAGCTCCGGGGGTGCCTGCGCGCCCAGCAGGTCCGTGACGACCGCTCCCCAGTCGCCGCCCTGCGCCACGAAGCGCGAGTAGCCCAGGCGCCGCATCAGCTCCGTCCAGGCGCTCGCGATGTGGTCCGGCCCCCAGCCGGGGTCTGTCGGTTTGCCGGAGAAGCCGTAGCCGGGCATCGACGGGATCACCAGGTGGAAGGCGTCCGACGCCGGAGCGCCGTGCGCCGTGGGGTCGGTGAGCGGGCCGATGATCTTGAGCTGCTCGATGACGGAACCCGGCCACCCGTGCGTGACGATGAGCGGCAGCGCGTCCTCGTGCTTCGAGCGGACGTGGAGGAAGTGGATGTCCACCCCGTCGATCTGGGTGACGAACTGCGGCAGGGAGTTCAGCGTCGCCTCGACCCTGCGCCAGTCGTACTCCTTCTCCCAGTAGCGGGCGAGCGCCTGGATGGTCGCCAGCTGCACACCCTGCGACTGGTCCGCGACGGTCTCCCGCTCCGGCCAGCGCGTCGCCGCGATCCGGGTACGCAGCGCGGTCAGCTCCGTCTCCGGAATCTCCACCGTGAACGGTCGGATCTCCGCGATGCCCGGCCGGGCTTCGGTCTTGACGGCCATGCGGGCCACCTTTCCCCTGTTGTGGAGCCGAGCGGAAGTCTTCGGCCCGCCGCCCGTCGAGCAGCTCCGTGCGCACTCCGCCGGCACGTCTTGCCGTGGTCGCTCTCCTCGGTGGGGCGCCGTCGCTCAGGGTGGGCATCCGGGCGCCCACGGGCCCGCTGCCCGGTCATTTTCCGGGGCGGCAACGGTGGCGGAGCCGTCTGTCCCAGAGCCTAGAGCGCTTTATGTCCCGTCGCGGCGATACCGCGATCCGGGCCATCGCCCCGGTCGCCCCTGACCGCCGGCCGGGGCGACCGGCTCACAGCGGAGGCGGGCAGCGGTCCGGAAGGGTGACCTGCCCCGGCTGGTGGCGGAACGTCGTCATCGTGAACCACTCGTCGAGCGCGGGATCGAAGAGGTTCTGGAAGCCGAACTGCAACACCTGCCACCACTGGCTGGGGTTCCGCTGGTCGACGTAGACGTCGCCGAGCGCGATGGGGAAGCGGAAGTTCTCCCCCGGCTGGGTGGAGCCGCCGACGACGCCGACCCGCCAGTGATCGACGTGCCGGTCCTTCGTGCCCTGGAGGATCTCCGGCCCGACGAAACGCGCGGTCTTCAGCAGGTCGTTGAGGATCTGACGGTTGAAGAAGCCCACCCGGTCGCACTGGCGCGGCGGGGTCGCCGGGATGCCCGGCCACTTGTAGGTGAGCGTGTAGAGCGTGTTGCGGTAGATCACGTTCGTGAACCAGATGGGGTGTTCCGGGCCTCCCGCGATCATCTGGCTGTCGCCGGCCCGGCCCTGCCAGGTGAAGGGCACGTCGATGCCGAGGTCGCGGACGATGTAGCGGCCCTCGCCCCGGAAGTCGGCCGGCAGCAGCGGGGGGCGGGGCTCCTCGAAGACGGGCGGGTCGCCTGCCGCCTGCCCGAGGCCGGCGACGGCCGCCTCGTCGGCGGCTGTGGTGTTCGCGGCCTGGGTCGGGTTCGGTAGCGGGGGATCGTCCACCGGACCGGGCGCGATCAGGGCGAGGGCGAGCGCGCCGGTGGCACTCGCCGAGACCAACCGTCGGAGTGCTCGCGCGCGTGCCATCTGCCCTTCCAAGGTGGGAACGGCTCGAAGCCGACGAGCCAGGGATGAATCGGTAGTTTCTTCGCGAATCGTAATCGCCGGGACGTTGATCGACTCGGCTCCTGGAAGTCGGGGTGTTTGAGGGCCGCCGATGCCCCGACTTCACGGAGCTCGAGATCGTGCACTCGGCGATCTTGAACAACCGGACGTTCTCCCTGGAAGCGGGCACGTCGGGCCGCCCGACGGCATAGCGTCACGGTGGCGGGCACCGGCACCGCCACACCGCCGACCGGCGGCCACGCCCTGCGGAGGGACCGACGTGAACCGAATCGACGGAGTGCTCCTGCCCGAACTGGACTCGCCCGTCCGCGACCCCCACCTGCCCCGCGCCCTCGGGTGGCTGAGCCTCGCCCTCGGGGCCGGCGCCGTGGCCGCACCCGGCCCGCTCGCCCGGCTCACCGGCGTCGACGACTCACCGGCCGCCGCCGCGGTCATCCCGGCCCTCGGCGCCCGCGAGCTGGGCCACGGCCTCGGCCTGGTCGCCGGCCGCCGGCTCTCCGGCTGGGCCTGGACCCGGGTCGCGGGCGACGCGATGGACCTGAGCCTGCTCGGGTGGGCGATGACCGACCGGCGCGGTGAGCGGCGGCGCCGGCTCGCCCTCACCACGGCCGTGGTCGCCGGCATCACCGCCCTCGACCTGCTCTCCGCGCTCAGTGCCGGGCGCGCCCGCCGGGCCCGCGAACGGACCATCCGCATCAGCATGGCCGTCACGGTCAACCGCACCCCGGCCGAGGCGTACCGGTACTGGCGGGACATGGAGAACCTGCCCCGGTTCATGTCGCACGTGGAGGCGATCCGCGCGATCGACCTCCGCCGGTCGCACTGGATGGTGCGGGGGCCCGCCGGGCGGCACATCGAGTGGGACGCGGAGATCGTCGACGACCAGCCGAACCGCTCGATCGCCTGGCGGTCGCTGCCCGGCACACCGGTGCCCAACGCCGGCCGGGTCCGCTTCGTGCCCGCCCCCGGTGAGCGGGGCACCGAGGTGCGCGTCCAGCTCGGCTACGTGCCCCCGGCCGGAGCGGTCGGCCGGGCCGTGGCGAAGCTCTTCGGCGAGGAGCCGGAGCAGCAGGTCCGCGACGACCTGCGCCGGTTCAAGCAGGTGCTGGAGACCGGCGACGTGGTCCGCTCCGACGGCAGCCCGGACGGGATCTCGGTACGCCAGCAGGTCATGCAGCGCCCCGCCCAGCCGCTGCCCAGCGGTATGCGCCGCTGAGCCGTTCGATGCGTGAGGAGGAGCAAGGATGAAGGCCACCGCCTGGATGGGCCGCGACAGCGTCAAGGTCGTCGACGTGCCGGACCCGACGATCCTGAGCCCCCGGGACGCGATCGTGCGGGTCAGCACGACCGCGATCTGCGGCTCCGACATGCACCTCTACCACGGCTACATCCCCGCCATGCGCAAGGGCGACGTCCTCGGGCACGAGTTCATGGGCGAGGTGGTCGAGGTCGGTCCGCAGGTACGCAACCTGCGTCCGGGCGACCGGGTGGTGGTGCCCTTCCCGATCGCCTGCGGACACTGCACCTCCTGCCAGCGCGGCCTCTACTCGGTCTGCGAGAACTCCAACCCGAACGCCGGCATCGCCGAGAAGATCATGGGGCACTCGCCGGCGGGCATCTTCGGCTACTCCCACCTGCTGGGTGGTTACGCCGGCGGCCAGGCCGAGTACGTCCGGGTGCCGTTCGCCGACGTCGGGCCGTTGAAGGTGCCCGACGAGGTGCCCGACGAGCAGGCCGTCATGCTCGCCGACGTCCTCCCGACCGGCTACATGGGCGCGGAGATGTGCGACATCAAGCCCGGTCAGCTGGTCGCCATCTGGGGGGCCGGCCCGGTCGGGCTGCTCGCCGCCGCCAGCGCCCGGCTGCTCGGCGCGGACCGGGTCTTCGTCATCGACAGGTACCCGTACCGGCTGCGGCTGGCCCGGGAACACGCCGGCGCCGAGACCATCAACTACGAAGAGACCGACGTGCTGGACGCGCTCAACGAGCTGACCGCCGGCCGTGGCCCGGACGCCTGCATCGACGCCGTTGGCCTGGAGGGTCACCACGGCAACGCGGCCATCTACGCGTACGACCGTGTGAAACAGGGGGTACGCGCGGAGACCGAACGGCCGCCCGCGCTGCGCCAGGCGATCCTGGCCTGCCGCAGCGGCGGGGTCGTCTCGGTGGTGGGCGCGTACGGGGGCTTCGTCGACAAGTTCCCGATGGGCGCGTTCATGAACCGGGCGCTGACCATGCGTACCGGGCAGTGCCACGTGCAGCGCTACATGCGGCCGCTGCTGGAGCGCATCCAGCGCGGGGAGATCGACCCGAGCTTCATCGTCAGCCACCGGATGCCGCTCAAGGACGCCCCGAAGGGCTACAAGATCTTCCAGAAGAAGCAGGACGAGTGCTCCAAGGTGCTGCTCACCGTCTGACCGCCCCGCCCCGCCC
>NZ_SMKG01000069.1 GCF_004348525.1 Micromonospora sp. 15K316 | reverse complement strand
AGCCCCCACCAGTCCCCGCCAGCCCAGTAGAGCAGGTTGTGGCGGCAGCGGGCGGCCGGGGTGCGGGCCCAGTTGGAGACCTCGTACCAGGAGAAGCCGGCCGCACCGAGCGCCTCCTCCGCGGCCAGGTAACGGTCGGCGGCCACGTCGTCGTCCGGGTACGGCAGCTCACCGCGGCGCATCCGGGCAGCGAGCCGCGTCCCGTCCTCCACGATCAGGGCGTACGCGCTGACGTGGTCGGCGCCGGCGGCGATCACCTCGTCCAGCGAGCGGGCGAAGTCCTCGGCCCGCTCGCCCGGCGTGCCGTAGATCAGGTCGAGGTTCACGTGGTCGAACCCGGCCTCCCGCGCCTCGGCCGCGGCGGCGGTGGCCCGGCCGGCGCTGTGCCTGCGGTCGAGGATCGCCAGCACACCCGGCGAGGCGGACTGCATGCCGAGCGAGATCCGGGTGTAGCCGACGGCCCGCAGCGCCTTGAGCGACTCGGGCGTGACCGATTCCGGATTCGCCTCGGTGGTCACCTCGGCGTCGGCGGCGAGCCCCCAGGTGCGGTCGACGGCGTCCAGGATCCGGGCCAGGTCGTCGGCGGGGAGCAGGGTCGGGGTGCCCCCGCCCACGAAGACCGTGTCGACCCGCCGGGGCGGGCCGTCGCCGAGCACCCGGGCGGCGAGCCGGAGCTCGGCCAGCACGGTGTCGGCGTACCCCTCGCGCGTGACGCCCCCGCCGAGTTCGGCGGCGGTGTACGTGTTGAAGTCGCAGTAGCCGCAGCGGCTCGCGCAGAACGGCACGTGGACGTAGACGCCGAAGCCCCGCGCACCGACCTCGCGGGTCGCGGTGGCGGGCAGCGAACCGTCCGCCGGTACGGGTTCGCCATCTGGAAGGACGCCGGGCATGGCCACTAGTGTGCCCGGCATGACCTCTCCCGACGCGCTCGTACGGGTCGCCACGGCTCGCGGGGTGACCACGCTCACCCTGGACAGCCCGCACAACCGCAACGCGCTCTCCACCCCGCTGATGACGCAGCTGCTCGCCGGCCTGGCCGACGCGGTCGCCGACGACGCGGTCCGGGTCGTCGTGCTGGATCACGCCGGGCCGGTCTTCTGCTCAGGCGCGGACCTCAAGGAGACCGCCGCCGCGTACGCCGGCGGGACGGTGCCGGCCGGAATGCTCGGGGACGTGCTGGCGGCGGTCTGGGAGTGCCCGAAGCCGGTGGTGGCTCGGGTGGCCGGGCCGGCCCGCGCCGGCGGCCTGGGGCTGATCGCCGCCGCCGACCTGGCGGTCTGTGCCGAGGAGGCCACCTTCGCCTTCACCGAGGTGCGGATCGGGGTGATCCCCGCGGTGATCTCGGCGACCGTGCTGCCCCGCCTCCACCCGCGGGCGGCGGCCGAGCTCTACCTGACCGGCGACACCTTCGACGGCCGGCGGGCCGCCGGGATCGGCCTGGTCACCGCCGCGGTGCCGGCCGAGGAGCTGGACGCCGCGGTCGCGAGGTACTGCGAGTCGCTGGTCCGGGGCGCGCCGGGGGCGCTCGCCGGGGCCAAGCGGCTGCTGCGCCGCCCCACGGCCACGGATCTGCGCGCCGAGGTCGCCGAGCTGGGCGAGTTGTCGACCGGCTACTTCCTCTCCGACGAGGGGCGGGAGGGCGTGGCGGCGTTCCGGGAGAAGCGACCCGCCCGGTGGGTTCCCGCGCGGGACTGACGCGGTCGTCCCGGCGACGCCGGGTGCTCGTGGAGGTGGGGCTGCGACGCCGTCCGCCGCCGTGAGCCCGACCGATGCGCCGCCGGACGACCGACGGCCGGGACGGGGCCTTCGTACGGCTGCGCCCCGGCCGTCGTCCGCGTCACCACGCGGTCGCGCCGCCGTCGACCGGATAGTTCGCGCCGGTGATGTACGCCGCCCGGTCGGAGGCGAGGAACACCACCAGTTCGGCGACCTCCTCGGGTCGGGCGAAGCGCCTGACCATGGTCTTTCCGGTGATCGCGTCCCGGGCCGCCTGGTTGTCGCCCAGGTCACGCTCGCTGGCCGGCGTCAGGATCGGCCCGGGGCTGACCGCCACCACGCGGATCCCGTCGGGGGCTCCCTCCAGCGCGAGTTGCCGGGTCATACCGATGATGCCGGCGTTCGCGGCCGCGTGCGCGACCATCGGCGGGACCTCGCCGGCGATCATGCCGGCCATCGACGCGGCGTTGACGATGACGCCGCCGCCGCGCCGGACCAGGTGCGGCCAGGCGAACTTCGACACGTAGAAGGGAATGTCGAGTTCGCCGATGATGGTCGCCCGCCAGTCCTCGACGGAGAAGCCGGGCATCGGGCCGAAGCGGAGCGCGGCGGCGTTGTTGTAGACGACGTCCAGCCCGCCGTACGCCGCCACGGCGTCCTCCACCAGCTGTCGCACCTGTTCCGGGTCGGTGAGGTCGACCGGCGCGAGGCCGGTCATCTCCCCGCCGGCGCGCCGGACGAGGTCGACCGTCTCGTCGTTGGCGTCGATCTGGAGGTCCGCCCCGACCACGCGCGCGCCCTCTCGTGCGAAGGCCAGCGCCGCGACCCGCCCCAGCCCTCCCCCGGTGCCGGTGATCAGAACTACCTTTCCGTCCAGCGTTCCCATGGAACTTCCTCCTTGTCGGTGGCCGTCCGGCCGGCTCTGTGCGGAGCCGTCGGACCAGGCCGCAGGACTCGCCTCGTGAGCGATCGACCCTGTAATTGACATGTCAATTACAGGAACTGCTTGACCGGTCAAGGAATTTCCGGAGCATCGGACGTCGTGATGCTCCTGACAACGTCGACCCGCGACACGTACGGTGCTCTACCAGGGAGCGGGAGACCACGTTCGGCTGCCGTCATCGGCCCGGCACCTCCGACCGGCGACCGAAGGGTCCGCCGCACAGGAGGGCGATACGGGCAGGTGAGAGGCGAGCCGGGACGGGAACGCCCGGTCGGCATGGGGCCGAACCGCCGACCCGAACCGGTCGGACGACCCGGAAGGGCCGGCGAGGGGACGTACTCTTGTCGGACCGTCGAAGAGGGGGTGTGAGTGCGAACTCGGGCGATCGTGGCCGGTGGCGTCGTTCTCGTCCTCTTCGCGGTGATCGGCGTCCTGCTCGTCGTCCGGCGACTCGGCAGCGACCTCCGCCTGCCGCTGGCCGGCCGCTCCTGCACCGTGCAGGCCGACGGCCGGGTGGTGCTCGACGCCGACCAGATGGCGAACGCGGCGACCATCGCGGCGATCGGCGCGCAGCTGGGCATGCCGGAGCGGGGCGTGGTGGTGGCGCTGGCGACCGCCTACCAGGAGTCCGGCCTGCGCAACCTCCCGGACGGCGACCGCGACTCGATCGGCCTCTTCCAGCAGCGGCCCAGCCAGGGCTGGGGCGAGCCGAACCAGATCGGCGACCCGCGGTACGCGGCGAAGCGCTTCTACGGGGCGTTGAAGAAGGTCCGCGGCTGGGAGCGGATGCGGATCACCGACGCCGCCCAGCGGGTGCAGCGCTCCGCCTTCCCGGAGGCGTACCAGAAGTGGGCCGACGAGTCGGCGGTCTTGAGCCGGGCCCTGCTCGGCGACGCGACACGGGCGGTGGCCTGCTCTGTCGGGCGCACGCCGGTGATGCGGGGCGCCGCCGCGGCGGCCGCGCTGACCCGGAGCCTGGAACTGGACTGGGGGGTGGTCGGCAGCGCACCGGCGGAGCTGACCGGGCTCACCCTGGCCGCGGCCGACCAGCGCGACGGCTGGCGGTACGCGCACTGGCTCGTCTCGCACGCCCAGGACCACGGGGTGAAACGCGTACGCTTCGGCGACCTGGAGTGGACCGCCCGCGACGGGAAGTGGGCCGAGGTGTCCGGGACCTCCGCGACCGGGACGCGAGTGGTCGCCGAGGTCTTCGCGGAGGGTTGAGTCGAACCGGGAATCTCTACCGTCGGTTATCGCACAATCCGGCTAAGCGCCTAAATCGCCACCATTGGCACGGCTGCCACAACGCTCCGTGATTGCACCACTGCCCATGGTTCACACCGGCAAATCCCCGCCTTTCCGCCCTCCCCGGCTCACGGGTGGCCGCGTTAACATCGGCGCCCTGTGCCAGAAAAATGTTCGCCTCATGGGGAGGGGTACGACGTGGCGTTCGAGTACGACGGCCGCACCGGTTACGAACCGATCAGTGACGTAGACCGCAAGGAGTTCCACGAGCAGGGTTTTCTGCTGCTGCGTAATGTCCTGACGGAGGACCACCGGGCGGCGCTCGAAGCGGCGGTCGACCGCGTCTACGCCGAGGAGAAGGCCAAGGGCAACACCAAGAAGGACGGCACCCTGCACCTGCTGGGCTTCCTGGACCGGGACGAGCTCTTCGGCGAGCTGCTCACCCACCCGATCGCCTTCCCGTACATGTGGGGCCTGGCCGGGTGGAACATCTACACGCACCACAACCACCTCGACGTGACCCCGCCGGCGCTGGAGCCGGAGAAGCCGTACTGGGGCTGGCACCAGGACGGGTACCGGCAGAACTCCGACCCGGAGACGATGGACCCGAACCTCCCGCGGCCGATGTTCTCGCTGAAGGTCGCCTACGTGCTCTCCGACCTCTCGGAGACCGGGCGCGGCGCCACGAAGGTCATCCCGGGCAGCCACCTCTGGAACTCGCTGCCCCGCCCGGACGACGTGAGCGTGCACAACCCCGACCCGGAGGGCACGGTGGAGATCACCGCCAACCCGGGCGACGCGTTCATCTTCGACCGCCGCCAGTGGCACTCCCGGTCGACGAACCTGTCGAACATCACGCGCAAGATGCTCTTCGTGGGCTACACCTACCGGTGGATCCGTCCGCTCGACGAGCTGCACATCGACCAGGACAGCGAGTGGTGGGCCAACCGCACGCCGGTGCAGCGCCAGCTCTGCGGTGAGGGCACCCACACCGCGAACTACTGGGGCATCAACTGGGACGGCTACGTCGACGACGAGATCCCGCTGCGCAAGGAGCTCAAGGAGCGCAACCTGCTCGACCGCAAGATCCCCTGGCTCCGCTGAGCCGCTGAGAAGGCCCCCTGCCACACCCGTGTGGCAGGGGGCCTTTCGTCACCCCGGCTCGGCGTGACCCGCGCCCGAAGCCCGGTCAGACCCGTCCGGCGGCCGCCACCCGGATCAGGCCCGGCCGGCGACCCGGCGGCGCGCCTTCTCCCGGATCTTCTCCGGCAGGTCGGGCACGTCCAGCAGCCGAGGCAGCAGCTCCGGCTCCAGGTTGAGCGCCCGGAACACCTCACCGATCGTCACCCCGTGCGCGGGCCGCTCCACCACCTGGACAGGATCACCCGCGCCGACCTCACCCGCGCGCAACACCCGCAGGTACGCCCCGGGCAGCGCCCGAACGGTGAACCGCTTGATCAGATCCGGTACCCCCCAGAACCCGGCGAAGGTACGGCACGGCGTACGCGGCTTGGTCACCTCCAGCAGCGCCGACCCGATCAGCCACCGCTCACCGATCACCGCCCCGGTCACGTCCACCCCGGAGGTGGTGAGGTTCTCCCCCAGGCCGCCGGGACGGACCGGCCGGCCCAGCTCCCCCGCCCACCAGGCCGCGTCCTCCTCCGCGTACGCGTAGACCGCCTGGTCGGGGCCGCCGTGCACGGCCCGCTCGCCGATGAAGTCGCCGGCCACACCCTCGACCCGCAGCAGCACCGGGCCCTCGACCGGGCGCTTGTCGATGCCGCTGCGGCCACTCGGGTCACCGGCCCACTCCGCTACGGTGGCCGCCCCGACGTTCACCGATGCCACTCTGCCCGTCATGACGGTCAGCCTAGCCGCGGTCCGAGCGGCCGAACCGGCCGCGACGGGCGCCGCGGAATCAGCCCGTGGCTCAGCCCTTCACGGCGCCGGCCACCAACCCGGAGACCATCCGCCGCTGCACCAGCAGGAAGAAGACGATCACCGGCAGGGTGAAGAGGGTGGACGCCGCCATCACCGGGCCCCAGGCCGTGTCGTCTCGTCCGAAGAAGAACGTCATGGCCACCGGCAGGGTGTACCGGTCCTGGTCGTTGATGAAGGTGAGCGCGAAGATCAGCTCGTTCCACGCGGTGATGAAGGAGAAGATGCTGGTGGCCACCAGTCCGGGGGCGACCAGCGGGAAGAGGATCCGCCGGAACGTCTGGGCCCGGCTGGCCCCGTCGATCGCCGCGGCCTCCTCCAACTCCTTCGGCACCGCGGCCACGAAGCCGCGCAGCATCCAGACCGCGAACGGCAGCGAGAAGCCCAGATAGGTGAGGATCAGGCTGGGCAGGGTGTTGTAGAGCCCGAGCCGCTGAATCATCAGGAAGAGCGGGATGACCAGCGCCTCCAACGGGATCATCTGCACCACGAGCAGCATGATCAGGAAGCTGGTCCGCAGCCGGAACCGGAACCGGGCCACGGCAGTCGCCGCCAGCAGCGCGACGAGGCCGCTGAGCACCACCGTGGCGACCGCGACCAGCGCGCTGTTGAGGAAGAAGTCCGCGAAGCTCACCCCGGGGATCAGGTTGCCGGTCAGGATCTCCCGGTAGTGCTCCAGCGTCGGGTGCGTCGGCACCGGCTGTGGGGTGGCGGAGAAGATGTCCCGGCTGGGCTTCAGCGACGTGGCGATCATCCAGTAGACCGGGAAGGCCGCGAAGAGCGCCACCAGCAGTCCGGCGCCGTTGAGCGCGACCCGCTTCACGACTCGTCCTCCTGCTTGAGCACCATCCGTACGTAGAGGCCGGTCACCACGAGCAGGATCACGGTGAGGATCACCGCGATGGCCGCGCCGAGCCCGTACTTCGGCGGGGGCGAGAAGGCCTCCGCGTACGAGTAGATGGAGAGCATGAACGTCGACCGGTCCTGGGTGCCGCCGGCCAGCACGAACTGCTGGGTGAAGACCTTGAAGTCCCAGATGGTGGAGAGCACGATCAGGATCCCGAAGACGGGGCGCAGCAGCGGAAACGTGATCCGCCAGAAGACCCGCCAGGGGCCGGCCCCGTCGACCCGGGCCGCCTCGTGCAGCTCGCTCGGCACGCTCTTGAGCCCGGCCAGGACGCTCACCGCGATGAACGGGAACGAGTGCCAGACCACCACGAGGGTCAGGATCGAGAAGAAGAGCAGCGGCGAGTTGAACCAGCCGTAGCCCGTCCAGTCGCTGCGCCCGAAGAGCGCCTGCGACAGCCCGTCCGGCAGCACGTTGAACAGCCAGGTGACCAGGCCACTGGTGTCGTCGAAGATCCACTTCCAGACGATCGTGCCGGTCAGGGCCGGGGTCGCCCAGGCGAGCATCACGCAGCTCGCCACGAAGGTGGCCATCTTCCGGCCGAGACGGTGCAGCAGCAGGCCGACCAGGGTGCCCAGGATCATGGTGAGCACCACGTTCGCCACCGCGAAGAGCACTGTGTTGCGCAGCACGGTGAGGAAGAACGGGTCACCCAGGATCTGCGTGTAGTTATCGAGCCCGACCCACGGCCACTCCCGGTCCCCGCGCAGCTGCCGGACGTTGTTGAGCCGGTGGAACGACATGGCCACCACCTGGCCGAGCGGCCAGAGCAGCAGCCCGCCGATGACGACCAGGCAGGGCAGGAGCAGCAGGTACGGCAGGCGGTCGACCGGGCGACGCCGCCGCGCGGGGGTCTCCCGCGCGGCGGACGTCTCCGGGGCGTCGGTCAGCGTGGTCACTTGGCGTTGAGGATGCTTTCCATCTCCGCGGCCGCGTCGGCGGTAGCCTTCTCGACCGTCTTCTGACCCTTCATGACCGAGCTGTTCATCGCCTGGGTCACCGTCTTGGTCCGGCTGGCCTCCACCCACTTCGGGGTGAGCGGCGTGAGCTTGGTGTTCTGCATCGTGGTCGCGAACGCCGACATGATCTTGTCATTGGCGTACGTGCCACCGCTCACCAGGTCCTGGTAGACCGGGAAGAAGCCGAGGCTGTCCGCGAACGCCTGGCCGTTCTTCTTGTTCAGCAGCACGGTCATGTAGTCCCAGGCCAGGTCCTGGCGCTCGCTGTCCTTCCAGATGGCGATGTCCGAGCCACCGGCGAAGCCGGGCGCGGGCTTGCCGTCCGGGCCGGGGATGGGGAAGGTGCCCCATACCTTCTCGATGTCCGGGTTGTCCTTCTTGATGGCGCCCTGCTGCCAGCTGCCGGCGAACGCCATGGCGGCCTTGCCGGTGGCGAACTGGGTCCGGGCGTCGATCTCGTTCCAGCCGGCGGCGGCCGGCGGCGCGACCTTGTGCACGGTCACCAGGTCGGTCCAGAACTTGACCGCCTTCTGCGCCTCCGGCGTGGTGTAGCCGGACTTCCAGGTGCCGCCCTGGTCGGTGGCGATCTCGCCGCCCGCCGCCCAGAGGAAGGAGTAGAACGGCAGCTCCGAGTTGCCCGGCAGGGCGATGCCGTAGGTGTTCGGCTTCTTGGCCTGCACGGCCTTCGCCACGGTCACCAGCTCGTCCCAGGTGGTCGGCGGCTGCACGCCCGCCTCGGCGAACCAGTCGGTGCGGTAGTAGATGGCCCGCACCCCGGCGTACCACGGCACGCCGTACTGCTTGCCGTCGAGCTGCGCGTTCTTCACGAGGTCCGGCAGGAGGTCCTTGCCCTCGGCCCAACCGCCCATCCGTCCACTCAGGTCCGCGAGGGCCTCCTGTGCCGCCCAGCCCTGGGTCTCGGTGTTGCCCAGCTCGGTGACGTCCGGCCCCTCACCACCGGCCAGCGCGGCCTGGAACTTCTTCGGCGCCTCCAGCCACGGGATGTACTGCACCACCACGTCGGTGTCCGGGTGCTTCTGCCGGAACTCGGCCTCCACGCCGTCGAGGAACGTGGTCTGCGCCTCGCCGCCCTCGCCCATCATCCAGACCGTCAGCTTGCCGGTGTCGGCCGCCTCGTCGTCACCCGAGCCGCCGCAGCCGGTCAGCACCAACGCGGCCGCAGTCACCACGGCGGTGACCGGGGCCAGCCGTTTCCACCTGTTCACGCCACATCTCCCCTCGCACCGCCTGGCACTAACCTTTACCGCCGCACCTTAGTAGGAAAAAATCCTTTACGACAGTGGGGCGTTCGTCGGGAGGCGACGCGACCGTATCGCAGGTCGGGGCCGCGGGGCAGGGGTCGCGGTAGACGAATCCGGCCGTACACGGCCGAAGGGGTGCCCGACCAGTTGGCCGGGCACCCCTTCGACGGTCGATGCGCGAACTACCGGTGGGTGACGCTGCGGCGTCGGCCCACCCCGGCGACCAGAGCCACCGCGATCGCCGCCAGCACGACCTGCACCAGCAGCTCACCCCAGTCCACACCCGAGGTCTCCGTCGCGATCCCCAACGCCCGCGCCAGAACCGTACCGAGCAACGCGGCACCCACACCGATCAGCATGTGCAGCCACATCGGCATGTCCTGCCGGCTCGGGACGACCAGACGGCCCAGCGCCCCGACGATCAGACCAACGATCAGCGCAGTGATGATGCCCCAAACGGTCAGCTCCACGGTCGCCCTCCTTCAAGAATGAGCCACACGAGGTGTGCTTCCTGTCGTGGGCGCTAGAGTTCCCGAGCCGCCGAAAGGCCAAACCGGACCGGACGCGGAACGTCTACCGGAATCAATGCGAGAACTCGGGGCGGGACACCGTCCAGCCAGGTCGGAGCCGGTCGGACGAATCCGCCGGCCGCCCCGCTGCCGACGAAAATTTCCGTCTCGCGGTCCGCAACGCCGACCCCCCGCACACGCCGACGGCCGGCACCCGCGGCGGAATGTGCCGTACGGGTGCCGGCCGTCATACCGGCCGGGGGCCGGACTACTTCTTGCCGGCGGACTTGCCCTCGGCGGAGTCCGAGGAGAGCGCGGCGATGAAGGCCTCCTGGGGAACCTCCACCCGGCCCACCATCTTCATCCGCTTCTTGCCCTCCTTCTGCTTCTCCAGCAGCTTGCGCTTACGGCTGATGTCACCGCCGTAGCACTTGGCGAGCACGTCCTTGCGGATCGCCCGGATGGTCTCCCGGGCGATCACCCGACTGCCGATGGCCGCCTGGATCGGCACCTCGAACTGCTGCCGCGGGATCAGGGTGCGCAGCTTCGCGGCGATCGACACCCCGTAGTTGTACGCCTTGTCCTTGTGCACGATGGCGCTGAACGCGTCCACCGGCTCGCCGTGCAGGAGGATGTCGACCTTCACCAGGTCGGACGCCTGCTCGCCGGAGGGCTCGTAGTCCAGCGAGGCGTAGCCCTTGGTCCGGCTCTTCAACTGGTCGAAGAAGTCGAAGATGATCTCGGCCAGCGGCAGCGTGTAGCGCAGCTCCACCCGGTCGGCGGAGAGGTAGTCCATGCCCAGCAGCGTGCCCCGCCGCCCCTGGCAGAGCTCCATCACCGCGCCGACGTAGTCGTTCGGCGTCAGCACGGTGGCCCGCACCGTCGGCTCGTACACCTCGGCGATCTTGCCGGTCGGGTACTCGCTCGGGTTGGTCACCACGATCTCCTGGCCATCCTCCTGGATGGCCCGGTAGACCACGTTCGGGGCGGTGGAGATGAGGTCGAGGTTGAACTCCCGCTCCAGCCGCTCCCGGATGATCTCCAGGTGCAGCAGGCCGAGGAAGCCGCAGCGGAAACCGAACCCGAGCGCGCCGGAGGTCTCCGGCTCGTACGTCAGCGCGGCGTCGTTGAGCTTGAGCTTGTCCAGCGCGTCGCGCAGGTTCGGGTAGTCGGACCCGTCGATCGGATAGAGGCCGGAGTAGACCATCGGCTTCGGATCCTTGTAGCCGCCGAGGGCGTCCGTCGCCGGGTTGGCGTTGTTGGTGACCGTGTCACCGACCCGCGACTGGCGGACGTCCTTCACACCGGTGATCAGGTAGCCCACCTCGCCGACGCCGAGCGCGTCGGCCTTCACCATCTCCGGGGAGATGACGCCGATCTCCAGCAGCTCGTGGGTGGCGCCGGTGGACATCATCTTGATCCGGTCGCGGGCGCTGATCCGGCCGTCGATGACCCGGACGTAGGTGACCACGCCGCGGTAGACGTCGTACACCGAGTCGAAGATCATCGCTCGGGCGGGCGCGTCGGCGTCGCCGACCGGCGGCTGGAACTGCCGGACGATCTCGTCGAGCAGGTACGGCACGCCCTCGCCGGTCTTGCCGGAGACCTTGATGCAGTCGGCCGGGTCGCCACCGATGAGATGAGCCAGCTCCTCGGCGTACTTCTCCGGCTGGGCGGCCGGCAGGTCGATCTTGTTGAGCACCGGGATGATGTGCAGGTCGTTCTCGAGCGCGAGGTAGAGGTTGGCGAGGGTCTGCGCCTCGATGCCCTGCGCCGCGTCGACCAGCAGGATCGCGCCCTCGCAGGCGGCCAGCGACCGGGACACCTCGTAGGTGAAGTCGACGTGGCCCGGGGTGTCGATCATGTTGAGCACGGCCTGCTCGCCGGCCCGGTCGCCCTCGCGGATCGTCCACGGCATCCGGACGGCCTGACTCTTGATCGTGATGCCGCGCTCGCGCTCGATGTCCATCCGGTCGAGGTACTGGGCGCGCATCTGCCGCGGGTCGACCACGCCGGTGAGCTGCAACATCCGGTCGGCCAGGGTCGACTTGCCGTGGTCGATGTGGGCGATGATGCAGAAGTTCCTGATGCGGGCCGGGTCGGTGGCACCAGGAGCGTTCGCGCCGGAATCGAGCGTCGGAGGCACAGCTGTCCGTTCTGGTCGGCTGACGTGAGCAGGCCGGCGCGGAGCCGGCCCCCTATATGCTCCCACGCCGCCTCGGGCGCGGTCGGATCACTCCTCCGGCGGCTCGACGAAGAGCGCGGCGAGCCGCGGCAGCTGGCGCCGTGCCGACTCCTCGTCGTCGAAGTCCCAGAAGTCGAGATCCGGCACGGGCGCGGGGTCGGGATCGGCCGGCAGGTCGGTCGCGGTCGCCTTCCGGTACGCCTCCCAGGGCACCGCGAGCATGTCCTCCGACTCGAACTCCTCGCCGGTGAGCGCGGCGGAGCGGATCTGCGGCAGCTCGGCCAGGGAGTCCGGGTCGGCGACCGCCCGGGCGAAGACCTCCCGTCCCTGGGTCATCAACCAGCCGCGGAAGTACTCGAAGCCGTCGTCGGAGGCGCCCCCGTTGATCAGGTAGGCGGCTCCCCACAGATCCACGGTGCGGGACGCGACGAGCACCCGTCGCTGGTGGCGCGCGTAGCCGACGATCTCGGCCGGGTCGTACTCGGCCAGCAGCGCCGTCGCCCGTGCGGCCACCGCCGGGGCCTCTCCCCCACCGCCGGCCCGGGCCCGGTCGATCAACTGCCAGAACTCGTCGGTCCTCATGGCCTGGCAGTCTCTCAGACGACCGGGCGGGACGGCGTCAGCCGGGCGCGACGGCCGGGCCCCGGCGGGAGGGCCCCGGCGGGAGGGCCGCGTCTGCGGCGGGAGGGCCGCGCCCCGGCGGGAGAAAGCCGCCGGCCGGCCGGGAACGGGCTGCCGGACCGCCGCCGTCGGGACCGGGGCCGGATCGCCGCCGGTCGGGACCGGGGCCGCGGTCGTCGTCGCCTGCCGCCGGCCTGCGGGGCCGCACCCACCGGCGGGGATACGACAGCATGGGGGGATGCCGGTCACGCCTCCGCCGTACGACGCGACCGCCGTGCGGCCGACCTGGACCGACCTGCCACCCGGTCTGCGGTCGGCGGTCGCCGCCCGGCTGGGCGCCCCCGTCACCGCCGCCCGGGTCGCCGGAGCGGGCTTCACCCGAGGCTTCGCCGCCCTGTTGCACACGGCCGACGGCTCCACCGTGTTCGTCAAGGCGGCGGCGCGCACCGACCAGCCCCGCCTGGTCGACTGGTACGCCCGGGAGGCCGCGGTGCTCGCCCGGCTCCCGGCCGGACTGCCCGTCCCGCGGCTGCGCTGGACCCTCACCACGGCCGACTGGTACGCGCTGGGCCTGGAGGCCGTCGACGGCCGTACGCCCACGCTGCCCTGGGCGCCCGCCGACCTCACGGCCACCCTCGCCGGGTACGCCGAGCTCGCGGCCGCGTTGGCCCACCCGCCGGCCGAGTTGACCGCCCTCGACCTGCCCCACCTGGCCGACCTGGCGCGCGACGACATCCTCTGGTGGGGCGAGGTCGCCGCCGGCCGTGAGCCGGCACCGCCGCTGCCCGAGCCGGTGCGGGTGCGGCTGCCCGAGCTGGTCGCGCTGGAGTCACGCCTTCCCGGCTACGCCGCGGCCGGCGCCGGACTGATCCACGGCGACCTGCGCCTGGACAACGTGCTCATCGACGGCCGGGGCGCCGCCTGGTTCTGCGACTGGACCTGGCTCTGCCACGGGCCGGCCTGGTTCGACCTGGTCACTCTGCTGCTCACCGGCCACGCCAGCGGGCTGGACGCCGATGACCTCTTCGCCCGGCACCCGGCCGCCGCCGGCGCTCCGGAAGACGCGCTGGACGTGACGCTGGCCGCGCTGTCCGGGTACTTCCTCACCACCGCCGAGGCGGCCCCGCTCACCGCCTCGCCGCAGATCCACCGGCACCATCGGTTCAGCGGCGAGACGGCCCTGGCCTGGCTCGCGGCCCGGCAGGGTTGGGCCTGACGTCCCGCGACGGCGGGCCGGTCTCCGCGACGGGACGACCGCACGGTCGGGTGCCGTTTTGGCTCGTCCCGGCCGACCTGGTAGCCTGACTTTTCGCGCGGCGATGACGCATGCTCGTCGTGCGGAGAAGCTGACCAACCCGAGCTATCAAGACGAGGCTGTCGCGTGGCGAACATCAAGTCCCAGATCAAGCGCAACCGGCAGAACGAGAAGCGCCGGCTGCGTAACAAGTCGGTCAAGTCGTCGCTGAAGACCGCCATCCGCAAGTTCAACGAGGCCGCCGAGTCCGGCGACGTCGAGCAGGCCACCTCCCTCATGCGGGAGGCTTCGCGCAAGCTCGACAAGGCGGCCAGCAAGGGCGTGATCCACGCCAACCAGGCCGCGAACCGGAAGTCCGCGATCGCCAAGCGCGTCGCGTCGTTCTCCGCCTGACCCACGCGGCGTCAGACCTCGCCGGAAGCCCCGGGTGTTGCCCGGGGCTTCCGGCTGTCCGCGTTGTGCCCCTCGACCGCCTCGGGCACCCCTGGTGTGAGGGTCCCCACGTGACGGTCGGGGTCGGCCACCAGCCCGAGTCGGGCTGGTGAGGTGGCCGCTGGACGAGAAGCCGCCTCGACGTGATCGCTCCGGCCGGCCTCGGGCCGACTCGGCGTGATCGCTCGGCCGGCCTCGGGCGACTCGACGTGATCGCTCCGCCGGTCTCGGGCCGCCTCGGCCTCGGCGAAGCCGAGTCGATCATGCGCGTGGGACGTGGACACTCACGGGCGATTCAGCGTCGATCAGGGCCGACGCTCGGACCGATCCCGCGTCGGGCGGACCCGGCCTCGGATCCGTCCGGCCGGGCGGTGGAGCCGAACGGTTCGGCCGAGACGACGATGCCGGGCACGCTGTGGGTGATCCACTCCACTCGTGCCCGTCCGACCACCGGCTCCATCTGCCGGCGGAACCGGTCGCGCTCCTGCTCGGGCACGAGCGCCGCGGACCGGACCACGATCGCGGCCACCACGTCGTTGAGCTTGACCATGACGGCCACGGCGGCCGGCAGGATCAGTACGGCCCACCAGCTGACCAGCTCGGCGAGGGCGAGCAGCACCGCCAGCGCCACCACTCCCTCGAAGAAGAGGAAGCAGAGCACCCCGCCCGGATTGACGAACCGCAGCCCCAGCACTCGGGCGTAGAGCGGACGGTACTGCTCCTCGTCGGCCGGCAGGGTGGCCCACGCCGTACGAGGAGATCCGCTCACCGGGCGCCGCCCTGCCGGGCGGCCGCCATCGAGAAGACGGCTCGTTCCAGGGCGTACGCCCGATCGTCGGAGCCGCCCTTGACGGCCGCGTTGCACTCCGCCGCGGCCTGCATGGCCTGGGCGAGCCCCTCCGGCGTCCAGCCCCGGCCCTGCCGCTGCGCCCGCTCGATCTTCCACGCCGGCATGCCGAGCGTGCTCGCCAGCTGGTACGCGCTGCCCCGACCGGCGGACGCGACCCGGGCCACCGTACGCACACCGTCGGCGAGCGCATCGGCGATCGGCACCGGATCGACCCCCACGTGCAGCGCCCAGCGCAGCGCCTCCAGCGCGGCCGGCACGTCGCCGACCATGGCGGCGTCGGCGACCGTGAAGCCGCTCACCTCCACCCGGCCCCGGTAGTACCGGGCCACCGTGTCCGCGCCGATCCGGCCGTCCGTGTCAGCGATCAGCTGCGAGCAGGCCGCGGCCAGCTCACGCAGGTCGTTGCCGACCGCCGCGATCAGCGCCTCGGCGGCGTCCTCGGTGCACTTGCCCCCGCCCCGGCGGATCTCCTCGCGGACGAAGGCGACCCGGTCCCGGTGCCCCTTCAGCTTCGCCGCCGGCACCACCGTGGCGCCCGCCGCCTTCAGCCCGTCCGCGAACGCCTTTCCCTTGGCGGCGCCGAGGTGCAGGACGACCAACTGCACGTCCGGGTCGGGATTCTTCGCATAGGCCAGCAGGGTGGCGACCAGGTCCTTGCGGGCGTCCTGACCGGAGCGGAGCACCAGCAGCCGCCGGCCGCCGAAGAGCGACGGGCTGAGCATCTCGGCCACCTCGCCGGGGGCGAGCGCGCCGGCCTGGTACTCGCGGACGTCGACGTCGGGGTCGACGCTGCGCGCTCTGGCGACGGCTTCGGTCACCGCGCGCGTGGCGAGCAGCTCCTCATCGCCGAGGACGAGCAGAATGGGGGCGAGGCTGGCGGGGGTCACGCCGCCCATATTCGCACGGCCCGCTGCGGGATCGTGCCTGCTCACCGGCCGCTCAGGCGGCGGAGCCTGCACTCAGCGCAAATCCAGACATCAACCCCATCGGTTCATTAATACACCCAAATTACCCGGGACCGTTTCGAGGTCGACCGCGGCGAGCGCCGCCAGTGGGCGGCGCGAATCCGCGCGGCTCGTCCGGCAGGCGCCCTACCGCCCACCGGCCGGCGTGCCCCGGGCCACCACCGCGAGACCGCTGTCGCGGTGAACGGCGGCCACGTCCCCGTCGGTGTCGGTACGCATCACCCGCACCCCGCCCCGGGCCAGGCGGGCCAGCAGCTCCGGATGCGGATGCCCGTACGTGTTGCCGGCGCCCACCGGCACCAGCGCCACGGCGGGGCGGACCGAGTCGAGGAAGACCGGGTCCTGATAGGCCGATCCATGGTGCGCGACCTTCAGGACGTCGGCCCGGAGCGCACCCGGCGGCAGCGTGTCCAGCAAGGCGCGCTGCTCCTCGGACTCGGCGTCACCGGGCAGCAGGACGCGCACCCCGGCCACCGTCGCGCGGACGACGAGCGAGTTGTTGTTCGGATCGGATCGGGTGCCACGCAGTGGATGGGGCGGACCGAGCACCAGGAGCTCCGTACCGCCCGCGCGATACGCCCAACCGGCCGAGACCGTCGACAGTCGGGCCCGCCCGGCGGCAGCCGCCGCCCGTACCAGGCCCTGCCCGCCCTCCGGCTCGCCCCAGGCCGGAGTGACCACCGCCGTCACCCGTCGTCCACGGAACACTCCGGCGACCCCGCCGACGTGGTCGGCGTGATAGTGGCTCACCACGAGCAGCGGTACCTCGCGCACCCCCAGCCGCCGTAGGCACCCGTCCACCGCCGCCGGCTCCGGCCCGGCGTCGACCACGACCGCCCGACCTGCCCCGATCGGCAGCACCACGGCGTCGCCCTGACCGACCGCGCACGCCACCACCACCCACCCGGCGGGCGGCCAGCCCCGGGCGAGCAGGCGTACCGGCAGGGCACCCAGCACCGCCGCGACGCTGACCACCGCCACCAGCCGGCGTACCACGGGCCGCCGGACCGCGACCAGCAGCGCCACCGTCGACGCCGCCAGCAGCAGGGCACCCCAGACGCCGCCCGGCCAGGGCAGCGTGCCCGCCGGCAGCCGGGCACCGTACCGGGCGACCAGCACCAGCCACCACGCGGGCCAGCTCGCCAGCCAGGCGGCGAACTCGGCGCCGGCCGGCCAGAGCGGCGACAGCACGGCCGCCAGCACGCCGAGGACGGTGGCCGGGGCGATGGCCGGCACCGCGAGCAGGTTGGCGGGCACGGCGACCAGGCTGACCGTGCCGGAGATCCCTGCGACGACCGGCGCGCACGCGAGCTGGGCGGCGGCGGGCACCGCGAGCGCCTCGGCCAGGCCGGGCGGCACCCCCCGGCGACGCAGGCCGTCACGCCAGCGCGGGGCGAGCAGCAGCAACCCACCGGTCGCCAGCACCGAGAGCGCGAAACCCGCGTCCCCGGCCAGGGCCGGGTCGACGAGCACCAGCACGGTCACCGCCGCGGCCAGCGCGGGCAGGGCGGCTCGGGGGCGGCCGGCAGCCAGCGCGGCCAGCCCGATCGCGCCCATCGTCGCGGCGCGGACCACGCTCGGTGACGGGCGCACCAGGATCACGAACCCCACCAGGGCCACTCCGCAGAGGCCGGCGGCGAGCCACGGGCCCGCCCGGCACCAGCGGGCGAGCAGAAGCACCGCACCGACCACGATCGCCACGTTGGAGCCGGAGACCGCGTTGAGGTGAGTCATGCCGGTGGCCCGGAAGTCCTCCTCGACGGTGGGCGGCAGCCGGCTCGTGTCGCCCACCACCAGCCCGGGCAGCAGCCCGCCCTGCTCGTCAGGGAGCGGCGCGCAGGCGCGTTGCAGCCCGGCGCGCAGCGACCCGGCGGCACGCTGAGCCCAGGACGGTGGACCGTGCCGCAGCGGCGGCCCGGTGACGCTGAGCACGGCGGCGGTGAGGTCGCCGCCGCGCGGGACGCCGAGCCGCCCCTGGGCGGTCAGCCGCTGCCCGGGCAGCAGCCCTTGCCAGGCCGGGTTGGCGGCGAGCACCAACACCTGGACCGGCCCGGTGATCCGCGTACCGTCCGGCTGGCGGAGACCGACCAGTTCCGTGGGGACCAGCAGGGTGGCGGGGCGACCCGGAGCGCCACGGATCGGCCGGGGATCCTCGCGGACCACGAGTTCGGCGGTGACGCTCGTCCGCTCCTCCGCCAGCGTGCGCAGCGCCGTGGCGTCGCGTACGGCCAGCCGGGCGGCGCCGACCGTGCCGCCGCAGACGACGCCGATCCCCACCGCGACGGCTATCCAGCCGTGCCGCCGGGCCCGCGGGCCGGGGCGCCCGAGCAGACCGAGCAGGTGCAGCGCGGCGGCTGCGCAGAACACCGCGGCCAGCGCCGCGAGCAGCAGCACTGTGGACGCTCCGAGGTGCAGCCCGGCCAGCGCCGTGAGCCAGGTCGCCACCGCGAGGCCGGCCAGCCGCAGATCCGGCTCCCCGGCGGCGGTCCCGGTCCCGGTCCCGTCCGGTGTCGCGCTCACACCGTCACCAGTTCCTTGAGCTGCTCGTAGCGGGCGTCACCGATCCCGTCGACCTGCCGGAGGTCGTCGACCGACTTGAAGCCGCCGTGCTGCTCGCGGTGGGCGAGGATGCGTTGGGCGAGCACCGGGCCCACCCCGGGCAGTGCGTCGAGCTCCGCCAGCGTGGCCGTGTTGAGGTTGACCGGCGCGCCGGTGACCGGGGCCGCCCCCGCCGCGGGCGCGGCCGGTTGACCAACGGCGCCGGGCGGCGGCGTCACCCCGACCACGATCAGCTCGCCGTCGGCCACCTTGCGAGCCGGGTTGAGCAGGGACACATCCACTCCCGGCAGCGCACCGCCGGCCGCCTCGACGGCATCCGCGAGGCGAGCGCCGGCCGGCAGGCGTACCAGCCCCGGGCGGCGAACCTTACCGGCGACCGCGACCACCAGCTCCGCGTTCGGGCTCTCCGCCGGCTCGGCGACCTCCTCGGCGGCCGGCACGGTGGCACCGGCCGCGGTCGGGGGGATCGGCTCCGCCTGAGGTCGCGACCGCCAGGCCCAGAATCCGGCGCCGAGCACGACCAGTACGGCGACGGCGGCCAACGCCCGCACCCCACGTCGCCCCGGGTCGAACGCCCCCGGGCCGGGCAGCCGGCGGCCGGTCACCGGCTCCGGCGACTCGCCCGGGACGACACCGTCAGAGGTGGTCGACCCCGGCTCCGGTAGGTCATCCGCGACGGCCGACCGGAGCGGCCGATCGGCGAGCGGCTCCGCTCCGGGCCCGGCGTCGACCACCGGTAGGGCGGACGGCTCGCCGCGCACCGCGGTCGTGGGGAGCACCGGCAACGGGCCGGCGGGCAGCGGCCCGATCGGCGGTTGCGCGGTCAACCGCAGCAGGCGGCCGCGTACCACGGTCTCGTCGTCGTGTGACACGACGCGACGCTACGGTGGTGCTCCGTGTCCGCGCCGTTCGCGACCCGTCACCTGTGGACAGACGGGCCCGCTGTGGACAACGCCCTGATCATGCAGGCGTCTGCTAGTGAGCCGACGGTCAGGGCCGGGACGGGTCGCCCGTCCCGTCCGGACGGCGGTGCACGACGACACAGGCCAGGCCCGGTCCCGCGTGCGCCGCGACGACGGCGCCGGCCTCCGACACGTACGTCTCACGCAGCTGGTCGCCGAGGCGCTCGGACAACGCGGCGAGCAGCGCCTCCGCCCGCTCCGGCGCGGCGAGGTGATGCACCCCCAGGTCGACCTCGGCGTCCCCGGCCGACTCGACGGCCAGGTCGACCAGGCGCGCCACGCCCCGGCTGAACGTACGCACCCGGTCCCGCAGCACGATCGCCCCGTCGGGCATGTGCATGATCGGCTTGACCGAGAGCGCGGTGCCGAAGAGCGCCTCGGCCGCGTTGATCCGACCTCCGCGGCGGAGGAACTCCAGCGTGTCCACGTAGAAGTAGATGGTGGTCCGGTCGGCGGCGTCGACCGCGGCCCGGCGTACCCCGTCGAGGTCCGCGCCCCGCGCGGCGGCCGCGGCGGCCGCGAGCACCGGGAAGCCCAGGCCCAGACCGGTGGAGCGGCTGTCGACCACGACGACCCGGTCGCCCACATCGGCGGCGGCGAGCTGGGCCGCCTCGACCGTGCCGGAGAGCGCCGCCGACAGGTGCACCGACAGCACGCCGTCCGCGCCGGCGTCGAGCAGGCGGCGGTACGTCTGCGCGAACTGCTCGGGGGCGGGACGGGAGGTGCTCGCCGAGAGCCGCCGCGCGCCGAGCGCCCGGATCGCGTCGGCCGGGGAGATCTCCTCCCCCTCCAGCCCCTCCGCGCCGTTGAGCACGACGGTCAGGGGGACCACGGTCAGCCGGTGCGTACGTACCAGCTCGGGCGGGAGGTAGGCGGTGGAGTCGGTGACGACCGCGACGGGCATGCCCGGCACGCTAGCCGATGGCGTTCGTCAGGACGAGGCCGCGCGTCCGGCCGTCCTGCGCCGTCGGCCACGACCGGGCCACGCCGCAGCGCTGAACGGTCAGGCGCCGAGACCGGCGAGGGTGGCGAGGCCGGTTCAGACGGCGTCGGCCACGACCGGCGCGGCCACCAGTCCGACGTTGTGTGCGCGCAGGTGCCAGCCCCGCGTCTCGTCGTGGCGCAGCTCGGTCCAGTGGCAGTTCTGCAGGGAACCCACCGTCCGGAGGACCGTGGCGTCCCAGCCGAGCAGGTGCCCCACCCCCTGCCGGGCGCCGCCGCCGTGGGTGGCGACCACGACGGTGCCGCCCGAAACGGCGGCCGCGGCCGCCGTGAGGGCCGCGCCGACCCGCTTGCCGAGGTCGCCCAGCGTCTCGATCTCGGCGCCCGGGTTCGGGTCCCCGGCGCGCCAACGGGCGTACTCGTCGGGGAAGCGCTCGGCGACCTCGACGAGGGTGAGGCCCTGCCAGTGCCCGAAGTGGCGCTCACGCAGCCGCGCGTCGCTGGTCACCGGAAGCCCGGTCACGGCGGCCAGCGCGGCGGCGGTGTCCGCGGCCCGGCTCAGGTCGCTCGCCACGATGGCGTCCGGACGCAGCGCGGCGAGCAGGGGCGCCGCCGCCCTGGCCTGCTCCCGGCCGAGGTCGTTCAGCGGGACGTCGGTCTGACCCTGGACCCGATCGGCGGCGTTCCAGTCGGTGTTGCCGTGCCGCCAGACAATCAGCCGGGTCATTCGGCGGCGGCGGCGGAGCCGGTGCCGGACTCGGCGTCGACCAGGTCCCGGTCGACGAACGGGATGGTCGGGCAGTCCTTCCACAGCCGGTCGAGGGCGTAGAACTCGCGCTCCTCGGTGTGCTGGACGTGCACGACGACATCGACGTAGTCGAGCAGCACCCACCGGCCGGCGCGCTCCCCCTCCCGCCGTACCGGCTTGGCCTTCTCGGGCAGCTCCAGCAGGCGCTCCTCGATGGCGTCGACGATGGCGAGCACCTGACGCTCGTTGGGGGCGGCGGCGAGCAGGAACGCGTCGGTGATGGCGAGCTGGTCACCGACGTCGATGATGACGATGTCCTGTGCCTTCTTGTCGGCGGCGGCCTGGGCCGCGGCGGTCGCCAGCTCGTACGCGCGTTCGGAAACTGTCACCGTTCTCCTTCGATCAACCGTGCGACCCGTCAAGCGTCTCACACCTGGCGCCGTCCGGACTTGTCAGTTCTGGTGGATAACCCACCCGTTCAGGGGCATTACGGGGCATATCACCGCCGGTAGAGACCACGCTTGGCGATGTACTGCACCACGCCGTCGGGCACCAGGTACCAGACCGGCTCACCCCGGGCCACGCGGTCCCGGCAGTTGGTCGAGGAGATGGCCATCGCCGGCACCTGCACCAGGGTGACCGTGTCGGCGGGCAGATGCTTGTCGGTGAGCTCGAAGCCCGGCCGGGTCACCCCGATGAAGTGCGCGAGTTCGAAGATCTCGTCCAGGTCCTTCCAGGAGAGGATCTTCTCCAGCGCGTCCGCTCCGGTGATGAAGAAGAGCTGCACCTTGGGGCCGTACTGGGCCTGCAGGTCCCGGAGGGTGTCGACGGTGTACGTCGGGCCGCCCCGGTCGATGTCGACGCGGCTCACCTGGAAGCGCGGGTTGGAGGCGGTGGCGATCACCGTCATCAGGTAGCGGTCCTCGGTCGGGCTGACCGGGGTGTCGGCCTTCTGCCAGGGCTGGCCGGTGGGCACGAAGACCACCTCGTCCAGCCCGAACCGGTCCGCCACCTCGCTCGCCGCGACCAGGTGCCCGTGGTGGATCGGGTCGAAGGTGCCACCCATGATCCCGATCCGCCGGATATCTTCCTCCACCCCGTGATCGTAGGCCGGACGGCGGCACGGGCACCCTCGACGGTGACGTGGCCCGCACCACGCGCGCCCAGCCACTACGGCTCGCCGGTTCGCCCGGTCGCGACCGCCACCAGCAGCCCATCCACCTGACTCACCCTTCACCCGGTCACCCGTCCCATCGGGGACGTTGCGCCCCGATGCTCGGAGCCATATATTCGTGTGCGAGTAATCGTGGACGAGGTAAGGGGGGCCCGTGCCGAAACAACGCAGGGTCGGCAATCTGCTCGCCCTGGCCGTGCTCTCCGCCCTCGTCCAGCGGCCCATGCACCCGTACGAGATCGCCACGACCCTGCGCGCCTGGGGCAAGGAGCAGGACATGGAGATCAAGTGGGGATCGTTCTACACGGTGATCCGCAACATGGACCGACACGGCCTGATCGAGGCTGTGGAGAGCGTGCGCGCGGGCCGGCGCCCCGAGCGCACCGTCTACCGGATCACGGACGAGGGTCAAGCGGAACTGCGCGACTGGGCGCGGGAGTTGGTCTCCACCCCGGAGCCGGAGCATCACCGGTTCCGGGCCGGGCTCAGCGTGCTGGCCGTCCTGCCCCCCGACGAGGCGGTGACGTTGCTGCGCCAACGCCTCTCGAAGCTGGAGGAGACCCTCCGCGCCGGCCGGGACACTCTCGCAGAGCATCAGCGCCAGATCCCACGGCTGTTCCTGGTCGAGTCCGAGTATGAGCTGGCCATCCAGGAGGCCGAAGCCGCCTGGGTCCGCGATCTGCTCGCGGAGTTCACCGCCGGCACCTATCCGGGGCTCGACCAGTGGCGAGCCTTCCACGCGACCGGTGAGTTGCCACCCGAGCTGACCGAACTCACCGAGAGGGGCAACGCGACGCAGTGACATGGACGGCCCCGGCGCGGTGCGCCAACACCGCGCCGGGGCCATTACCTCGGCACCGCACCTGGGAAGGTGCTCGGCTCCGAAGCGGCAACCACGAGGATAGCCGGGCTTCCCTCCCAGGCCGGTGCGCCAAGGCGGACACCGACGACAACGTCGGTGCCACCACAAACGCCGACGACAGCGCGTCGGTGCCACGCACCTGCATGACGACCAGGGAGAGGAACATGACGACAGTCAGAACGGCCATCGTCATCGGCGGCGGGATCGCCGGCCCGGTGACCGCGTTCGCACTACACCGAGCGGGCATCACGGCGACGGTCCACGAGGCGTACCCGAGCACCGCCGACGGCATCGGCGGCACCCTCGCACTCGCCCCCAACGGCGTCGCTGCGCTGGGCGCCGTCAACGCGGACCGTGCCGTCACCGCGATCGCCAGCTCCGTCCACCGCACGGCGATGGCGGTCGGCCGGAAACGGTTCGACCTGCCGGGGCTGACCGACGCACCGCCGCTGCGGGTGGTCCACCGGGCCGACCTCCATCGGGCGCTGCACGACCACGCCGCCGCCGAGGGCATCGTGATCGAACACGGCAAGCGCCTGGTCGACGTACGGGAGACCGGCGACGGCGTCACGGCTCTCTTCGCCGACGGGAGCACCGCCACGGCGGACGTCCTCGTCGGAGCGGACGGCATCCGCTCCACGGTGCGTACGCTCATCGACCCGGCCGCGCCGGGCCCCCGCCCTACCGGCCTGCTCGGTTTCGAGGCGGTCGCCCGGCACGAGGTGGCCGCCGAACCGGGCACCATGACGTTCGCCTTCGGTCGGCGGGCTTACTACCTCTACTGGCCGGAGCCGGGCGGCGGCACGCGATGGGGGGCGAACCTGCCGCAGGAGCGTCCGATGACGCTCACCGAGGCCCGCACGGTGCCCCCGCAGGAGTGGCTGCGCAGGCTCCGCACCGCGTACGGCGACGACGACCCCGGCGCGCAACTCGTGAGCACGAGCGATCCCGAGGGCCTCCAGACGGTGGGCTCCCTGCTGATCATGCCCCCGGTGCCGCGCTGGCACCGGGGGCGGATGGTGCTGGTTGGTGACGCGGCGCACGCGCCGTCGAACAGTTCCGGCCAGGGCGCGTCGCTGGCGATTGAGAGCGCCGTACAGCTCGCCCGCTGCCTACGGGATCTGCCCGACGTGTCGTCGGCCTTCGCCGCCTACGAACGGCTGCGGCGCGCCCGGGTGGAGGGGATCGCTGCGCGGGCGGCCCGGATCAACCACGCCAAGGCACCCGGCGCGCTGGCCAGGACGCTCATGCCGCTGCTCATGCCGCTGCTCGTGCGGACCGCCATGAACCCGGAGCGGACGATGGGCCCCGAGCAGCGCTACCTCATCGACTGGGACGCCCCGGTCACCATCGAGCCGGCGCTGCGCTGACGGCCGGGGGTGCGCATCCCGGGTGCGCACCCCCGCCGACGCCCACGGTCGGCGCGGCTACGCACCCGAGATCGGGTCAGGCGGCGGCGGCCGCGATCGCGGTCCGGGCGACCAACGCCCGGCGCAGGTCGTCGTCGGCGTCGGTGACCACACGACGCAGGCCGGGCGTCAGGTCGTCGCGCGCCAGCAGCGCCGCGGCCGCTTCCCGGGTGGGTTGCGCCACCGCGTACCGGGGGAAGGCGAGCGCGGCGACCCGGTCGGCCGTCCAGGGCGTACGCAGCCGCGCGGCGGCCGGCATGTCGGCGAAGAACCGCTCGACGTAGGGCGCGGTGAGCTCGGCCTGCTCCGGCTGCCAGAAGCCCTCCGCGGCGGCCTCGACCAGCCGGTTGGAGAGCTCCGTGTCGCGTACGACGATCTCCCAGGCGGCGCGCTTGGCATCCGCGTCGGGCAGCGCCGCACGGCACGCGGCCGCCCGTTCGGCGCCCGCCGCGCTCTGGTCGGCCGCCGCCTCCGCGGCGATCTCCGGTTCGGCCGCCGCACCGAGCACCACCAGCCGGCGCAGCACCGCCCAGCGCAGCTCGGCGTCGACGGCGAGCCCCGCCGGCACCGCCCGGCCGGCGAGCCAACCGACCAGCAGATCGGCGTCGGTGCTGGAGTCGATCAGCCCGCGCGCGGCGGCGAGCTGGAGCGATCCGCCGGACGGCGCGCCGTCCAGCAGGGCGGCGCAGGCCTTCGCGATCAGGGCGAGCGACGTCTCGCGGGTCGTCTCGTCGAGGTAGCGGTCGACCAGCGACCGGCTCTGCGCCAGCAGATCCTCCGCGATGATCACCTCGGTCTCGGCGGGGAGCGCCGCGGCGATCAGCGCGACCAGCCCGCTCACCGGCCGCTCCCCGTCGGTCGCCGCGTCCAGGGCCTCGCGCCAGAGCAGTGCCCGAGCCAACGGATCGGCCAGTCCGGGCAGCACCAGCGGTACCGCGTCCGCCGAGGCGGGGTCGAGGCGAACCTTCGCGAAGGTGAGGTCGCCGTCGTTCGGCAGCAGCAGTTGGGCGGCCGGCACGCCGGTCAACTCGGGCAGCACCGTCCGGCCCTGCGGCGCGTCGGAAGGGAGGTCCACCTCGATCCGCTCGACCGCTCCGTCGGCGGCGTACCGGCCGACGCCGATCCGGTGCGGACGCAGCACCGGGTGTCCCTCCGGGGCGGTCTGCACCACGGCGACCTCCTGGTAGCGCCCCTCCCCGTCGACGGTCACCTCGGCGCGCAGCGTGTTCACCTGGGCCTGGCGCAGCCAGCGCTCGGCCCAGTCGCCGAGGTCACGCCCGCTGGCCGCGGAGAGGTTGGCGAGCAGGTCGGCGAGGGTCGCGTTGCCGAACCGGTGCGCCGCGAAGTGCCGGTTCAAGCCGGCCAGGAACGCGTCGTCGCCGAGCCAGGCGACCAGTTGCCGCAGCACGCTCGCGCCTTTGGCGTACGAGATGCCGTCGAAGTTCAGCAGGCCCTCGGCGGCGTCGGCCACCTCTCGCGGGGCGACGGGGTGCGTGGAGGGGCGCTGGTCGGCCGCGTAGCCCCACGCCTTGCGGCGCAGGGCGAACGTGGTCCACGCGCGGTCGAACCGGGTCGCCTCCGCGGTCACCCGGGTGCCGAGGTACTCGGCGAAGGACTCGTTGAGCCAGAGGTCGTCCCACCAGCGCATGGTTACCAGGTCACCGAACCACATGTGCGCCATCTCGTGCGCGATGGTGCCGGCCCGCCGCTCGCGCTCGGTCTCGGTCACCACGGACCGGAAGACCAGGTCGTCGCGGAAGGTGACCAGGCCGGGATTCTCCATGGCGCCGGCGTTGAACTCCGGCACGAACGCCTGGTCGTACTTGCCGAACGGGTAGCGCTCGGCGAAGAGCTCGTGGAACCGGTCGAAGCTCTGCTTGGTGACGGTGAAGATCTCGTCGGCGTCGGCGTCGAGGTGCTCGGCGAGCGAACGACGGCAGTAGACGGCCAGCGGGATCCCGTCGTGCTCGTCCCGCCGCACGTGGTACGGCCCGGCGATCAGCGTGAAGAGGTACGTGGAGAGCGGCCGGGTCGGGGCGAACTCCCACCGCCCGGGCCGGGGATTGGCCACGACGCGCTCGTTCGCCGCGACCGTCCACTCTGGAGGAGCGGTGACGGTGAAGGTGAACGTCGCCTTCAGGTCGGGCTGGTCGAAGGCGGCGAAGATGCGCTGCACGTCGTCGAGGAACGACATCGCGTAGAGGTAGGTCTCCCCGTCGGCCGGGTCGACGAAGCGGTGGATGCCCTCGCCCGTGTTCGAATACGCCATCTCGGCCTCGACGGTCACCGTGTTGCGCTCCCGCAACCCCCGCAGCGGCAGCCGGTTGTCGGTCAGCGCCGCGGGGTCGAGCTCGTCGCCGTTGAGCCGTACCGCCAGCAGCTTCGCGGGCTTCACCTCGGCGAACGTCTCGCTGCCCGGAACCGCCCGGAACCGGATCGTCACGTGGGAGCGGAACAGCTCCCCGGCACCGGCCAGGTCGAGGTCCACTTCGTAGGACTCGACCGTAATCGCCGCGCCACGCGCGGTCGCCTCTACACGGGTAAGGCTCGGCATCCGCTTATCCTGCCCGATAGGGATCGGTATGCGCTTCCCGGCTTCGACGCGTGCACTGGAGGAATGACCATGGCTCAGCACCCCAAGGGAGACTTCGACCTGTCCCGGGCGGTCTGGCAGCGGGCCGAGGGTGACACCTCCGACGGCGCCGTGGAGGTCGCCTTCGTCGACGACCTGATCGGCATGCGCAACTCGGCCGAGCCGGACGGGCCGGTCCTGGTGTTCACCCAGGACGAGTGGGACGCGTTCGTCGCCGGCGCCCAGGACGGCGAGTTCGACCTGGCCTGACGTCCCGGGCCCGGCGTCGTCCGGCGCGGGCCGGCGGAGTGGTGGTGCGAACCGTCGCGACGCCCCGCGCCGGCCAGCCCGTCACGAGTCCCCGTCGCCCCAGCCGAGGCCGCCCGGGCCGGGTGCGTGGTGGAAGCCGGGATGGCCGGCCACGTCGTAGCAGTGTTCGCCGTCCGGGCCGACCGCGCCGCAGAAGAGCCGCTCGGCCCGGTGCCAGGCGTCGGCCGGGGAGAGGGCCGCCGCGCCGAGGGCCAGCTCGGGCCGGAGCAGGCTCAACGCCTCGGCGTAGCCGACGGCCAGTTCGTGGGCCTGCGCCGGGCCCGCCGCGGTGAAGCCCAGGTGCACGGTGAAGTGGCG
>NZ_SMKG01000068.1 GCF_004348525.1 Micromonospora sp. 15K316 | reverse complement strand
AGCGCGGTCACCCCGCCGACCCGCGTCGACCATGAGGTCGACGGTGCCCGGGGCGGCGTACCGGCCGAACGTGATCGACCCGGCGGGGCGGTTGCCGGTCAGGTGGCGAGGAGGGTGGTCAGGGCCAGCGCGGAGATGATGGCGCTGGACGCGAGCGCAGTCAGCAGACGGCCACGGGGCCCGGCGAGCGCCCGGCCGACAAGGGTGCCGCCCCCTGCGATCAGCAGCTGCCAACTCGCCGACGCGACGAACGCGCCCAGCACGAAGAGCGCCGCCACCCACGGATCCGGGTCGGCGGCATCGCCGCGACCCAGCACCAGTGCCGCGAAGTAGACGACGGTCGCCGGGTTCAGCAGCGTCAACGCGAGCACACCGGCGAAGGCCCGCCCCGGACTCTCCAGCCCTCGGCCACCACCGCTCGGGCCGACCGCCGGCCGGGGGCGCAACGCCCGCCAGGCGGTGAGGCCGGCGATGGCCAGCAGCACGAGCGCGGCCACCGCACGCAACGGACCGGCGACCGGCGCGACCGCCGCGGCCAGGGCGGCGCCGCCGAGCGCCGCGACCGCCGCGTAGAGACCGTCGGCGGTCGCCACACCGAGGGCCGCCGCGGCGCCGACCCGGAACGAGGTACGGGCGGTCAACCCCAGGATCAGCACGGCGATCGCGCCGACCGGAATGGCGACGCCGTAACCGGCGACCAGGCCAGCGAGGAACGCCTCGATCATGACGGCCGGCGGCGGGTCGTGACGCGACCGCGGGCCCGCTGCTGTCGGCGGGCGCTGACGGCCACGGCGACAGGAACGGGCTTCATCCGGTACGTCTCGATCACGCCGTCATCCTGGGCCATGGCGGCCCGTGCCCGCGACCGATTTCACCCGGCCCCGATCCCGCCGGCCGGCCGAGCCGGCGGCGGCAGCACACTCCGCCGCCGCTCCGGCGGGTCCATCCGGGTGGCGAGCGTGGCCGGCCCCCCCCATCCGCGCCGAACCAGGGCCCCGCACCCGAACAGAGTCGGGCGGCCGTCACCCGGGGCAGCGCCCGCACCGTGAGACGGCGACCGTGGCGAACGGACGCTGGAGACACGTCGGGCGCGGTACCCGCTGGGGTGCCGCGCCCGACGTACGGGATCACTCAGACGTTGAAGCCGAGCGAGCGGAGCTGGTCGCGTCCCTCGTCGGTGATCTTGTCGGGCCCCCACGGCGGCAGCCAGACCCAGTTGATCCGGATGTCGTTGACCAGGCCGCCGCCCGGGCCGGTGGTCAGCGCCTGCCGCGCCTGGTCCTCGATGACGTCGGTCAGCGGGCAGGCCGCCGACGTGAGCGTCATGTCGAGGGTGACCACGTTCTCGTCGTCGACGTGCACCCCGTACACCAGGCCGAGGTCGACCACGTTGATACCGAGCTCCGGGTCGACGACGTCCTTCATCGCCTCTTCGATGTCGGCGACGGCGGCCTTGCCGCCGCCGGTCGCCGGCGTCGCGGCGGTGGTGGTTTCGTCGCTCATGCCTTCACCTCCGGGCTCACGCCCACCCCGGCGCGTGCCGCGGCGTCCTTGAACGCCATCCACGGCAACAGCGCGCACTTCACCCGGGCGGGGTAGCGGGCCACGCCCGCGAACGCCACCCCGTCACCGAGCACGTCCTCGTCCGGCGTGACCTGGCCACGCCCGGACATCAACTCGACGAACGCCTCGTGGACCTCGAAAGCTTCCCCGGCGCGCCGACCGCTCAACAACTCGTGCAGCACGCTCGCCGACGCCTGGCTGATCGAGCAGCCCATGCCGTCGTACGAGATGTCCGTGAGCACACTGCCGTCGGTCGCCACCCGCACGGTGACCTCGTCCCCGCAGGTCGGGTTCACGTGATGCGCCTCGGCGGTGTTCGCCCCGCCCTCGGCGTCGCGCAGCCCACGCCCGTGCGGGTGCTTGTAGTGGTCCAGGATGATCTCCTGGTAGAGCTGGTCGAGCTGCATCAGCTGAACACCTTCCGCACCTGCTCCAGACCCGCCACCAGAGCGTCGATCTCCTCGGTGGTGGTGTAGAGGTAGAACGAGGCCCGCGTCGTGGCCGGCACCCCGAAGCGGGTGCAGACCGGCCGGGCGCAGTGATGACCCACCCGCACCTGCACGCCCAGCGAGTCGAGGACCTGGCCCACGTCGTGCGGGTGCACGTCACCGAGCGCGAACGAGATGGTGCCGCCCCGCCCCACCGGCACGGTCGGCCCGAAGATCCGCAAACCGGGCACCGTGGCGAGGGCGTCGAGGGCGTACGCCGTCAACTCCTTCTCGTGCCACTGGATGGCCCGCATCCCGACGCCGGTGAGGTAGTCCACCGCGGCGCCGAGCGCGACGGCCTCCGCGATCGGCGGGGTGCCCGCCTCGAACCGGGCCGGCGGCGCGGCGAACGTGGAGCCGGACATCGCCACCGTCTCGATCATCGAGCCGCCGCCGAAGACCGGCGGCATGGCCGCCAGCAGCTCGGAGCGCCCCCAGAGCACTCCGATCCCGGTCGGAGCGCACATCTTGTGCCCGGTGAACACGATGAAGTCCGCGTCGTAGTCGACCACGTCCATCGGCAGGTGCGGCACCGACTGCGAGCAGTCGAGCAACAGCAGCGCCCCCACCTCGCGGACCCGCCGGGTGATCCGCGAGGTGGCGTTCACCGTGCCGAGGATGTTCGACGTGTGCACCAGCGAGACGATCTTCGTCCGCTCGGTGACCAGGTCGTCCAGGCCCGACTCGTCGAGCCGCCCCTGGTCGGTGACCGGGAACCAGCGCAGGGTCGCGCCGGTGCGCTCGCAGAGCAACTGCCACGGGACGATGTTCGAGTGGTGCTCCATCTCGGAGATGACCACCTCGTCGCCGGGCCCGAGGCGGAACCGGGGGTCGGCGTCCGGTCGCAGGGACGCGTTGGAGAACGCGTACGCCACGATGTTGATCGCCTCGGTGGAGTTCTTGGTGAAGACCACCTCGTCCGGGCTCGGCGCGTTGATGAACGCGGCGACCTTCGCCCGGGCGCCCTCGTACGCCTCGGTGGCCTCGGTGCCCAGGGTGTGCACCGAGCGGGACACGTTCGCGTTGTGCCGCGCGTAGTGCTCCGCGAGCACGTCGAGCACCTGACGCGGCTTGTGCGAGGTGTTGGCGCTGTCGAGATAGACCAGCCGGTGCCCGTTGACCTCCCGGTCCAGGATCGGGAAGTCGGCGCGCACCCTCGCCACGTCGTAACGCGGCACGTCGTCGTACTGCGGCATCCCCGGCGGGATCGCGATCGTGGTCATCTCCGCGTCCCTCATGATCAGGCCCGAGCCGAACCGGCCCCGGCGACGTACCGCTCGTAGCCCTCTTCCTCGAGCTTCTCGGCCAGCTCCGGGCCGCCCTGCTCGACGATCCGGCCGGCGACGAAGACGTGCACGAAGTCCGGCTTGATGTAGCGCAGGATCCGGGTGTAGTGGGTGATCAGCAGCAGGCCCGTGTCACCGGTGTCGCGGACCCGGTTGACACCCTCGCTGACCACACGCAGCGCGTCGACGTCGAGGCCCGAGTCGGTCTCGTCGAGGATGGCCATCTTCGGCTTGAGCAGCTCCAGCTGCACGATCTCGTGCCGCTTCTTCTCACCGCCGGAGAAGCCCTCGTTGACGTTGCGCTGGGCGAACGCCGGGTCCATCTGCAGCCGCTCCATCGCCCCGCGCAGCTCGCCACCCCAGTTGCGCAGCTTCGGCGCCTCCCCGTCGATGGCGGTCTTGGCGGTGCGCAGGAAGTTAGCCACCGACACGCCGGGCACCTCGACCGGGTACTGCATGGCGAGGAAGAGGCCGGCGCGGGCCCGCTCGTCGACGGACATGGCCAGCACGTCCTCGCCGTCGAGGGTCACCGAGCCGCCGGTGATCTCGTACTTCGGGTGGCCCGCGATCGAGTACGCGAGGGTCGACTTGCCGGAGCCGTTGGGGCCCATGATGGCGTGCGTCTCACCGGAGCGGACGGTCAGGTCGACACCGGCCAGGATCGGCTTGAGCTCACCCTCGGGCAGCTTGACCGACACCTTCAGGTCGCGAATCTCCAGGGTGCTCATTATCGGGTCACTCCATTGCTCGGCGTGAGGCTGACGTAGATGTCGCCGTCGCGGACTTCGACGGGGTAGACGGGAACGGGTTCGGTGGCGGGCAGCCCGGTCGGCTCGCCGGTGCGCAGGTCGAAACGGGACCCGTGCAGCCAGCACTCCAGCGTGCAGCCCTCGACCTCCCCCTCGGAGAGGGCGACCGAGGCGTGCGAGCACTCGTCGTAGACGGCGTAGAAGGCGCCGTCCTCGCCGTGCACCACGGCCAGCTGGGTGCCGTCGACGTCCGCGCTGATCGCGGTGCCCTTCGGCACGTCCTCCGTGGAACAGATCCGGATCATCAGGCGCCCGCCTTGGCGAGCCGCTCCTCGATCGCCGCGCCGAGCCGCTCACGCAGCTCCTCGACCGGGATCTTGTTGATCAGCTCGGCGAAGAAGCCGCGCACCACCAACCGGCGGGCCTCCCCCTCCGGGATGCCCCGCGCCATCAGGTAGAAGAGCTGCTCGTCGTCGAAGCGGCCGGTCGCGCTCGCGTGGCCGGCGCCGGCGATCTCGCCGGTCTCGATCTCCAGGTTCGGCACGGAGTCGGCGCGGGCGCCCTCGGTGAGCAGCAGGTTACGGTTGATCTCGTACGTGTCGGTACCGGTCGCCTCGGCCTGGATCAGCACGTCGCCCACCCAGACGGTGTGCGCACTCCGCCCCTGCAGGGCGCCCCGGTAACCGACGTAGCTGCGGCAGTCCGGCACCGAGTGGTCGACCAGCTGCCGGTGCTCCAGGTGCTGGCCCGAGTCGGCGAAGTAGACGCCGTAGAGCTCGGCCTCGCCGCCCCGGTCGGTGTACTCGACGCTGGTGTACTGCCGGACCAGGTCACCGCCGAGGCTCACCTGGACGTGCACGACCTTCGCGTCGCGGCCCAGCTTCACCTTCAGGTGCTGCGCCTGGACGGCGTCCTCGGCCCAGTCGGCGACCGTGACGAGGGTCAGCTTCGCCCCGTCGGCCACGGTCACCTCGACGTTGTCGGCCAGCGTCGCCGAGCCGACGTGCTCCAGCACCAGGGTCACCTCGGCGAACCGGCCCACCTCGACGACGGTGTGCCCGAAGGCCAGGCCGTCCGCGCCGCCGCCGGACACCCGTACGGTCACCGGCGCCTCGACGACGGCCTCCCGCGCGACCTGGATCAGCAGCGCGTCACCGGCGCCGCCGTACGCGAGCGCGCTGATCCGGTCGAACGGGGTGAGCACGCCGCCCACCCGCGGGTCGTCCTTCGCGATCCGGTCGATCGTCACGCCGGCGGGCAGGTCGCCGTACTCGTGCCGGATCGAGCCGGTGGCGGCCGGCACCTGGCCCACCAAGCCGCGCAGGCGCTTGAGCGGGGTGAACCGCCACTCCTCCTCCTGGCCCGTCAGGGCCGGGAAGTCGGCGACGTCGTACGAGCGCAGCGCCTGCGACTTGGTGGTCGGCGGCGCGGAAGCCTGGGTAGTCATCTCTTCCTTGGTCTGTTCAGCGACTAATCGGAGGGTCGGTCGGGGTTCGCGAGCCCCGACCCGACGGGTCGGGTCCGCGAGAGCGCCGGGCGGGTCAGCCGACCGCGCCCTCCATCTGGAGCTCGATCAGGCGGTTGAGCTCCAGCGCGTACTCCATCGGGAGCTCCTTGGCGATCGGCTCGATGAAGCCACGCACGATCATCGCCATCGCCTCGTCCTCGGAGAGGCCCCGGCTCATCAGGTAGAAGAGCTGGTCCTCGCTGACCTTGGAGACGGTCGCCTCGTGCCCCATCGCGACGTCGTCCTCGCGGATGTCGACGTACGGGTAGGTGTCCGAGCGGGAGATGGTGTCGACCAGCAGCGCGTCGCACTTGACCGTGCTCTTGCTGTTGGTCGAGCCCTCCAGCACCTGGACCAGACCCCGGTACGAGGTGCGGCCGCCGCCCCGGGCGATCGACTTGGAGACGATGGTGCTGCTGGTGTGCGGCGCGCCGTGCACCATCTTGGCGCCGGCGTCCTGGTGCTGGCCCTCGCCGGCCATCGCGACCGAGAGCACCTCGCCCTTGGCGTGCTCGCCGAGCATGTAGACCGCCGGGTACTTCATGGTGACCTTGGAGCCGATGTTGCCGTCGACCCACTCCATGGTGGCGCCCTCCTGGCAGACGGCGCGCTTCGTCACCAGGTTGTAGACGTTGTTCGACCAGTTCTGGATGGTCGTGTAGCGGCACCGGGCGTTCTTCTTGACGATGATCTCGACGACCGCGCTGTGCAGCGAGTCGGAGGAGTAGAGCGGCGCGGTGCAGCCCTCGACGTAGTGCACGTACGCGCCCTCGTCGACGATGATCAGCGTCCGCTCGAACTGGCCCATGTTCTCCGTGTTGATCCGGAAGTAGGCCTGCAGCGGGATCTCCACGTGCACGCCCTTCGGCACGTAGATGAACGAGCCACCGGACCAGACGGAGGTGTTCAGCGCGGCGAACTTGTTGTCGCCGACCGGGATCACCGTGCCGAAGTACTCCTTGAACAGGTCCTCGTGCTCGCGCAGCGCCGTGTCGGTGTCGAGGAAGATGACACCCTGCTCCTCGAGGTCCTCACGGATCTTGTGGTAGACGACCTCGGACTCGTACTGCGCCGCGACACCGGCGACCAGGCGCTGCTTCTCCGCCTCGGGGATACCCAGCCGGTCGTAGGTGTTCTTGATGTCCTCGGGCAGGTCCTCCCAGCTGGCGGCCTGCTTCTCCGTCGACCGGACGAAGTACTTGATGTTGTCGAAGTCGATTCCGGTGAGGTCGGCGCCCCAGGCCGGCATCGGCTTGCGCTCGAACAGCCGCAGGCCCTTCAGCCGCAGATCGAGCATCCAGGCCGGCTCGTTCTTCTTGGCCGAGATGTCCCGCACCACCGCCTCGTTGAGGCCGCGCTGGGCGGACGCCCCGGCGACGTCAGGGTCGGACCAGCCGTACTCGTAGCGACCGAGGGCGGCGAGCTGCTCCTCCTGGGTCAGGGGCTGGACGATCTGCTCGGTCATCTATCTGTCCTCACAGTGGTGACGGTATTTCCGGACTGCGCACGGCCGGGCTGGGTCGGGATGTGCGTGGTGCACACCCCGTCGCCGTGCGCGATGGTGGCCAGGCGCTGCACGTGGGTGCCGACCAGACGCGAGATCACTTCGGTCTCGGCCTCGCACAACTGGGGAAACTCGGCGGCCACGTGCGCCACCGGGCAGTGGTGCTGGCAGAGCTGGCCGCCGGAGGCGATCACGGATGCGCTCGCAGCGTAGCCCTCGGCGGTCAGCGCGCCCGCGAGCGCCTCCGCCCTGGCGAGCGGATCGTCGCCGGCGTCCTCCATGGCCGCCCGGCAGCGGGCCTCCAGCGCGGAGACCTGCTCGGCGGCGAACGCCTCCACCGCCTGGGAGCCGCCGTCGCGGGCGATCCAGCGCAGCGCGGCGGTGGCCATGTTGTCGTAGTGGTGGGTGCCGCAGCGGACCCGGGCGGCCTCGGTCAACACGAAGACCTTCGCGGGGCGACCCCGACCCCGGTGGCCGCGGACCGCCTGCTCCTGAGCGAGCACGTCACCGTCCGCAAGCATCGCGTCGAGGTGCCGGCGGATCGCGGCCGGGCTGAGCCCGAGCGCCGATCCGAGCTGCGCGGCGGTGGTCGCTCCCCGCTCCAGCAACAGCTGGGTCACCCGGTCACGGGTGGAGAGGTCGGCGCCGAGGCCGGCGGACGCGCGTTGACCGGCGACCGGAACGGCCGCCGACCGGTGCGCGGATACCTCCGCCGCCTTTTTCACAACGCCCACGTTACGTATTTCGTCCGGGGCCCGCAAACCGGGGTCCCGGTGATTCCAACCACCGTGGTACCGGAGTCGAACGAACCTCGATCACTACGTTGCGTAGGATTCGGGCCGTGAAGCGAAACGTCCGGTTCCCGGTCCCCGCCGCGCTGCACCGCCCGCTCGACCGGTTCCCGGTCTCGGCGGCACTGCTGCGTCGGCTCGCGTTCGCCTCGATCATCGCGAACGTCGGGATCGTGGTCACCGGCGGGGCGGTGCGACTGACCGCCTCCGGGCTCGGCTGCCCCACCTGGCCGCGCTGCACCGACGGCTCGTACGTCCCCACGGACGAGATGGGCGTGCACGGCGTGATCGAGTTCGGCAACCGGACGCTCACGTTCGCCGTCGGCATCATCGCCTTCGCCACCGTGCTGGCGGCGCTGGCCCACCGGCCGCGCCGGCGCGGCGTGCTGCCGCTCTCCGTCGCGGTCTTCTTCGGCATCCCGGCCCAGGCGGTGGTCGGTGGGATCACCGTGCTGACCAACCTGAACCCGTGGGTGGTCGGCCTGCACTTCCTCGCCTCCATGGCGGTGATCGCCGCCGCGTACGCCCTCTGGCGCCGCACCGCCGACCCGGACGGGCCGGTGGTCACCGTGGTGCCCGCGCCGCTGCGGGCGCTCGCCCGGCTCACCACTGTCGTGGGCGTCGCGGTGCTGGTGATCGGCACCTGGGTGACCGGCAGCGGCCCGCACGCCGGCGACCAGGGCGCGGCCCGCAACGGGCTGGACCCGGAGTCGATCTCGCAGGTGCACGCCGACAGCGTGTTCCTGCTGCTCGGCCTCTCGGTGGCGCTGGTCTTCGCGTTCCGCGCGGTCGGTGCGGCGCCGGCGGCACGGGCCGCGCTCTGGCTGGTCGGGGTCGAGCTCGGGCAGGGCCTGATCGGCTTCGTGCAGTACTTCACCCATCTGCCCGCCGTCCTCGTCGGCGCGCACATGTTCGGCTCCTGCCTGGTCCTGCTGGCCACGCTGCACGTGCAGTGGTCGACCCGGGAACGCCGGCCCGCGCCCACCGCCCCGACGCCCGCTCCGGCGGCCGAGCCGGTGACCGTCGCCGCCTGACCCGTCGCCGTACCGGCCGGAGCCCGGCCCGGCGTCGTCGACCGGGCGGGCGGGGGCGATGCGCCCACGCCCGTGCCTCCTCTGCGGTGCCACCACTGCATGATTGCCGAAATGGCGGACCGCGGGATCAGGTTTCGCGGGTCAGCCGGGTGAGGATCGCCTCGGCGAGGCGGTCGGCGGCGCCGGCGGCGTGGGCCAGGAAGAGCGAGGGCTCGGTGAGCTCCAGCTCGACCAGGATCGACTGCCCGTCCGGGCCGGGGATCAGATCGACCCGGGCGTAGAGCAGCCGGTCCGGTCCGCCGGGCACCGTCGCGAGGGTCTTCCTGGCCACCGCGAGCTGCTCCAGGGTGCCCGTGCGAGCGGTGATCTCCTCCGGCCGGTAGAGCCCGTCCACCCCGAAGTCGGGTCCGGTCAGCATCGGCCCCTTGCGGATGGCGTGGCTGAACTCGAGCCCCTGCTCGCCGGCCAGGAAGAGCAGCGCGGTCTCACCGGCGGTGTCGACCGCGGCGAGGTACGGCTGGACCATGGTCACCCGACCGGCGGCCGAGAGCCGGCGCACGTGCGCCACGGCGAGCTCGCGGTGCTCCGGGTCGGCCAGGTCGTACCGGCCGGTGTCCTGACTGCCCGCACTGACCGCGGGCTTGATCACGTACTCGCCCGAGTCGGCAGACGGCTCCCAGGACTCGCCCGGGCCGACCCACGCCGTCGGGACCGTCGGGACCCCGGCCGCCGACAGCTCGTCGAGGTAGCGCTTGTCGGTGTTCCAGCGCACCACGTCGGCCGGGTTCGCCAGGTTCGGTACGCGCTGCGCCCAGGCCACGAACTCGTCCCGGCGCGGCGCGTAGTCCCAGGGCGAGCGGAGCACCGCCAGGTCGTACGCCGTCCACTCGACGGCCGGGTCGTCCCAGACCACGGGCTCGGCGGTGACCCCCCGGGCGGCCAACGGGCCGAGCACGAGCCGGTCGTCCGGATCCAGATCGGCGAGTTCGCCACAGGTTACGAGAGCGACCCGGGGTTTCCCCCGGGCCGGCTGGTGGTGGTTGGTCAACTCGTGCTCAACGGGCCATCGTGCGTCGGGCCATCGACCGCCAGAGGTCGTTGCTCGGCCGCATCTGGTCCATCAACTCCCGCTCCCAGGCGTTCTCGACGGTGACTCCCGCCTCGGCGCACGCCTCGCGCGCGGTGACCGTGTCGGTCGCCATCTGGTCGCCCCATTCGCCGTCCTCGCCGACGAGGACGATCCGCGCGCCGCGCTTGCCGACGTACTCGATGACCGCCTTCGCGCCGCCGTGTCCGGCGGCGAACGACTTGATCCCGGCTACCAGGCCGTTCGGGGCCTGATCGCTGTGGTCAGCCGTCAGCGTCGTATCGGAACCATCTGCCATGACGCGAAGCCTATGCAGGTTGCCACCGGTACAGGCGAGAACCGTGAACCTTTTGTGATGCCTGTTACCCGGACGTTTAAGGAACACCACAGGTGCTTTGCCCTGATTTTTCAGGACTTTCTGGGCCATAGCGCCGGGGCAAAGCATCCGGGATCGGGCTCAGGTTGAGCCTGTCCGACTCATGCTGACAGAGGGCGTGATGTGCCGCCAAACACGGACAACTCATCCATGAAGATGATTTTGCGGTGCATTCCCGCCACTCGCCGGCCCGCAGGGCCGACCGGCCGTCAGAGCAGCGCGTCCAGCGCGACAGCGGCGAAGACGATGGTCAGGTACGTCGTCGACCAGTGGAAGAGCCGCATCGGCTTGACCGCCTGGCCGCTCGCCGCCCGCCGGGCCAGCTTGTGCGCCTCGACCACGAGGACGCCGCCCACCACCAGCGTCGGCAGGCCGTAGACGAGGCTCATGCCGAGCGGCCAGACCGCCAGCGACGTCAACACGGTCAGCCAGGTAAAGATCAGGATCTCGGCGTTCACCCGGCGGGTGGAGGCCACCACCGGCAGCATCGGGATCCCGGCACGGGCGTAGTCGTCCTTGTACTTCATCGCCAGCGGGTAGAAGTGCGGCATCTGCCAGAAGAAGACGACCCCGAAGAGCGCCCAGGCGGCCGGGGCGAGCGAACCGGTGACCGCGGCCCAGCCGATCAGCACCGGAGCCGCCCCGCACGCGCCACCCCAGAAGGTGTTCGCCGCCGTGGTGCGCTTGAGCCAGAGCGTGTAGATCAGGTCGTAGTACACGATCGCGGCCAGGGTGAGCCCGGCGGCGAGCAGGTTGGTGAAGACGGCCATCAGCGCGACGGAGACCACGGCGAGCGTGAGGCCGAAGATGAGAGCGCTGCGCGGCGAGACCGTGTGCGCGGGCAGCGGCCGCCGCTTCGTCCGCCGCATCACCTGGTCGATGTCCCGGTCGATGTAACAGTTGATCACGCTGGCCGCGCCGGCGGCGAGCGATCCGCCGACCAGCACCACGGCGACGAGCCAGAGCGACGGCAACCCGTCGGCGGCGAGCATCATCGCCGGCACCGTGGTCACGAGCAGCAGTTCGACGATCCGCGGCTTGGTCAGCGCCACGTACGCCCGGACGACCGCCCGGACGTCCCGCCGCGGCGCCACCGAGCCCTCCACCACCGTCCGCACGGGCGGCTGCCCGGCGGAGTCGCTGACGGGGCGCTCGGTGATCATGCTCACGGATTGCCACCTTCCGGCGTCGGAGCGGGAGATTCGGATCGGCCGGACCCGATTCGGGCCCCACACCGCCCCACACACTACGCGCTGTCGTTTTGGCTGCCCGGCCGACCCGGCAACGGTGCGGGCCGTCACACGTTCCGACCTACCACGAATCCCCCCTGCGGAGTACCAAGGACCATGTAGTGATCCCCGGGCGGACGTTTAGGACGACTCGATAGGGTCACCAATGAGGGTTCCGCCCATCTGCCGAGGAGCACAACCAACGTGGCTGCCAACCAATCCGAGACCGAACTCAACTGGTCCGACCTCGACCGCCGGGCCGTCGACACCGTACGTGTGTTGGCCATGGACGCCGTGGAGAAATCCGGCAACGGCCACCCCGGCACCGCGATGAGCCTCGCGCCCGCGGCGTACCTCCTCTTCAACCGGGTGATGCGGCACAACCCGGCCGACCCGACGTGGCCCGGGCGCGACCGGTTCGTGCTCTCCGCCGGGCACTCGAGTCTGACGCTCTACATCCAGCTCTTCCTCTCCGGCTACCCGCTGAACCTCGAGGACCTGAAGTCGCTGCGCCAGTGGGGCTCGCTCACCCCGGGTCACCCGGAGCACGGGCACACCCCCGGCGTGGAGACCACCACCGGCCCGCTCGGCCAGGGCCTGGGCAACGCGGTCGGCATGGCGATGGCCGCCCGGCGCGAGCGCGGCCTCTTCGACCCGGAGACCGAGGCGGGCAGCTCCCCCTTCGACCACCACATCTGGTGCATCGCCTCCGACGGCGACATCGAGGAGGGCATCAGCCACGAGGTCAGCTCCCTCGCCGGCCACCAGCAGCTCGGCAACCTCGTCGTCATCTACGACGACAACGAGATCTCCATCGAGGACGACACCCGGATCGCCAAGAGCGAGGACGTGGCGGCGCGCTACGAGGCGTACGGCTGGCACGTGCAGACCGTCGACTGGCGCCGCGGCGACGCCGACCAGGGCGACTACCACGAGGACGTCGAGGCGCTGCACCGGGCGCTGCTCGCCGCCAAGGCGGAGACCGGCCGCCCCTCGATCATCGCGCTGCGCACCATCATCGGCTGGCCCGCGCCGAACAAGCAGAACACCGGCAAGATCCACGGCTCGGCGCTCGGCGCCGACGAGGTGGCTGCCACCAAGAAGATCCTCGGCTTCGACCCGGCGCAGACCTTCGCCGTCGACGAGGAGGTGCTCGCGCACGCCCGCCAGGCGCTGACCCGCGGCGAGCAGGCCCAGCAGCAGTGGGCAACCACCTTCGGGAGCTGGGCGAAGGCCAACCCGGAGGGCAAGGCGCTCTACGACCGGCTGGCCGGCCGGGTCCTGCCGGCGGGCTGGACGGACGCGCTGCCGGAGTTCCCCGCCGACGCCAAGGGCATCGCGACCCGGGCCGCCTCCGCCAAGGTGCTGGACGCGCTCGCTCCGGTCCTGCCCGAGCTCTGGGGCGGCTCGGCCGACCTGGCCGAGAGCAACAACACCACCATGAAGGGCGAGCCGTCGTTCATCCCGGCCTCGCACGCCACGAAGGCGTTCCCGGGTCACGAGTACGGCCGCACGCTGCACTTCGGCATCCGTGAGCACGCCATGGGCGCGATCCTCAACGGCATCACCCTGCACGGCGGCACCCGGCCCTACGGCGGCACCTTCCTGGTCTTCAGCGACTACATGCGCCCCTCGGTACGGCTCGCCGCGCTGATGAAGCTGCCGGTGATCTACGTCTGGACGCACGACTCGATCGGCCTCGGCGAGGACGGACCGACCCACCAGCCGGTGGAGCACCTCTCCGCGCTGCGGGCCATCCCCGGCCTGGACGTGGTCCGCCCCGCGGACGCCAACGAGACCGCGTGGGCGTGGCGGACGGCCCTGGAGCACACCGACCGGCCGACCGCGCTCGCGCTGAGCCGGCAGGCGCTGCCGACGCTGGACCGCGGCACGCTCGCCGGCGCCGAGGGCGTGGCCCGCGGCGGGTACGTGCTGGCCGAGGCGTCCAACGCCCAGCCGCAGGTGATCATCGTCGGCACCGGCTCCGAGGTGCAGCTCTGCCTCACCGCCCGGGAGCGGCTGGAGGCCGACGGCACCCCGACCCGGGTCGTCTCGATGCCCTGCCAGGAGTGGTTCGACGAGCAGGACGAGGCCTACCGGGAGTCGGTCCTGCCGCGCGGGGTAAAGGCACGGGTGAGCGTGGAGGCGGGCATCGCGATGTCCTGGCGTCACATCGTCGGCGACTGCGGCGAGAGCGTGAGCCTGGAGCACTACGGTGCCAGCGCGCCGCACACGGTGCTTTTCGAGCAGTTCGGGTTCACCCCCGACCGGATCGTGGCCGCCGCGCGTGCGGCGCTGACCCGGGTGGGCGACATCACCGGTTACACGACCGGCAACTGAAGGGGAGCGTGGACGAAATGACGGACAGACTGGGCGAGCTCAGCTCCGCCGGCGTGGCGATCTGGCTCGACGATCTCTCCCGGACTCGGCTGACCTCCGGCGGACTGGACCAGCTGCGCCGGGAGAAGCACGTGGCCGGGGTCACCACGAACCCGACGATCTTCGCGAAGGCGTTGAGCGACGCCAACGAGTACAACTGGCAGTTGCGGGATCTCGCCGCCCGGGGTGTGGAGGTCGAGGAGGCCGTCCGCATGCTCACCACGTACGACGTGCGGTGGGCCTGCGACGTGATGCGCCCCTCGTACGACAAGAGCGACGGCGTCGACGGCCGGGTCTCCATCGAGGTCGACCCGCGGCTGGCGCACGACAGCGAGAAGACGGTCGCCGAGGCGAAGGCCCTCTGGTGGCTGATCGACCGGCCGAACCTCTTCATCAAGATCCCGGCCACCGAGGCCGGCCTGCCGGCGATCACCGCGACGCTGGCCGAGGGCATCAGCGTGAACGTCACGCTGATCTTCGGGCTGGACCGCTACTCGCAGGTCATGGAGGCCTTCCTCGCCGGCCTGGAGCAGGCGAAGGCGAACGGGCACGACCTGTCCAAGATCGGGTCGGTGGCCTCGTTCTTCGTCTCCCGGGTCGACACCGAGGTGGACAAGCGACTCGAGAAGATCGGCTCGGAGAGCGCGAAGGCGCTGCGCGGCAAGGCCGCCGTCGCCAACGCCCAACTGGCGTACGAGCGCTACGGCGAGGTCTTCTCCTCCGACCGGTGGCAGGCGCTGGCCGACGCCGGGGCGCGCCCGCAGCGGCCGCTCTGGGCCTCCACCTCGACCAAGAACCCGGACTACCGGGACGTCATCTACGTCGAGCAGCTGATCGCCCCCGGCACCGTCAACACCATGCCGGAGTCGGTGATCAAGGCGTACGCCGACCACGGCGAGACCAAGGCCGACACCATCACCGGCGAGTACGACACGGCCCGCAAGGCCTTCTCCGACCTCGAGGCGGCCGGCGTGAACATGGCCGAGGTGATCGACGTGCTGGAGCGCGAGGGCGTCGAGAAGTTCGAGGCGAGCTGGCTGGAGCTGCTCGACGGCGTACGCAAGTCGCTGGAGTCGGCGGCGCAGGGCGGGGGCGCCCCGGGCCGGGCGGCGCAGGGCAACGCCAAGGCGGCCGCGCAGGCAGGAGGCAACGCGTGAGCCAGCGCAGCGAGCGAACCATGTTCAGCGCGGGGATACCTCAGGCCGGCACCGAGCGCAGCGAGGTGACGGCATGAGCGACCTGTTGGCCACCCCGGCCGAGTCGGCCGCAGGACTGACCGTGCACGGGGCGGAGGCGGTCGACAAGGCCGCCCCGGCCTCGGCCCGCGACGCGCTGGTCAACGCCGATGTCCCGGCCAAGCTGGCCGCGAAGGACCCGACCCTCTGGGGCCCGGACGCCGAGGCCGAGGCGAAGATCCGCCTCGGTTGGGTGGACACCCACCTGCGCGGCCGGGAACTGCTGCCTCAGCTCGCCGAGCTGAAGGCGGAGCTGGCCGACCTCGACCACGTGGTGCTCGCCGGCATGGGCGGCTCGTCGCTGGCCCCCGAGGTGATCACCCGTACGCTCGGCCGGCCGCTGACCGTGCTGGACACCACCGACCCCGGTCAGGTACGCGCGGCCCTCGGTGACCGGCTCGACCGCACCGTCGTCGTGGTGGCCAGCAAGTCCGGCTCGACCGTGGAGACCGACAGCCACCGCCGGGCGTACCTGCAGGCGTTCCTGGACTCCGGAATGACCGAGGCGGAGGCCGGACGGCACTTCGTCATCGTCACCGACCCGGGTTCCCCGCTGGAGGAGATCGCCGCCGGGATGGGCGCCTTCACCGTGCTCGCCGACCCCAACGTCGGCGGGCGCTACTCGGCGCTCACCGCGTTCGGGCTGGTCCCGTCGGCGCTGGCCGGCGTGGAGGTGGCCGAACTGCTCGACCAGGCCGACGCGCTGGCCGCCACGCTCACCGGTGACAAGGACAATCCCGCCCTGGCACTGGGCGCCGCGCTCGGCGCCGCCGCCACCGACGGCCGGGACAAGGTCGCGCTGGTCTCCGACGGCACCGGCATCGACGGGCTCGGCGACTGGGCCGAGCAGCTGATCGCCGAGTCCACCGGCAAGTCCGGGGTCGGCATCCTGCCGGTCGTGGTGGAGTCCCCGCAGAGCGCCGGCGCCAAGGGCCCGGACGTGCTCTCCGTGAGCTACGGCGGCGCGCTGGCCGCGGGCGAGGTGCCCGGCGGCGGGGGCGACCCGGACGTGGCCGTCAACGGTCCGCTCGGCGCGCAGTTCCTCGCCTGGGAGTACGCCACCGCGGTGGCCGGCGTCGTGCTCGGCATCGACCCGTTCAACCAGCCGAACGTCACCGAGTCCAAGGAGAACACCAACAAGATCCTGGCCGAGGGGTTGCCGGCGGAGACGCCGTCGTTCACCGAGGGCGCGATCGAGGTGTACGCCCCGGCCGGCGCACCGGGCGACCTGGCCGGCGTGCTGCGCTGGCTCCTCGACGGGCTGGGCGACGACGGATACCTCGCGGCGATGGCGTACCTCGACCGGTTCGCCGACGCCGACGCGGCCCGGCTGCGCCCGCTGCTGGCCGAAGCCTCCGGGCGACCGGTCACCTTCGGCTGGGGTCCGCGCTTCCTGCACTCCACCGGCCAGTACCACAAGGGCGGCCCGCAGGTCGGCAGCTACCTCCAGCTGACCGGCGCGGTCGACGAGGACCTGCCGGTACCGGGCAAGCCGTACACCTTCGGCGAGCTGCAGGCGGCCCAGGCCGCCGGGGACCGGCAGGCGCTCGCCGGGCGGAACCGTCCGGTGCTCCGCCTGCACCTGACCGACCGGTCCGCGGGTGTGGCCCAGCTGCTCGATGCGGCCCGGGGATTGCGGGCGTGAGGATGGACGACGTGGAAGAGTCGGAGCGGAGGAGCGCCGGAAACCCGCTGCGCGATCCGCAGGACCGCCGGCTGCCGCGGATTCCCGAGCCGTGCGCGCTGGTGATCTTCGGGGTCACCGGCGACCTGGCCCGGAAGAAACTGCTGCCGGCGGTCTACGACCTCGCCAACCGGGGGCTGCTGCCCCCGGGTTTCATGGTGCTCGGCTTCGCCCGCCGCGACTGGGGTGACGGCGACTTCGAGACCCTGGCCTGCGAGGCGGCCCGCAAGCACGCCCGCACGCCCTGGCGCGACGAGGTCTGGGCGCGACTCGCCGGCAACATCAAGTTCGTGGGTGGGTCGTTCGACGACGACGAGGCCTTCGACCAGCTCGCCAGCACGCTCGACGAGCTGCGGGAGACGCACGGCATCCCCGGCAACGCGGCGTTCTACTTCAGCATCCCCCCGGCGGCCTTCCCGGTGGTGCTCAAGCAGCTCGCCCGCACCGGCATGGCCGACAACGCCAAGTCCGGCGGTTGGCGGCGGGTCGTCGTGGAGAAGCCGTTCGGGCACGACCTGCCGTCGGCGAAGGCGCTCAACGACCTGGTGGACGACGTCTTCACCAGCAAGGACGTCTTCCGGATCGACCACTACCTCGGCAAGGAGACGGTCCAGAACATCCTGGCCCTACGCTTCGCCAACAATCTCTTCGAGCCACTCTGGAACTCCAAGTACGTCGACTCGGTGCAGATCACCATGGCCGAGGACGTGGGCATCGGCAGCCGGGCCGGCTTCTACGACTCGGCCGGCGCGGCCCGCGACGTGTTCCAGAACCACCTCCTCCAGCTGCTCGCCCTGGTGGCGATGGAGGAGCCGACCAGCTTCCACCCGGACGAGATCCGCACCGAGAAGCTGAAGGTGCTCAAGGCGATCACCCTGCCGAAGGACGTCACCGAGGGCACCGTCCGCGGCCAGTACCTGCCCGGCTGGGTGGCCGGCGAACGGGCCGTCGGCTACCTGGAGGAGGAGGGCGTCCCACAGGACTCCACCACCGAGACGTACGTGGCGGTCCGGCTGGGCATCCAGAACCGGCGCTGGGCGGAGGTGCCCTTCTACATCCGGGCCGGCAAGCGACTGCCCCGACGGGTCACCGAGGTGGCCATCATGTTCAAGAAGGCGCCGCACCTGCCGTTCAACCCGACCGACGTCGAGTCGCTCGGCAACAACCAGCTCGTCATCCGGGTCCAGCCCGACGAGGGCGTGGTGCTGAAGTTCGGCTCGAAGGTGCCCGGCACCGCCATGGAGGTCCGCGACATCGCGATGGACTTCCAGTACGGCGAGGCGTTCACCGAGTCCAGCCCGGAGGCGTACGAGCGGCTGGTGCTGGACGTCCTCATCGGCGACCGGACGCTCTTCCCGGACGCCGCCGAGGTCGAGCAGAGCTGGCAGGTCGTCGACCCGCTGGAGCGGGCCTGGGCGGGCAGCAAGCCGGAGCCGTACCGCGCCGGCGAGTGGGGCCCCCGGGCCGCCGACGAGATGGTGGCCCGCGAGGGCCGCACCTGGCGGCGGGCGTGACCGACGTGAGCGGACGGACCATTCGGCACAGCGGCGGGGCGCTCGCGCCGTCGCTCGACGGCGCGAGCCGGCGGAGCGGGAGGCTTCAGTGATCGGCCTGTGGGACACCACCGGCAACGAGGTGGTCAAGGCGCTCGCCGCCGAACGGCGCAGCGCGGGCGGCGTGGCCAGCGGGATGGCGCTCACGCTCATCGTCGTGGTGGACGAGAAACGGGTTCGTGAGGCGGAGGCGGCGGCCACCATCGCCGCCGCCGCCCACCCCTGCCGGCTGCTGGTGGTGGTCCGCTCCGAGATCGAGCGGGACCGCAGCCGGCTCGACGCGGAGATCGTCGTGGGCGGCCGGCTCGGCCCCTGCGAGGCCGTGGTCATGCGGATGTACGGCCGGCTCGCGCTGCACGCCGAGTCGGTGGTCATGCCGCTGCTCGTGCCGGACGTGCCCGTGGTGACCTGGTGGCACGGCGAGCCGCCGGAGGAGATCGCCACCGACTTCCTCGGGGTGGTGGCCGACCGGCGGATCACCGACACGGCGCAGGCCATGGATCCGATCGCGGCGCTGCGCAAGCGGGCCCTCGACTACGCCCCCGGCGACACCGACCTGGCCTGGACCCGCATCACGCCGTGGCGCACGCTCGTCGCGGGGGTCTTCGACACGACCGAGGCGAGGATCACCGAGGCGACCCTGGTGGCTCCGCGGCACGACCCGACCGCGGCGCTGATGTGCGGCTGGCTGGGGAGCCGGCTCGGCATCAGCCCCCGCCTGGAGTCCACCGACGAGTTCCCCCGGTTGCGGGAGGTGCGGCTGCACTGCGCCAACGGCGACCAGCTCACGTTGACCCGGGAGGACAGCCTCGCCACCTTCCGGCGTACCGGTCAGGAGGACCGGCAGCTTCCGCTGGTCCGCCGGCCGCTCGGTGACGAGCTGGCCGAGGAGCTGCGCCGGCTCGACGCCGACCAGGTCTACGCGGAGGCGCTCGGCACCATCGCCGGCGTCACCGGGCTGGAGCAACGCCCCGGTACCCGGGTGCACGTGTGGAAGGATCCGGCCACCGCCCAGCGGGCGGAGGCGGGCGTCACCGCACACACCGGCACCAGCCAGAGCTGACGTGACCGTACCCACCCGGGTAACGACGTACCGACCGCCGGACGGCCGGCTCGAAACGAAAAAGGCACAAGATGAGTGAGGCGAGTGTCGCCGTCCACGCGGACGCCGAGTTGCTGGCGCAGGCGGTGGCGGCACGCTTCGTGGTGAAGCTGCTCGACGCGCAGGCCGAACGGGGCCAGGCGGCCGTGGTGCTGACCGGCGGCCGGATCGCCGCGGCCGTGTACCGGGCCGTGGCGACCCTGCCGGCGCGGGACGCGGTCGACTGGTCGCGGGTCGACGTCTGGTGGGGCGACGAACGGTTCCTGCCCGCCGGTGATCCGGAACGCAACGAGACCCAGGCCCGGGCGGCGCTGCTCGACGCGGTGCCGCTGGACCCGGCCCGGGTGCACCCGATGCCGGCGTCCGACGGCCCGGCCGGGCCCGACCCGGAGGAGGCCGCCGCCCGGTACGCCGCCGAGCTGGCCGCGGCCGCCCGGCCCGGCACCGCCGAGCTGCCCCACTTCGACGTGCTGATGCTCGGCGTCGGCGAGGACGGGCACGTCGCCTCGGTCTTCCCGGAGCACCCGGTGCACTACGAGAGCCGGCCGGTCAGCGCGGTGCGGGGCAGCCCCAAGCCGCCGCCGTTGCGCACCACGCTCACCCTGCCGACGATCAACACCGCCGAGGAGGTCTGGCTGGTGGCCAGCGGCGCCGACAAGGCGCGGGCCGTCGGCATGGCCCTGGCCGGCGCCGGGCCGGTGCAGCTGCCCGCGGCCGGCGTACGCGGCGTCAGCCGTACCCTCTGGCTGCTGGACCGCGCCGCCGCGGCCGACGTGCCGGCGCGCCTGCGCAGCCTGCGCTGACACCGGCTCCCCCGCACGCCTCATGCACGGAACGAGTGGCCGTTCGGCCGCTCGTTCCGTGTTTCCGGGCGAGAGGGGCGGCGGTCACCTGCCGCGGCGGCGGTGCAGGGCGGCCAGGGCCTCGGCGAGGATCGCGGCGCCCTCCTCGTCGGTCCGCCGCTCCTTCACGTACGCCAGATGCGTCTTGTAGGGCTCGGCGCGCTGCCGCCCGGGCGGGTTCTCCGCGTCCCGGCCGGCCGGTTGGCCGCAGCGCCGACAGTCCCACTGTGGCGGCGCGACGGCGTCCGCGGCGATCAGGATCTCCATCCAGTGACCGTTGCGGCACCAGTAGACGACCGCGCGGCGGGGGGCCGGCGCGTAACGCTCGGGCGGGCGCTCGGGGGCGGATCCGATCCGGGAACCCCGGATCACGTTTCCATGTGGCACGGCTGCTCGCTCCTGTCGTCGGAGGGGTACCGCCGCGAGGGGGCACGGCGGGCGACGCGGTGCAGCAAAAAATTCGCGCGCGGCCCGTCGGGTGACGGACCGCGCGCAGATTGTACGACTCGAGCCGGCCGATCAGGCCCCGCTGCTCATCTGCAGGCGGAGCCAGAGGCCGAGCCCGACGATGCAGGCGAACCAGACGATGCCCACCAGGACGGTGTAGCGGTCGAGGTTCTTCTCCGCCACGGAGGAACCGGCGAGGCTGGAGCTGACACCCCCGCCGAACATGCTGGAGAGCCCACCGCCCTTACCTCGGTGCAGCAGAATCAGCATGGTGAGCAGGATGCTCGTGATGATCAGCAACACGATCAACGTGTATGCGAACCAGGTCGGCAGCATGGCTGGGGTCAGTCCTCTCGTAGCGATCCTCGCCCGGACAGGTCGGGCACGGTGGCACCGACCGGCGGACGGGCGGAATCAAGGATAGCGAGCGATCAGCGAGCGATGTGCTCCGGGAACCGGCAGATCTGTGCGAATTCCTCGGCGTCCAGGCTCGCCCCGCCCACCAACGCGCCGTCCACGTCCGCCTGGGCCATGGTCGCGGCGACGTTCGACGCCTTGACCGAGCCGCCGTAGAGGATCCGGACCTGCTGCGCGGTCTCCCCGCCATACATCTCGACCAGCCGCTCGCGGACCGCCCCGCACACCTCCTGAGCGTCCTCCGGCGTCGCGGTCTTGCCGGTGCCGATCGCCCAGACCGGCTCGTACGCCACGACGACCTTGGTGACCTGCTCGGCGCTCACGCCGCTCAGCGCACCCTCGAGCTGGTCGGCGCAGTGCGAGACGTGCCGCCCCGCCTCGCGGACGTCCAGCCCCTCCCCCACGCAGAGGATCGGGGTCAGCCCGTGGGTCAGCGCCGCCTTCACCTTGGCGTTGCAGATGGCGTCGCTCTCGTGGTGGTGGGTCCGCCGCTCGGAGTGCCCGACCACCACGTACGTGCAGCCGAGCTTCGCCAGCATCGGCCCGGAGATGTCACCGGTGTACGCGCCCGAGGCGTGCGGGGACAGATCCTGCGCGCCGTAACCGATGAGCAGCTTGTCGCCCTCCACGGCGGTCTGCACGGTACGCAGATCGGTGAACGGCGGAAGGATCACCACCTCGACGTCGGTGAGCTGCTTCTCGGTGAGGCTCGCCGCCAGCTTCTGCACGAGCAGGTTCGCCTCGAGGTGGTTGAGGTTCATCTTCCAGTTGCCGGCCATCAGCGGCCGGCGGGTGGGGCCCGCCATCAGTTCTCCAGAGCAGCGATGCCGGGGAGGGTCTTGCCCTCCAGGTACTCCAGGGACGCCCCACCGCCGGTGGAGATGTGACCGAACGAGGACTCGTCCAGCCCGAGCGCCCGCACCGCCGCGGCCGAGTCGCCACCGCCGACGACGGTGAACGCCCCGGAACCGGCGATCGCCTCGGCCACGCCCCGGGTGCCGTGCGCGAACGGCGCCATCTCGAACACACCCATCGGGCCGTTCCAGAAGATCGTCCGCGCGCCCTTGAGTGCGGCGGCGAAGCCGGCCACGGTCTCCGGCCCGATGTCCAGGCCCAGCCGGTGGCTCGGGATGCCGTCGGCGCGAACCGTGTCGTGCGTGGCGTCCGGCGCGAACGCGTCGGCGGCCACCACGTCGACCGGGAGCATGATCTTGCCCGGCGCGCGCTCCATGAGGTTGCGGCAGGTCTCGACCATCTCCGCCTCGAGCAGCGAGGTGCCCACCTCGTGCCCCTGCGCCTTGAGGAAGGTGAAGCACATGCCGCCACCGATCAGCAGCCGGTCGACCTTCGGCAGCAGGGCCTCGATCACCGCCAGCTTGTCGGAGACCTTGGAGCCGCCGAGCACCACCACGTACGGCCGCTCCGGCTCGCCGGTGAGCGCGGAGAGGACCTCCACCTCGCGCAACACCAGCCGGCCGGCGTAGTGCGGCAGGCGGGCCGGCACGTCGTAGACGCTCGCGTGCTTGCGGTGCACCGCGCCGAACGCGTCGTCGACGTACGCCTCACCGAACCCGGCGAGCTGGTCGGCGAAGGACGTCCGCTCGGCCTCGTCCTTGCTGGTCTCGCCGGCGTTGAAGCGCAGGTTCTCCAGCAGGGCGACCGCACCGTCGCCGAGCGCCTCGACCGTGGAGCGGGCCGAGTCGCCGACCGTGTCGGTGGCGAAGTGCACCGGGGCGCCGAGCAGCTCACCGAGCCGGTCGGCGACCGCCCGCAGGCTGAACTGCGGGTCCGGCGCGCCCTTCGGCCGGCCCAGGTGCGAGCAGACGGTCACCTTCGCGCCGGCCCCGGTGAGCGCGCTCAGGGTCGGCAGGACGGCGCGGATCCGGCCGTCGTCCGTGATGGCACCGGTCTGCTTGTCGAGCGGGACGTTCAGGTCGGCGCGCACCAGCACGCGCCGACCCGAGACCCCCTCGGCGAGCAGGTCGTCGAGGGTTCGGATGCTCACAGCGAGCTACCGACCAGCTTGACCAGGTCCACCAGACGGTTCGAGTAGCCCCACTCGTTGTCGTACCAGCCGACGACCTTGACCTGGTTGCCGATCACCTTGGTGAGCGGCGCGTCGAAGATGCAGGACGCCGGGTCGGTGACGATGTCCGTGGAGACGATCGGGTCCTCGTTGTAGTTGAGGATGCCCTTGAGCGGGCCCTCCGAGGCGGCCTTGAGCGCGGCGTTGACCTCGTCGACGGTGGTCTCCCGGCCGACCGTGACGGTGAGGTCGGTGACCGAGCCGGTCGGGATCGGCACCCGCAGCGCGTAGCCGTCCAGCTTGCCCTTGAGGTCCGGCAGCACCAGGCCGATCGCCTTGGCGGCGCCGGTCGAGGTCGGCACGATGTTCAGCGCGGCGGCCCGCGCCCGGCGCAGGTCCTTGTGCGGCGCGTCCTGCAGGTTCTGGTCCTGCGTGTACGCGTGGATGGTGGTCATCAGACCCTGCTGGATGCCGAACGTGTCGTGCAGCACCTTCGCCATCGGGGCGAGGCAGTTGGTGGTGCAGGAGGCGTTCGAGATGATCGAGTGCTTCGCCGGGTCGTACTGGTCGTGGTTGACGCCCATGACGACCGTGACGTCCTCGTTCTTCGCCGGCGCGGAGATGATGACCTTCTTGGCCCCGCCGTCGATGTGTGCCTTCGCCTTGGTGGCGTCGGTGAAGAAGCCGGTGGACTCGATGACCACGTCGGCGCCGACCTCGCCCCACGGCAGCTTCGCCGGGTCCTTCTCGGCGTACGCCTTGATGGTCTTGCCGCCCACGGTGATCTCGTCGGCGGTCGCCTTGACCTCCTGGCCGAGGCGGCCCAGGATGCTGTCGTACTTGACAAGGTGGGCGAGCGTCGCGTTGTCGGTCAGGTCGTTCACCGCCACGACCTCGATGTCAGCGCCGGACGCCAGCACTGCCCGGAAGAAGTTGCGGCCGATCCGACCGAAGCCGTTGATGCCAACCCGGATGGTCACAGGTCCCATCTCCTCGCGTTCTGGTCCGCCGGTCGCAGACCGTGTCGCCGGCGGAATGATGTGCGCCGACCGTTGGAGCCGGCCGTTGACAGTTCATCTCGGCCACCCCGCCGCGGTCTGTGAGGACCCGACCGCCCGAGGCGGTACGCGCGGCGCGGAGCACCGGTACCGGCCCCCTTGCCGTACGTTGCGACCCTATCCGAGCGCGTGACAGGGTGCTGCGCCGGGTGGTGACCGACTCGCGTTACCGACCCGCCGCGCAGCCCGGCGGATGGCAGGGCGGGCCTGCCGGCCCGCTCGCCTCCGCTGACCGCCACCGTCCTATCAGACCACGAGCATGTCGGGCGTGACGGCCGCTTCGGTATCCGGGATGCCCAGGTCGCGGGCCCGCTTGTCGGCCAGCGCCAGCAGCCGGCGGATCCGCCCGGCGATGGCGTCCTTCGTCAGCGGCGGATCGGCGAGCGCGCCGAGCTCCTCCAGGGAGGCCTGGCGGTGCTCCAGCCGCAGCTGGCCGGCCGAGGTGAGGTGGTTCGGGGCGTCGTCGGCGAGGATCTCCAGCGCCCGGGTCACCCGCGCCGCGGCGGCCACCGCGGCCCGCGCCGAACGGCGCAGGTTGGCGTCGTCGAAGTTCGCCAGCCGGTTGGCGGTCGCCCGTACCTCGCGGCGCACCCGGCGCTCCTCCCACGCCAGCACGCTGGAGTGCGCGCCGATCCGGGTGAGCAGCGCGGCGATCGCGTCGCCGTCCTTGACCACCACCCGGTCCACCCCGCGCACCTCGCGGTTCTTCGCGGTGATGCCGATCCGGCGGGCGGCACCGACCAGGGCGAGCGCCGACTCCGGACCGGGGCAGGTGATCTCCAGAGCGCTGGAGCGGCCCGGCTCGGTCAACGATCCGTGCGCCATGAACGCCCCCCGCCAGGCGGAGACGGCGCAGCAGACGTTGGCCGCGACCACGTGCGGCGGCAGGCCGCGCACCGGGCGGCCCCGCACGTCGAGCAGGCCGGTCTGCCGGGCCAGCGCCTCGCCGTCCTTCACCACCCGGACGATGAAGTGGCTGCCCTTGCGCAGGCCACCCGAGGCGAGCACGTGGATCTCGCTCGGGTAGCCGTAGACCTCGGCGATCTCCCGCCGCAGCCGGCGCGCCACCGCACCGGTGTCCAGCTCCGCCTCGACCACCACGCGACCGGAGACGATGTGCAGCCCGCCGGCGAAGCGCAGCAGGGCCGCCATCTCCGCCCGCCGACAGCAGGGTTTGGGCACGTCGACCCGACTCAGCTCGTCCTTGACCGCAGCCGTCATCGCCATTGTGCGTCCCCTCACGGACCGGTTCCGGCGTGTCGCCGGAGATTACGTACGTGTCTAACGATCGGCGCCCAGGACAGGCACCAGCGCGGCGCCCAGGGCCGCTGGATCATGGCGGGGAGTGCCGTCGGTGACGGCGACGGGAGCGAGGACCAGCCGGGCACCCAGCGATTCTGCCGCACGTTCGACCGGTTCGGGGTCACCCACCGCCTTGGCGTCGGCCAGCACGTGATCCACCTTCAGCTCCGGCAGGTACCAGCGCAGCGCGGCCAGGTGATCCGCCACGGAAAGGCCGAGCGTCTCCTTCTCCGCGGCCAGGTTGAGGGTGACCAGCCGGCGGGCGGGGCTGGACACGATCGCGTCGGCCAGCCGCGGCACCAGCAGATGCGGCAGCACACTCGTGTACCAACTGCCCGGTCCGAAGATCAGCCAGTCGGCCGCGCCGATCGCCTCGACCGCCTCGGGGCAGGCCTCCGGCTCACCCGGGGTCAGCCGCAGGGCCTCCACCCGCCCGGTCGTGACCGCGACCTGGTGCTGGCCGATGAGCGTCCGCACGTCGTCGGGGTGCTCCGGGTCGGCGCCGCGCACCCGCGCCTCGATGCCCACCGGTTGGCAGGACATCGGCAGGACCCGGCCCACCGAGCCGAGCATCGCGCCGGCGTGCTCCAGCGCCGCCACCGGGTCGCCGAGCAGCTCCATCAGCCCGCACAGCACCAGGTTGCCGACGGCGTGCCCGGCCAGCCCGTCGCCCGGGCCCACTCCGGGCGCCTCGGCGAAGCGGTGCTGGAAGAGCCCCGCGCTGCGCCGGGTCGCCGGGTGGTCGCCGGCCAGCGCGACCAGGGCCTGCCGCAGGTCGCCGGGCGGCAGGCCGCCCCGCTCGGCGCGCAGCCGACCGCTGGAACCGCCGTCGTCGCCGACCGTCACCACGGCCGTGATGTCCAGATCCAGCTCCGGGGCGCACCGGCGCAGCGCCCGCAACGAGGCGGAGAGGCCGTGGCCGCCGCCGAACGCCACCACCCTCGTCGTCATTCCCGCCCCAGGTCACGGTGCTGGGCGTTGGCGGCGAGCCCGGCGCGCCGCAGCCGGTCGGCCAGCTCCTCGGCGATCGCCACGCTGCGGTGCTTACCGCCCGTGCAGCCGACCGCCACGGTCAGGTACCGCTTCCCCTCCCGTTCGAAACCCGGGGTGGTGGCGTTGACCAGGTCGGCGTAGGTGGACACGAACCCGTCCGCCCCCTCCTGGCCCAACACGTACGCGCTGACCGCCTCCTCCTGCCCGGTGTGCTCGCGCAACTCCGGCACCCAGTACGGGTTCGGCAGGAACCGGGCATCCAGCACGAAGTCCGCGTCCGACGGCAGACCGTACTTGAAGCCGAAGGAGAGCACGGTGACCCGCAGCCGGCGCGCGTCCTCGCCGCCGAAGAGCTCCTCAATGCGCCGGCGCAGCTGGTTGACGTTGAGGTGGCTGGTATCGATGATCACGTCCGCCTGCTCGCGGGCCTCCGCCAACAGGCCCCGCTCGACGGCGATGCCGTCGGCCAACCGCCCGTCGCCCTGCAACGGGTGCGAACGGCGGACGCTCTCGAACCGGCGGATCAGCACCTCGTCGTCCGCGTCGACGAAGACCACCCGGGGCGCGAAGCCCCGCTCGCCCAGTTCCCGGATCGCGCCCGCCAGGTCGGTGGAGAACGCGCGAGATCGTACGTCCAGCACCATCGCCGTCCGCCGGGCCGCGCCACCCGCCTTGAACGCGAGCTCGGCCATGTCGAGCATGAGCGCCTGCGGAAGGTTGTCGACCACGTAGTAGCCGACGTTCTCCAGCGCCCGGGCCACCGTGCTGCGTCCGCCACCCGACAGCCCGGTGACCACCACGAGTGTGGTGTCCGGCTCCGCCGGCTGGCCGACGCCTGTCCCCGCCGAGGTGTCGGGCCGTCCCCCGGCCGTACGCGCCTCGCTCACCCACTACCCCCAAGCCACGACGCCGCGGCCACCGCCGGCCGCAAACGGTCAAACAGCGACTCTATCCCGCCGATTCCGCACCACCCCGGCACCGCCCCCGCGC
>NZ_SMKG01000067.1 GCF_004348525.1 Micromonospora sp. 15K316 | reverse complement strand
ACATCCCGCCGCAGGTGCGGTCGGTGGTCGAGCGGGCCATGGCCAAGGACCCGGCGGCCCGCTGGCCGACCGCCGCCGCGCTGGCCGGGGTGGCCCGGCAACTGAAGGCGGCCGGCGGTCGGGGTGCGGACGCCATGGGGCGCGCCTGCTGCGGGAGCGGCACCTGGGCCCGCCCGGGCGGCGCCGCCGGCGAGGCCGGGACACCCGAAATCGGCCGGGACTGCGCGCCCGTCCGGGCCTGCTGGGAGAGCGCCGCCTTCAGTTGCCGGGCCACCCCGGCCAGCGCGGCGGCGGTCGGCCAGCGGGCCGCCGGGTCCTTGGCCATGGCCCGCTCGACCACCGACCGCACCTGCGGCGGGATGTCGGCTGGCAGCGGCCGGGGCGCCTCCTGCACGTGCTTCATGGCGATCTCGAGGGGATTGTCCCCTTCGAACGGACGTCGCCCGGCGAGGCACTGGTACGCGACCACACCGAGGGCGTAGACGTCGGACGCGGGCGTCGCCACCTGGCCCATGGCCTGCTCCGGGGAGATGTACGACGCGGTGCCGAGCACCGAGCCGGCCGCGGTGAGCTGCCCGACCAGGTCGGAGCGGGCGATGCCGAAGTCGGTCAGCACCAGCGTCCCGTTCGGCCGGACGAGTAGGTTGCCCGGCTTCACGTCGCGGTGCACGATGCCCTTCTCGTGCGCTGCGTGCAGCGCGTCGGCGGCCTGCGCGACCAGCGCCATCGTCCGGGCCGGGGTGAGGCGGCCGACCCGGCTCAGCGTCGCGGAGAGCGGATCACCCTCGACGTACTCCATCACCAGGAAGGCGATCTGCTGGTCGTTGCCGAAGTCGTAGACGTCCACGACGCCGGGGTGGTTGATGGTGGCCATGGTCCGTGCCTCGCCGCGGAACCGTTCGGCGAAGCCCGGCTCGTCCAGCAGGGCGGGGAGCAGGCTCTTGAGGGCGACCGTGCGGCCCAGCACCTGGTCGGTGCCGCGCCAGACGTCACCCATCCCGCCGCTCGCGATCCGCTCGTCGAGGCGGTAGCGGTTGCCGAGCTGGACCCCGGGGCTGAGCATGTCAGCGACTCCCGGGGTCGGAGACGACCGCCTGCATGATCTTGCCGGCGATCCGGGCGGCCTCGGCGCTGCCGCCCGGCCCGGCCTGCTCCAGCTCGACGCAGACCGCGGAGATCGGGGTGCCGTTCTTGTCCAGGACGAAGCCGATGAACCAGCCGTGGTCGGGCCGGTCGGGCGCGGACTGCGCGGTGCCGGTCTTGCCACCAACCGTGTAGCCGTTGATCCGCGCCTTCGTGCCGGTGCCGTTCTCGACCACGCTGACCATCATGTCCCGCAGGTCGCCGGCGACCTGGCCGCTGATGGGCTGCCGCAGTTCCCGCGGCTCGGCCGTGTAGTAGCTGGTGGTCCGGTCCGGGCCCAGCAGCTGCCGCACCAGGTACGGGCGCATCTGCTTGCCGTCCTTGTTGGCGACGGCGGCGGCGATCATCGCGCCCTGCAGCGGCGTCATCCGCACGTTGTTCTGACCGATGGAGGACTGGGCCAGCGCGGCCGGGTCGGTGCCGCCATCCGGGTTCTGCATGTCCCCGGTCCGGCTGGCCGCCACCGGGAGCCCGCTCTCGCCGAGCTGGCCGACGGTCAGGTCCTCCTGCTCGAAGCCGAACTGCCGGGCCTTCTCCTTGATCACGTCAGCGCCGAGCCGCACACCGAGCTGGGCGAAGCCGGTGTTGCACGACTCGGTGACCGCCTCCATCAGGGTGACCTGATCCTCCGGACAGATGGATGCCGCCGCGTTGCGGATCGGGGTGCCCGAGGTCGGCGCGGTGTAGCTGGGCCCGGCCGGGATCTTCGTCTCCTTGCCGACGCCGTTCTCGAGTGCCGCGGCGGCGACCACGATCTTGAAGGTGGAGCCGGGCGGCAGGACCTCCCCGAGCGCCCGGTTCTTCAGCGGCCCGTTCTCGTCCTGCTCCAGCTCGTTGTACGCGGCGGTGGCCTTCGCGCTGTCGTGGCTGGCCAGCGGATTCGGGTCGAAGCTGGGCATGGAGACCAGCGCTTGCACCGCCCCGGTACGCGGGTCGATGGCGATCGCGGCGCCCCGCTTGATGCCGAGGGTGTTGTTCCGCAGCTGGTTGTACGCCGCGTCCTGGGCCTTCTTGGAGAGGCTGAGCAGGACGTTGCCGCCGCCGGTCTGGTCACCGGTGAAGAGGTCCTTGATCCGGTCGCCGATCAGCTGGTCGCTGGTGCCGGCGAGGAACTCGTCCTCGACCCGCTCGATGCCGGTCTCGGCCAGGTTGACCGGCTTGTAGCCGAGCACGTGGGCGTACTCCGCCCCGCCCGGGTAGGTGCGCAGGAACTTGAGCTTCCCGCCGGTGTCCTTGCTGGTGGCCAGTGCCGTGCCGCCGGCTTCGATGTTGCCGCGCTTGCGCTCGTACTCGGCGACCTGGACCCGGCCGTTGTAGTCGCTGTTGCGGTATTCGTCCGCCTTGTAGGCCTGGATCCAGTTCAGGTTCGCGAAGAGCAGGCCGAAGAGGACCATGACGACGATACCGGCGCGGCGCAGGGGTGCGTTCACGGCCTGATCACCTCCGTGGGGGCACCGTGCAGCTGCTCCGGCGGGCCGCCCGACCCTCGGGCGGGGCCACCACCGCCGGTCACCGGCCGGTGGGCCCCGTCGGAGACCCGGAGAAGCACCGCGATGAGCAGCCAGTTCGCCATCAACGAAGAGCCACCGGCGGAGAGGAACGGCGTGGTCTGACCGGTCAGCGGGATGAGCTTGCTGATCCCGCCGACGATCACGAAGACCTGCAACCCGAGGGTGAACGCCAGACCGCCGGCTACCAGCTTGCCGAACGAGTCGCGGACCGCCAGCGCGGCGCGCAGGCCGCGCTCGACGATCAACAGGTAGATGACGAGCAGCGCGGAGAGGCCGAAGAGGCCGATCTCCTCGCCGAGCCCGGCGAAGATGAAGTCGTTCTGCACCTCCGGCAGCAGGCCCGGCTGGCCCCCGCCCGGCCCGGCCCCGAAGAGCCCGCCGGTCCCGAGCGCGAGCAGACCCTGCACCAGCTGGTAGCCGTCGTTGTGCGGATCGGCGAACGGGTCCAGCCAGATCTCCGCCCGCAGGTAGAAGTTGGCGAACGGCCCACCGACGAGGTCACCGAGGACGTACGCCAGGTAGGCGCCGCCGAAGAAGAGCACCAAGCCGATGATCAGCCAGCTGACGCGCTCGGTGGCGATGTAGAGCGTCACCACGAACATGCCGAAGTAGAGCAGCGAGGTGCCGAGATCCTTCTCGAAGACCAGGACCAGGAGGCTGATCAGCCAGACCACGACCACCGGGCCGAGGTCACGCCCGCGTGGGAAGTCGATGCCGAGGAAACGCCGGCTCGCCAGCGAGAGCACCTCGCGCTTGCGTACCAGGTAATAGGCGAAGAAGACCAGCAGCGCCAGCTTGGCGAACTCGCCGGGCTGGATGGAGAAGGTGTCGCCGAACTTGATCCACAGCTTGGCGCCGTTGATCTCGGAGAACCGGCCGGGCAGCACGGCCGGGATCATCACCAGCACGATGCCGGCCAGCCCCAGCGTGTACGCGTAGCGGGAGACCGACCGGTGGTCGCGCATCAGAACGAGCAGCCCGGCGGCGAGGATCACCGAGACGAGCGTCCAGGCGAGCTGGCGGCCGCCCGTACCGGCGAACACGGCCAGCCCCTCCCGCGCCGCCGGGGTGGCCTCGTCCAGGTCCAACCGGCGCAGGAAACCCACGCCCAGGCCGTTGAGCAGCGCCACCGCCGGCAGCAGGGCCGGGTCGGCGAACGGGGCGAGGAACCGGATGACCAGGTGCAGGCCGAGGAACACGGCGCTGAGCGCGGCGGCCGGGATCCAGAAGTCCGGGGTGACCGTGTCGAGCATGGTCGCCTCGACGGTCGCCCCGTACGCGGCCACCAGCACCATGGCCAGCAGCAGCAGGGAGAGCTCGGCGTTGCGCCGGGACCGGGCCAGGCGTACGCCGGGCTGCTCGCCCGTGGTGGCGGGCGAGGCTGCCGGTGTGGCCGCTGCGGTCACGGAAGGGTCCTCGGGGTCGGGCCGACGCTCACTCGGGCGACCGGCAGCCGGCCGGATCGAGCGCCGGCGGAGCCGAGTCGGAGGGCGGAGCGTCGGGCGTGCTGGTCGGCTCGGTGCCGGCCACGCTACCGCTGGGGCTGGGGCTGGGGCTGTTCGAAGCCGTGCCGACCCGCCGGTTGCTGGCCGTCGGCGCGCCGACGGCGGCGCTGCCGCTCGGCGTCGGCGTCGTCACGACGCTGCTCGGCACCGGGCTCGACGAGGTCGGCGTGCTCGGCGAGGCGACCGGCGTGGACGGGCTCGGGCAGACCGGCTTGAGGTTCGGGTTGGTCGGGTCGTCGCTGGTCAGCTCGGCCAGCCGCCGCTCGGCGTCCGGTTCGCTCTTGGCGGGGATACCCTGCTTGACCTGCTCCTGAGCGGCCAGGGTCAGGTCGTCGAGCTGCGCCGGGCTGGTGGAGTGCACGGTGGAGAGGTCCAGGCCGGCGATCTGGCCCTGGATCCCGCGGAACACCGCGACCTGACCCTCCTCGGTCGCGCCCACGTAGTACTGCTGCTGGGTGTAGCTCCAGCCGGCGAAGAGGCCCCCACCGAGGATCACCAGCAGGGCGATCCCCATCGCGGCGGCGCGCACCGGCCGGTGCCGGCGCCGCTCGGGCTCGTCCTCCTCGGGGGTCGGCTCCTCGGGTGCCGGCGAGCGCGGCGCTGAGAGCGCCGAAGCGCGGGCGGCCGGGGTGGAGATGTCCGCCGAGGTCGCCATGCCCCGATCCCGGGCGGCGGCACCCCCCACGATCGGTGTCGCCTCGACGATGTCCTGGTCGGTCGCGTCGGCGATGATCACCGTGATGTTGTCCGGGCCACCACCGCGGAGCGCGAGCTGGACGAGCCGCTCGACGCACTGCTGCGGGTCGGCGTACTCACGCATGGTCTCCGCGATGGTGTCCGCGCTGACCACGCCGGAGAGCCCGTCGCTGCAGATCAGGTAGCGGTCGCCGGGGAGCACCTGGCGCACCGAGTACTCCGGGTCGATGTCCCGGCCGTCGAGTGCGCGGGTCAGCAGCGACCGCTGCGGGTGGCTGCTCGCCTCCTCGGCGCTGATCCGGCCCTCGTCGACGAGCATCTGGACGTAGGTGTCGTCCTTGGTGATCTGCGCGAACTCGCCGCTGCGCAAGAGGTACGCGCGGGAGTCGCCGATGTGCACCATGCCGAGCTTGCTGCCGGAGAAGAGCGTCGCGGTCAGGGTGGTGCCCATCCCCTCCAGTTGGGGATTGGCGTCCACGGTGTCGCGGAGTTGTTGGTTGGCGGTGCCGACGGCCGATCGCAGCGCGTCGACGAGGGCGTCACCCGGGACGTCCTCGTCGAGCGGCGCCATGGCACCGATGACGATGTTGCTGGCGACGTCACCGGCGGCCATGCCGCCCATGCCGTCGGCAACGGCGAGTAGCCGCGGTCCGGCGTAGACGGAATCCTGGTTACCGTCTCGGATCAGACCGCGGTCGCTGTGGGCCGCGTAGCGCAGGGTCAGAGTCATGGCCGTAATTCGAGGGAAGTGCGGCCGATCCGGATCGGCACGCCGAGGGGGACGGGGGTCGGTCCGGTGACCTTAGCGCGATCCAGATAGGTGCCGTTAGTCGAACCGAGGTCCTCGACGAACCACTGCCCGTCACGCGGCACGAGTCGGGCGTGTCGCGCCGAGGCGTAGTCGTCGGTGATGACGAGGGTGGAGTCCTCGGCACGACCGATGGTGATCTGCGCCTCACCGAGCGTGATTCGGGTGCCGGCCAGCTGACCGGCGGTCACCACCAACTGGTGCGCTGCCCGACCCCGCTTCACCTTCGCCGGCTTCGCCGCCTGACCCGCCACGGCGCCCAACGTCCGGGGCGCGGCGACCAGCCGGCCCGAGCGGGCACCCGCGAAGAGGTCGCGGCGGATGACGCCGACCACCGTGAAGACGAAGATCCACAGCAGGATCAGGAACCCGAATCGGGCAACGGTGATGACGAGTTCCGGCAACGCTGATCAGCCGTCCACGCGGAAGGTCAGTGTGGTGGTGCCGAGCTGGATCATGTCCCCGGGGTTGAGGGCGACGGCCGAGACCCGCTGACCGTTGACCATCGTGCCGTTGGTCGAGCCGAGGTCGGTCAGCACCACCTGACCACCGTCGAAGTCCAGCCGGGCGTGCCGCCGGGAGATCCCGACATCCGGCAACCGCAGGTTGGCCTGGTCGCCACGGCCGATGACCGTGGAACCCATCTGCAACGGGTAGGTGCGGCCGTCACCGGAGACCAGGCGTACGTTGCGCCCGCCGCCGTGCCCGGGCGGAGGACCGTACCCGCCGCCCTGGTCGTACGCGGGGTAGGCGGGCGGGCCGGCGTCGTAGCCGGGGCCCGGGGCCGGGGCCACGTCGCCGCCGGTGTAGACCTCGGCGGTGACCCGGAACATCCCGGTGTCCAGCCCGTCGCCGCGCTCGATCTCGACGATCACGTCGCCGTAGACCGTCCAGGCCTGCTCGCCGATGAACTCCGCCTGCGACTGGGCCAGCTCCTGGGCCAGCGCGGCCGCGTAGGGCGCCAGCCGACTGTGGTCGTACGGCGAGAGATCGATCACGTAGCGGTTGGGCACCAGGGTGCGCCCACCGGCCAGGATGGCCTTGTGGGCCTCAGCCTCCCGCTGCATGGCGTTGAGGATCTCCACGGGGTGGACCACCCCTTTGAAGACCTTGGCGAAGGCCCCCTCGACCAGGCCTTCCAGACGCTTCTCGAAGCGTTGCAGCACGCTCACCGGCTCCTCCTCGGGTCCCGAGGACATGATGGTATCCGGCCGGCGCGCGCGCAGCTCACACGCCGCTCGGCCGCCTGCTCCCGGCCCGTTCGGACGGGCCGCTCCTACCGTGCTACTCTTTCGTCCGCCACGAACGGTAACCGGTCGTGGCGATGACCGGAACAGCGTAATATGTGCCGGGCCCCGCCGCTGGCGGCGAGGTCGGGCCGGGTTACAGTGATCTGGTCGTGCCACGGGGAAGTGGCGGAATGGCAGACGCGCACGGTTCAGGTCCGTGTGCCCGAAAGGGCGTGGGGGTTCAACTCCCCCCTTCCCCACCACCACACGAGGGCTCCGCAGTCGCGGGGCCCTCGCGACGTATCGGGGCATGTCGAGCGTCACGCTATGCTCCGATGGATTTCTGCCTCCGATGGACCAGGAGTGGCGTGTGAGTGTCGCGTTGGTGACCGGGTCGGGCGGTCTGATCGGCTCCGAGGCGGTCCGGCACTTCGCCGGTCTCGGTCTCGACGTGGTCGGTATCGACAACGACATGCGGCAGCAGTTCTTCGGGTCGGAGGCGTCGACCGCGTGGAACGTGGAGCGGTTGACCCGGGAACTGGGCCCGGCGTACACCCACCACTCCCTCGACATCCGCGACCGGGACGCGCTGGCGAAGGTCTTCCGGCAGTACGGCTCGGACGTCGCTGTGGTGATCCACACCGCTGCCCAGCCCTCGCACGACTGGGCGGTCCGCGACCCCTACACCGACTTCGACGTCAACGCCGGCGGCACGCTGAACGTCCTGCAGAACGTCCGCGAGCACTGCATCGAGGCACCGGTCATCCACTGCTCGACCAACAAGGTCTACGGCGACCGGCCCAACAGCCTGCCCTTCGTGGAGCTCGAGACCCGCTGGGAGATCGAGCCCGGGCACCCGTACGAGCAGGGCATCCGGGAGGACATGTCGATCGACTCCTCCCTGCACTCGATCTTCGGCGCCTCGAAGGTCGCCGCGGACGTGATGGTGCAGGAGTACGGCCGCTACTTCGACATGCGTACGGCCTGCTTCCGGGGCGGCACCCTGACCGGCCCGGCCCACTCCGCCACCGAGCTGCACGGCTTCCTCGGCTACGTGATGCGGGCCAACATGGAGCGCCGGACGTACCGGATCTACGGCTACCAGGGCAAGCAGGTCCGGGACGCCATCCACAGCTCGGACGTGGTCGCGGCGTTCGAGGCGTTCTTCCGCAACCCCCGCTCGGCCGCGGTCTACAACCTGGGCGGTGGCCGTCACTCCAACACCTCGATGCGGGAGGCGTTCGCCGAGGCGGAGCGGATCACCGGCCAGGAGATGATCTCGGAGTACGTCGAGGCCAACCGGGTCGGCGACCACAAGTGGTGGATCGGCTCGAACGAGGCGTTCCAGACCGACTATCCCGAGTGGAAGCAGGTCTACGACGTGCCCATGATCATGCGGGAGATCCACGAGGCCAACGTGGACAAGTGGGTGCCGTCGGCATGACCCTCCAGCGCAAGCAGAACGTGCTCGGCGTCCTGGTCGACGCCACCGACTACGCCGAGGCGACCGAGCAGGTCGTCGCGGCCGCTCAGGACCGCCGCCCGCTGGCGCTGACCGCGCTGGCCGTGCACGGCGTGATGACGGGCGTGCTCGACCGGGCACACAACGCCCGGCTCAACTCCTTCGACGTCGTCACCCCGGACGGCCAGCCGGTGCGCTGGGCGCTCAACCTGCTGCACCACGCGGGCCTCAGCGACCGGGTCTACGGCCCGACGCTCACCCTGCACGTGCTCTCCCGGTTCGCCGACGAGGGTCTGCCGGTCTACCTGTACGGCTCGACCGAGGAGACGCTGTCCCGGCTGATCCCGGCGCTGGAGCGGATGTTCCCGGCCCTCAAGATCGCTGGTGTGGAGCCGTCCAAGTTCCGGCCCGTACAGCCGGGCGAGGACGTCGAGATCGCGGACCGGATCCGGGCCAGTGGCGCCCGACTCGTCCTGGTCGGGCTCGGCTGCCCCCGGCAGGAGATCTTCACGTACGCCATGCGGCCGCTGCTCGACATGCCGCTGATGGCGGTCGGCGCGGCCTTCGACTACCACGCCGGGCTGCTGCGCAAGCCCCCGCCGTGGATGCAGCGGGCGGGTCTGGAGTGGCTCTGGCGCCTGGGTCTGGAGCCCAAGCGGCTCTGGCGCCGCTACGTGATCCTGAACCCGGCGTTCCTGAGCCGGCTCTTCGCGCAGAAGCTCGGGCTGTGGAAGGCGGCCCCGCCGGCCCCGGGCACCGAACGCCCCGCGAGCTTCGCCGTCTGAACCCCGTTCGTCGGGCAGACGAGGCAGGGCCCCTCCCCGGGTGGGGAGGGGCCCTGCGTCTCCGCTGGTCAGAGGGCCAGCGACCAGGTGTTGATGTAGCCGGTGTCTCCCGAGTAGACGTCGCGCACCCGCAGCTGCCAGGTGCCGTTCGCCGCCTCGCCGGAGAGGTTGACGGTGTAGGTCGTGTTCACGTTGTCGGCGCCGTCGAAGAAGCTGCTGTTCTTCAGCCGGTAGGCCGAGCCGTCCGGGGCGACCAGGTCGATCACGAGGTCACCGCGGAAGGTGTGCACGATGTTGACCGGGACCTGCGAGCTGGCCGAGGCATTGCGGCCACAGCCGGAGATCACTATCGAGCTGGCCACCGTGGCCCCGGTGTCCGGGATCGCGACGTCGGTGCCGTTCGTGCCCGAGCAGCCGCCACCCGTGCCCGTCACGGTCAGCGTGTAGGTGGCCGTACGGGTCGCCGACGCGCCGGTACCGGTGATCGTCACCGGGTAGCTGCCGGCCGGCGTACTCGCCGAGGTGGTGACGGTGAGGGTGGAGGACCCGCCCGAGGTCACCGTCGCCGGGCTGAACGAGGCGGTCGCACCGCTCGGCAGGCCACTGGCGGAGAGGCTGACCGACTGGGCGGAGCCGCTCGTGGTGGCCGTGCCCACGGTCGCCGTGACCGAACCGCCGGGCGCGGTGGAGCCGGAGGTCGGCGACACCGAGACGGAGAAGTCGTTGGTGGGCGGCGGGGTGGACCCGTTCACCACGTAGAGCAGCCGGTTGGGGGTACCGGTGCCGAGGTTGGTCAGCACGTTCGGGGTCGAGTTGTTGACCAGGTTGTCCCGGACCTGCTGCGGGGTCAGCCCCGGACCCGCGGAGAGCACGAGCGCCGCGACTCCGGCGACGTGCGGCGAGGCCATCGAGGTGCCGCTGATCGTGTTCGTCGCGGTGTTGCTGGTGTACCAGGCGGAGGTGATGTTCACGCCCGGGGCCAGGATGTCGACGCAGGTGCCGTAGTTGGAGAAGCTGGCCGCCGCGTCGTTGTTCTGCGTCGCCCCGACGGTGATCGCCGGGCCGACCCGGGCCGGCGAGTAGTTGCAGGCGTTCTGCCGGTTACCGAAGATGTCACCGTTGCCGGCGGCGACCGCGTACGTGATGCCGGAGTTGATCGAGTTGGTGACGGCCGTGTCGATCGCGCTGTTGGCCGAGCCGCCGAGGCTCATGTTCGCCACCGCCGGCTTGACCGCGTTCGCGGTCACCCAGTCGATGCCGGCCACGACCTGGGCGTTCGTGCCGCTGCCCTGGCAGTTGAGCACCCGGACGCCGACGAGCTGGACGCCCTTCGCCACACCGTAGGCGGAGCCGCCGACCGTGCCCGCGACGTGGGTGCCGTGACCGTTGCAGTCGTCGGCCGCGCCGCCGTCGATCGCGTCGTAGCCGGAGACGGCCCGCCCGCCGAAGTCGTTGTGGGTGAATCGGATACCGGTGTCGATGATGTAGGCGCGGACGTTGGACGCCGTGTTCGGGTAGGTGTAGGAGCTGTTCAGGGGCAGGTTCCGCTGGTCGATCCGGTCCAGCCCCCAGGACGGCGGGTTGGGCTGGGTGCCGGCGATCGAAACGGTGTGGTTCTGCTCGACGTACGCCACGGCCGGGTCGGCGGCGATCCGTGCGGCGGCCTTCTCGTCCACCCGCGCCTCGAACCCGCGCAGCGCGGTGTCGTAGGTGCGGGCGACGGATCCGCCGTGCCGCCCGGCCAGGCGGTGGGCGTTGTCGCTGACGGAGTCCCGGCCGACCGCGGTGTCCTTGAAGACGACGATGTAACTGTCGGCCACGGCGGTGGCCCCGCCCGCCGCTCGGATGGTGCCGGTCGGTTCGGCGGCCAGTGCGGGCGTGGCGGCGGCCAGCAGGCTCAGCGTGGCCACCCCGACGAGTACGGACCTGTGGGCAAGACCCATCTCTCTACCTCCCTCCGACTGGCAGCCGTCCGAAACGGGTACCCGATCGGATCGACGGCTGCCGATCTAGCCGAGAGTAGAGCGCGGGAGCGCCTCATTGAAACATGTCGAATCTTTCATAACGCGGGAAGGATGACCCCTACGGGAGCACGTCGGGGGACGACGGGGGCGCTGCCCGGATTCGCCGAGCGTACGGACGGGGAAAGCTCTTCGGCATGGATAGTCATCTCGCCGTCCTGCTACCGGTCGCCGCGGTGTGGCTGGCCGCCGGCCTCCTCGCGGACGGGCTGCCTCGGCTGGAGCGCGCCCGCTCGATTCGCCGACGCAGCGGATGGCTGCTCGGTCTGGTCGTGAGCGGGCTCGCGCTGACCGCCGCGGTGCTGGTCGCGGGGCTGCTCAGCAGCGGGAACGCCCCGGCCGACCGGGCCGCCGCGGCCCTCGACGTGGCCGCCGTACCCGCCCTGGTCGTCGCCGCCTGCACCGTACGCCGGGTCCGCCGGCTCTGGGCGGGGGCGGGCGCCCTCGCCACCGCGCCCGACACGCCAGCGCCGTACGGCCTGCGGGCCGCGGCGGCGCATCCGCTGACGGGGCTGCCCCTGCAGGTGACCGCCCTGCTGGCGGTGGCCGGGACGATCGCGGCGAGCGGCGGTGACCGGCTCACCGAACCGGGGATCACCGGGCCGGCGATCACCGCCGGAGCGCTCGGGATCCTCGCCGTCGGGATCCGGCACGCGCTGCGGCACAACCGGCTCACCGAGCGGGCCGGCGCGCCGGAGGCGGCCTCAGCGGGAGCGACCCGAGCCCTGCATGTATAGCAGTTCGAGAATGGCTCGGGTCGCCTCGAACCAGCGGTCGAGCCAGCCGGGCGGTGGCACGCTGCCCTTCGGCGGCAGTTCCATCAGCAGACCGCGCAGCAACGGGTGGTCGACCAACGAGTCGCCCGGCTCGGTCGACCACCCGGCCGGCGGGAACGAGGGCTCGGTGAGCGGGTTGGGGTCCAGCGACGGCAGGGTGATCGGAGCGGCGGACTGCTCGGACGCGGACGTCTCCCGCCCCGACAGGTCGGAGTCGGTCGAGACCACCTCGGTCAGGACGGTGTCCCGACGCGCACCGCGGTACTTGCCACCGAACCGCTCCGGTTTGCCCGGCCCGTTGGTGAGGTTCTCTGACCCGATCGTCGTCATGCGTCTCGCCTGCCTCGCTCGGTTGCCGATCCCCCGTGGCCGGTTCTCGACCGGCGCCGTACCGACGGGTTCAACGAGGCGGGGCGCGTGTGGCGACGGGATTCCCGGCGGATCCTGGCCCGCTGCGGCCTCCCGCGGCGAGGCGCAGAGCCCGTCCAGCGGCGAACGCTCGGCGACCCTGTCCCGGACACGGCAGCGGGTCCCCGTCCGGCGATCCCGGACGAGGACCCGCCCCCGTCAGCTCCGGCCGAGTGCTCAGGCCGTACCGAACCCGCCGTTCCTGGTGTTGGCGACGAAGGCGTGCCAGTCAGCCGGAGCGAAGATCAGGGCCGGCCCCGTCTTGTCCTTCGAGTCCCGGACGCCGACCACTCCCGGCACGTACGCCACCTCCACGCAGTTGTCACAGTTCGGCCCGCTCTTCGAGCTCTTGAACCACGTTGCCTGCGTCAGGTCCACAGAGAACCCCTTGGTCGCCATTTCCACAGCGGCTCCTCTACCAGTTTCGCGATGTGTGCGATGGACTCCTCCGGACGAATGGCCGCCGCTCGAATGTGATCGAAGATGAAGCTGTACTTCTGCAGTTCGTCGCCCTTCTCGAGGAAGAGCCCACCCGTGGCGTTCTCCGCGTACACGACATCCGGATCACCGGGCTCGGGGAAGCTCAGGATCGTGAAGGTGCCGTCCATGCCGGCGTGCGCCCCCACCTCGAAGGGCAGGATCTGCAACGTCACGTTCGGCAGCTCGGCGACCTCGACCAGCCGTTTCAGCTGGTTCCGCATCACTTCGTCCCCGCCCACCGGACGGCTCACCACCGACTCATCGAGCACCACCCACAGATCGACCGGATCATCCTGTGTCAGCAACGACTGCCGGCCGAGGCGGACACGGACACGTTGTGCGACCTGGTCCGGGGTGAAGTCCGGCCGCGCGGCCCGGATCATCGCGCTCGCGTACTCCTCGGTCTCGAGCAGACCCGGCACCACCTGTTGCTCGTACGCCCGGATCGAGCTGGCCGCCGCCTCCAGGCCGACGTACGCGCCGACCAGCACGGTGCTGTACGGGTGCCACCAGCCCTTCTGCCGGGCCTCCCGGGCGATCTGGACCAGCTCGTCGCTCTCCACGCCGACCACCCCGTAGATCCGGAGCATGTCGCGCACGTCCCGCGGGGTGGCCGTCGTGTGGCCGGTCTCGATCCGGGAGACCTTCGACGCCGAGCACTCCAGCTGCTCGGCCACCGCCTCGATGGTGATGCCCGCCGCCTCACGCTGGCGCCGCAGTTCGGCGCCGAGCCGCCGGCGCCGGATGGTCGGGCTGCGTCGCTCGCTCACCGAGCCACCCCGCTCCGCCTCGTACCCGGCCCGCCCAGCGGGCGACGGAGTCTCACCCCGACATGTCGGCTGTTCGCCCTCACCCGCCTGTACCTCCGGTCGACGCGCCGATGGTCGCCGTCCGCCGCGGCGCGCAGCCTCGACGGCGGACGGTTCGCGGCTCGGGGGTGGTGCCGGTCGTCGACCGGCCGCGGCGGGCGAAACCGGCCCTCAGTGTGACGCCCGAACGCGGATGGCTTCAAGCGCTGTTTTACGTGTCGCCCTCACGTATCGGCAAAAGTCGACGTGCAACTTGCATGAAGCACGTCGCTGGTGCACTCTGTCCGTATGGCACGGGTTACTCACCGTCTCGACAACCTACCCGTTCGTGATCATCGCAGCGAGGGCGGTCTGTCGAACGGCCCGACCCGGCCTGCGACAACCAGACCTGCCCCGGGGTGATGACCCCGCCGCTGCACGCCAGCCGGCTGCGGCGGTGGGCGCGGTACCCGGAAGCAGCCGGGTGATGGTCGGGTGGCGGCACGCCACCAGCGGGTACGGCCCGACCACCACCACCCGCACCACCCACCGGTACGCGAGACACGACCTCGCCGTACCGACCCGTGAAAAGTCCCCCCGACGAGACTCGCCGGCGAGGCCGCCGGCCAACCTTCTTCAGGAGCCCATGTGCTTCCCCGCTCTGGTGACGTACTGCACGTGACTCGCGCGGCGAGTGTCCAGTTCCTCCGGCCCATCAAGTTCCGGGTGATCCGGGTGCTCGACTGGCCAACCTACGACGGTTGGCTCTGGCTCGACGGCTACGAGTTGAACGCGGCGGGGGACGCGGTCAACCGGCGGTCGATCTTCGTACAGCGGGAGGGGCTGCAGCAACTGCCGCAGCACCGGCCCGTGCCGCAGCAGCGACCGCACACCGCACGGCAGCGCCGGCCGGTCTCCCGCACGCCGGTCCGGGTGGGCTGAGCACCGCCGAACCCGCATTTCGTGGGCGTGTCTCGCATTAGACTCAGGGCACGCCCACCCCGGCAGGTTTCACCCCGCGCGTCCAGGACCCCGAACCTGGGATGGCCATGCTCAATCTGCCCGCCGCGCGGCGGCACCACCGCTCCCGTATCACCTATGCCTTCGTACTCCTGGCGTTCTTCGGCGCCGCAACCACTCTCGCGGTCGTGGTACGCGACCCCGCCCTCTCCTCGACCACCCAACTGCCGGAGCCGGTGCCCGCACCGGAGATCACGGTGATCGGTGAGGGCTCCTCACCCGACCCGGACGACGGGCTCGGCTGGGACGGAACGCCCGGCGCCGGCGATCCGCAGGACGACGAGAGCGACGCAGCGCCGGACGGCCCGAACATCGCGGGCGGCCCGGCGAACGGCTCCGGAGCCGGCGCGCTGGCCCACGAGAGCGCCCCGCAGACCGGGCACCACTCGGCGGACGACGTCCGTCGGGCGCTCTTCTGGTCCGGCGTACTCGGGCTGACCATCTCGCTGGCCGGGCTCGGCCTGGTCGGTACCCGACGACGGATGTGGTGACTGCGGCCCGTCAGCGCCGTCGGTCCGACCCCGCCGTGGGCTCGCCGCCGGTCAGGGAGTAGCCGTCGTCGTAGGGCCCGACGTCGGCGGGCCGGTCGGGGCGGCCGAGGTGGGGTCGGTCCGGGAGATCAGGAGCGCGATCTCCTCGTCCTCGGCCACCAGCACGCCCGCCGCCGGGTCGGTACCGATCACGCGCCCCGGCGGCAGCTCCGACGGACGGAACTCCACCCGGTAGCTCAACCCGAGCCGGTCCAGCAGCGCCTCGGCGGCCGGCCGCGTCAGGCCGGTCAGCGGCGGCACCGGCACCTCCACCGCCTCGGTGGGGGTCGGTGGGACGCTGCTCGGGGACTCGGTCGTCGGCTCGGCCGAAGTCGGGCTGGCGCTGGTCGGGGCGACCGTGGTGAGCGAGGGCGACGGCGTCGGTTCCGGGCCGGGCCGCTCGTCCGCGGCATTGCTCAACAGCCACAACGCGACGCCGAGCAGGGCCACCAGGAGCAACGCGAGGATGCCCCAGAGGATCGGCAGCCACCAGCGCCGACCGCCCTGGTCCTCCGCGTACCACTCGCCGGCCGGCTCCGGGTAGTCGGACGGGCGGGGCGGCCGCACCTCGGCCCGCCCGGACCAGGGCGGCACCCGCTCCGGCCGCGATGGAACGCTCCGATCGGCGGGCCGGCCCAGCGGAGCAGTCGCGTCCGGCGGCTCGGGGGACCCCGCCCCGGCGCGCTCCGTCGGACCGGGCAACCGTTGCGTCTGGTCGTCCGGCTCGCCGCCGGAGCGCGGGAGGGGGCGCGTCTCGTCGCGGTCGTCGGCGGGTGGCTCCTGGCGGTCGTCGCTCATGGCACGTCCTCTCCCGAGCCGGGCAGGCGTCCTGGCCTCCTCTCCGCCAACCTAGCGGGCCCCGCAAGCATCGCCCCGGATCAACGTGCCGACCCGCCCCGGAACGCCCTGACGGCTTGCCGACGCTGGTCAGGCCGGCCGGTTCACGGGGCCGGGAAGAACGGCGGTGGGCTCGACTTCTCCGACCCGCACCAGATCCGCACCTGGTCGTTCCAGCGCGCCGTGCTCCCCTCGGACGGCTCCTGTCGGCTCACCTCACCGCGCTTCCCGGTGGGGTAGTCCGGGTAGAAGCCCGACTCGCCCAGCTCGTCCGCCGCCTCGGCGCAGTCGTCACCGACGACGTCCGGCACCTCGCTCTCCGGCGGCGGACCGGCCACGTAGATCGTCACGGTGGTCCCGCGCCGGACCTCGCGGCCGACCTCGGGATCGGTGCGTTCGACCGTACGACCCGAACCGTCACCGAACACCAGGCGCCAGCCCAACCGGCGGTCGCGCAGCTCGTCGCGCGCGTACAGGAAATCAGTGCCGATCACCGGCGGTACGGTCAGCCCGGAGGCGGTCGACGCAGAGGTGCGCGGCGTCGACGGTGTGGTCCGGGTGGGCTCCGGGCGGTCGCTCGGTCTCCCGCTCGCCGCACCGGTCGTGCTCGGCGCCGCCACCGGCTGCTCCGGGCCCTTCTCCTCCTCGCCGGCCAGCAGCCACCCGCCGGTCGCGCCGATCGCGGCGAGCAGCACGGCGGCCATGCCGCCACCGAGCACCACGGTGAGTCGCCCCGCGCCACCCTCGGGTCTCTCGCCGAGGTTGCCGTTCGTGTTCCCGTCCGTCATACCGACACCGCCTCAGTCACCGGCGACCGTACCGATTCCCCGCCAAGTCGCCGCCGCCACCGTCCAGGCGGGACGGTTGTCGACGACTCGCCGCGCCGACGACGGGACGTTACGCTGCCCGGCATGGCCAGACGCGGCTGGGGAGGATCCATCGCGACCGCTGTCGGCGTTGCCGCCGGCACGGGCGCCGCTCAACTGGGCTTCGGCTACGGGTTGGGCATCATCAACTGGGCACCGGCCGACGCCGGTGCGGCCCGGGGGGCGTGGGTCGCCAGCCTGGTCTGGGCCACCTGGATCGCCGGCACCTCGACCATCCTCGGTGCCGTCTGTGCGTACCGGCTGCACGAGCGGGCGCTCGACGGCGGAAGGGTGACCGCTCAGGAGCCGAGCCCGGCGAGCTCCGAGGTCATCTCCGACGCCGCGACGACTCCGCTCGGCGGTCCGACCGCGCCGGCCGGGCCCGGCGTACCGCCGCCCGCCGACGCCGGTGAGCCGGTGCCGGCCGACCGACCAGCGGCCGACCCCCTCCGCGCGAGCGGCCTCCGGCCGGTCGCCCTCGCCGTCGCGGCCGGGCTGGGCGGCCTGGTCACCGTGCTGCTGGTCGCGGTCCCCGCCCGGGTCGCGGTGGCCGCGGACACCGCCACCCCGCAGCGGCTCGCCGCCGGGTACGCCGCGATCGGGGTGCTGTTGGGGGTGCTGACCGCGCTCTGGGCGCTGCGCTCACGCGCCGCCGCCACCAACGTGATCGCGACGGTCGCCTGGCTCTGGCTGCTCGCCGTGGTCGCGGTGGTCGACGGGGTACTCGCCGGGCGCGGGCTGGCCAGCGCCCAGCTGGGCATCTGGCAGATCAGCTCGGACCGGCCCGGATTCTGGATCCGGGACTACCTCTACTGGCCCGGTGCGGTGCTCTCCCTCGGCTCCGCGCTGGCGATCGGCGTACTGGCCGCCCGGCGCGCCGCCCGCTCGGCGGAGCACCGGATCGGCGCGGCCACCTCCGGCGCGGCCGGCCCGCTGCTCGTCGCGGTGGCCTACCTTCTGGCCGTGCCGCGGCTCTCCGCGATCACCCCGGAGCAGGTGTCGGCGCACCTGATCGCCCCGTACGCGGTGATCGTCGGAATCGGCGGCTCGGTGCTGGTGGCGGCGCTCGCGCAGGGCCGTGCCCGGCGGGCGGCGGCGCGTGCCGCCGCGCCCTCGACCGGCGCGGAAAGCGGATCGGGGCGGGTGATCGAACCGACCGTCCCGACCGACGCCGACCCGGAGGCGGCGGCCCGGACGACGGGCGACCCGGCCGGGGCAACCGCGGCGGCTGCCGAGCCGACGCCGCGCGACACCCGGCAGACCGACCGCGCGGGCCTCGTGCCGCCCGGCGCCCGGCCCACCGACGGCGCGGACGTCGCGCCGCACGGGGCCCCTCCGTTCCCGGCGGTGCCCGCGCCGCGTACCGGGGAGGCCGATCGGCTCGACCCGGGCGAGCCGGAGCCGGCCCCGGTCGAGGTGGAGCCGGTCAAGCCGGAGGGCCGGACGGGCCGCCGGGCCCGGCCGCCGCGTCGGACCGGTTGACCGTCCCGCCCGGGACCGTCGACCGGACCCGCGTCCCCTGCTGCCGGCATGACCTCCCCGCGCGGTCGGCACCTCCGGCGCCCCGGGAGCGCCCGACGCTCAGGTCGAGGGGAGGTCAGTCGACCGGCCAGGTGTGCACCGGCTCGTTGCTGCGCTGGAGCTCGGCGTAGCGCTGCACCATGTGGTGCAGGGCCGCGTCGCGGTCCAGGCCCCGGTGCCGCTCGGCCGTCCAGACCGCCTCGGTCTGCCAGGTCGCGCCGTTGCGGCCGGTACGGCAGCGCTGCTCGATCACGCCGAGCAGGCGGTCCCGCTCGGCCGGGGCGACACCGAACCCGTCCAGGCCGGCGGCGGCCTTGGGCAGCAGCACGTCCAGCACGAGTTCGGTCACCGGTACCTCGCCGAGCCTCGGCCAGTGCAGTACGGCGTCCAGGCCGCGCCGGGCGGCGGCGTGGAAGTTCTCCTCCGCGGAGCTGAACGTCAACTGGCTCCAGATCGGGCGGTCCGCCTCGGCGAGGGCCCGGGCCAGGCCGAAGTAGAACGCCGCGTTGGCCAGCATGTCGACCACCGTCGGCCCGGCCGGCAGCACCCGGTTCTCCACCCTCAGGTGGGGGCGGCCGTCCATGATGTCGTAGACCGGCCGGTTCCAGCGGTAGACGGTGCCGTTGTGCAGGCGCAGCTCGCCGAGCCTGGGTACCCCGCCGGAGTGCAGCACCTCCACCGGGTCCTCCTCCTCGCAGATCGGCAGCAGCGGCGGGAAGTACCGGACGTTCTCCTCGAAGAGGTCGAAGATCGAGGTGATCCACCGTTCACCGAACCACACCCGGGGTCGTACGCCCTGCGCCTTCAGCTCGTCGGGGCGGGTATCGGTGGCCTGTTCGAACAGGGCGATCCGGGTCTCCGCCCAGAGCTGGCGACCGTAGAGGTAGGGGGAGTTCGCGCCGACCGCGACCTGCACCGCGGCGATGGCCTGGGAGGCGTTCCAGTAGTCGGCGAAGCTGTCCGGTGCGACCTGGAGGTGGAACTGGAGGCTGGTGCACGCCGCCTCCGGCGCGATCGAGTCGGTATGCGTACGCAGCCGCTCGACGCCGCTGATGTCGAGTTCGATGTCCTCGCCCCGGGCGCCGACGATCTGGTCGTTGAGCGCCCGGTAACGCTCGTTCGTGGAGAGGTTCTCCGCGATCAGGTGCTGATCGGTGAGGGTGGGCAGGATGCCGACGAGCAGGATCTTCGCGTCCGACTTGGCGGCGCGTTCGTCCGCCCGGGCGAGGCTGCCGCGCAGGTCGTGCGCGTAGTCGGCGAAGCCGGTGCCCTCGATGAGCCGGGGCAGCGCGTTCAGTTCGAGGTTGAACTGGCCCAACTCGGTCTGGAAGAGCGGGTCCGCGATGTGGGCGAGGATCTCCTCGTTGCGCATCGCCGGCTCGGCGGTCGAGTCGATCAGGTTGAGTTCGATCTCCAGCCCGGTCATCGGCCGGTCGGCGTCGAAGCCGAAGTCGTCCAGCATCAGGGCGAAGACGTCCAGGCAACGCCGGACCTTCTGCCGGTAGCGGACCCGGTCCTCTCGGGAGAAGGCGCCCTGCGAGACGTCCCTGCCCATGTGCCCCTCCCGGCATAAGGCGCGACCGGGGCCGTGCCGTCCCGACGCGCGTTGTCAGCCCATAACGTTAAGAGCGCTCACCTCGTCAGGACCAGAGGCGGATCCGATCGACGGGACCGCCGGGTCGGCCACGAGATGACCTTTCACGGCATCTCTACCCAGCTGGACCGCCGCCTCATCGGGTCGGTTCTGTGCTCGGAGCGTGACGATCCGCACAGGGAACGACGCCGGGCCCGCGCCCTGTCGGACGCGGGCCCGGTGTACGGACCGTGGGGTCAGGCCTGCCGAACGGCCTCGCCCTCGATCTCGATCTTGACCTTCTTGCCGACCAGCACGCCGCCGCCCTCGATGGCGACGTTCCAGGTCAGGCCGAACTCCTCACGGTCGATCTCCGTCTTCGCCGCGAAGCCGAAGATGTCCTGGCCGTAGGGGCTGCGACCGACACCCTCGAACTCGACGTGCAGCTCGACCTGGCGGGTCACGTCCTTGATGGTCAGCTCGCCGAGGAGGACGAACTCGTTGCCGTGGCGGGACTTCACCCCGGTGCTGCGGAACTCCAGGGTCGGGTACTTCTCGACGTCGAGGAAGTCACCGCTGCGCAGGTGGCCGTCCCGGTCGGCGGTGCCGGTGTGGATGCTGGCGGCCTGGATGGTCGCGGTGACCGAGGACTGCATGGGGTCCTCGGCTACGGTGATGGTGGCGGCCGCCTCGCCGAACTCGCCGCGGACCTTCGACACCATCATGTGCCGCGCAACGAAGCCGACGCGCTTGTGCGCAATGTCCAGCGCGTAGGTGCCGGGGGTGGGGATGGTGAGACCCTCCCACTCGCGGGTCGCGGCCTCGGTGCTGCTGGTCATGATGCCCCTCCGGATTTGTTTAGTAGGCCAACGGCTGACGAAGCAACTATAGCCAGCTCAATATTCCCCGTGTCAAGAACTGATACGATGGATCGGTGATGAACGTGTTCGACGCCCCCGGGATCACCGCCGTCGGGCTCCTGTACGAGGTGCACGCCGCGCTGTCGACCCGGTTCGCCGCCCAGTTCGAGGAGCACGGCCTCTCCACCGTCGAGTTCGAGGTGCTGACCCGCCTGGCCCGCTCGCCCCAGAACCAGCTCCGCATGACGGACCTCGCCGCCCAGACCACCCTCTCCACCAGCGGCGTGACCCGGGTGATCGACCGGATGGAGCGCGACGGCCTCGTCACCCGCCGCGCGTGCCCCTCCGACCGGCGCAGCTCGTTCGCGGTGGTCACCACCGCCGGCCTCCAGCGCCTGAACGAGGTGCTCCCCGGGCACCTGCGCATCATCGAGGAGTGGTTCACCGGCCAGCTCGACCCGGAGTCGCTGAAAGCGCTGGTCGGCGCCCTTCGTCGGGTCCGCGACGCCGTTCACCCCTGCGCCACCGCCGGGAGCGACAGCAAGTGCGACGAGACGAAAGAACCCGAACCGACGGCGTGACGGCCGGCGGCCTAACCGGCAGAAAAACCGGCAGAACTACCCGGGCCACCGGACACCGATTGCGAAACCGGACCAACCGGCTGGTACCCGCTGGCTAGTCTTCGCCTGAGCGGGGGATCACCGGGGGGTGACGGCGCGGGCGGAGAGCGAGGGGTTAGCAACAAAGGGGGCTGTTCGCCCGCGCCACTCCGACCCGGGTCGTGCTTCCGGGCTGGCCCGACATCCCCTCCTCACCGTGACGCCCGACCATCGCGGGTCACGGTCAGCGCGTACAGCAGCGCCTCCTCCTGCGGCAACAACCGGATCGCGCCCTCCCGGCACACCAACTCCAGCCGATCCAGCACATCCGGGTCACCGGTGCTGGAAGCCAGACCGACGAGTGCCTCGACCGTGTCCCGACGGTCGTAGCCCTCCGCGCCGGCCTCCACGGCCGCGCTGAACCACTCCGCCGCCAACTCCCGGTCGCCCTGGCCCAGCGCGAGGTTCCCCTCGACCAGCGCACAGATACCCGCCTCCGGATGCGGCCACCGCCAGCCCGCCTCCAGCGGGGCCGCGCCGGCCGTCGGGACGACCGATCGCTGCCGGGGCACGGCGCGCTCCCCCGGGGGCCGCAACCGCAGCCGCATCGGGGCACAGGCACGGAGCTCGGCCAGCACCTCCGCGGCCTCGTCGGCCCGGCCGTCCTGGGCGAGCGCCAACCCCACCCGGCCGAGCACCCGGCGCCGATGCCCCGGGTCACCCAGCTCCGCGAGCATCGCCAGCACCCGGCGCCCCTGGTCGTTGGCGTCGCAGTACCGCCCCTCCAGCCGGGCGATCTCGGCCAGGTTCGCCCGCGCGAGCACCCGCAGCCGCGGCTCCCCGCACTGGGCGGCGATCCGATCCACGGCCGCGAGCCGCCGCCGAGCCGCCGCCAGGTCGGCGAGGCGGACCTCGTGCCAGGCCAGGTTGTTCTGTGCCACCGCCACGTCCCGGACCCGCCCGTGCCGCGTGGCCAACCGCAGCACCGCCTCGGCCTCTTCCCGCGCCTCCATCGGGCGGCCGGCGCGGATCAGCAGAGTGCCGAGAACGGTACGCGCCGCGAGCTGCCCGGACACGTCACCGGTACGCCGGAACGCGCCCAGGGCCGCCCGCGCCCCGGATAGCTCCTCGTCGGCGTCCCCGTGCTCGGCGGCGAGCCGGGCCGCGCCCAGCGCCGCCCACGCCCGCAGCGCGGGTTCGGCATCGGCGGTACGCGGATCGGCCAGCAGCCTGCGCAGCCACTGCCGACCGGCCACGTCCCGCCCCCGGAACCGCCACCACCGGGACAGTCCCGACGCCAGCCGCAGCGCGGTCAGCGGATCGTGCGTGGCGGCGTACGCCAGGGCGGAGCTGATGTCGCCGTTCAGGTCGTCGAGCCGGCGTACCGCGTCGGTGAGGCGCGCGCCGACCAGATCGGGCACGGTCCGGACGACCAGCCCGGCGATCACCGCGGCGTGCCGGCGGCGGATCCGCGCCAGCTCACCGGTCCCGGCGGCCTGCTCGATGGCGAACTCCCGGACCGCGTCGAGCAGGCGGAACCGCAGCGGGCCCGGGCCGGCGACGCTCAACAGACCGAGCTCGACGAGCCGGTCCAGGACCGGAATGGGATCGATCGCCACCGTGCCGTCCGCGTCCGCGTCGCAGGCGAGCATCTCCTCGGCCAGGTCCACCGACCAGCGGTGACCGAACGCGGCGAGCCGGCGCAGCGCCAACCGCTCCTCGGGCGCGAGCAGCCGGTAGCTGGCCGCCACGGCGTCCCGGAGCGTGACCGCCACCGACGGCCCGTACGGCTCCGCCCCGCCCGGCTCCCAACCCCTGCTCTGCGCGCCCCAGTCCGGGGTGGCGAGATCGAGGACCCGGTCGCCGTACCGGTCGAGCAGCTCGCCCGGGTCGAGGATCCGGCCGCGCGCGGCCATCAGTTCGATGGCGAGCGGCAGGCCGCCGAGGCGGCGTACGAGCGCGGCGATCGCCGGCAGCTCGGCGGGGACGGTCGGCTCACGGCGCACCTGGGCGAGCCGGGCGATGAAGAGTTCGACCGCCGGCCAGCCTCTCAGGGCCGCCGGCCCGGACACCTCCGCCTCCGGCGGCGGCACCTCCAGCGGGGTCACCGGCCACACCCGCTCCCCGGACAGCCCGACCGGATGCCGCCCGGTGACCAACACCCGCAGCGACGACACCGCGGCCATCAGGCGGTGCAGCACCTCGGCCACCGGGCCGGGAGCACGCTCGGCGGCGTCCACCACGAGCAGCGCCGGCCGGCCCGCCAGGCGGGTGGCGAGTTCCGGGGCGCGGGCCGCGCCGAGCACGGCGGTCGCGGTGGCGAAGACGTCGTGCGCGTCCGACCCCTCCCCGATCAGCACCCCGGCGACGCCGGCGGGATGGCTCTCCGCCACCGCGTGGCCCACGGTGAGGGCGAGCGCGGACTTGCCGACACCCGCCAGGCCGACGAGGCTCACCAGCCGGGGCCCGAGCTCGTCGGTGAGCATCGTGACCAGCTCGCCGACGTCCCGGTCGCGGCCGATCAACTCGACCGGCGGCGGAAGCGTCACCGCGTAGCCGGGCTCGCCGGGCCCGGCCCTGCTGAGCTCCACCGAACCCGGCGGCGGGTTGGCCGGTTCGACGCCGGTCGGCCCGCGCGCCGCGGCGAGGAAGACCCTCCGCGCGGCGCCGTGGAGATCGAGCGCGCCGGCCAGCAGCTCGACTGTCGTCCGCTGAGGCCGGGAGGAGCGGCCCCGCTCCAGGTCACGCACCGTGCGTACGCCCACCCCCGCGCGCTCCGCCAGCTCGGCCTGGGTGAGACCGGCGGCCAGCCGGCGCCCACGCAGGAGTTCCGGCAGAGCGGGGCCGCAGCCCGGGTCGGGCGAGCGATCACGAGCCGGGGTCACGGAGTGGAAGACTACGGACCAGGTCCGATCTCCGGCAGCTCAGCGTCGGGCTGCCGACGTTCGCCCGCTGATATCCGACAGCCGTCGCCCGCCGGTCGGCGTCCTCAGAGACCGAGATCGCGAGCGATGATCATCCTCTGTACCTCGCTGGTGCCCTCACCGATCTCGAGGATCTTCGAATCCCGCCAGAACCGGGCCACCGGGTACTCGTTCATGAAGCCGTAGCCACCGTGGATCTGGGTGGCCTCCCGGGCGTTGTCGACCGCGATCGTGCTGGCGTGCAGCTTGGCGATGGCGGCCTGCCGCTTGAACGGTTCGCCGGCGAGCATCCGCGCCGCGGCGTCGTAGTACGCCAGGCGGGCGATGTGCGTCTTCGCCTCCATGTCGGCGATCTTGAACTGGATCGCCTGGTAGTTCCCGATCGGCTGACCGAAGGCGTGCCGCTCCTTGGCGTACTTGATCGACTCGTCGACGCAGCCCTGGGCGAGGCCGACGGCGAGTGCGGCGATGGCGATCCGGCCCTCGTCGAGGATGCGCAGGAACTGGGCGAAGCCCCGGCCGCGCTCGCCGAGCAGGTTGCCCGCCGGCACGCGGCAGTCGTCGAAGGTCAGCTCGTGGGTGTCGGAGGCGTTCCACCCCACCTTCGAGTACCCGGGCGCGACGGTGAAGCCCGGGGTGCCCGAGGGCACGATGATCGTGGAGAGCTCCTTCGAGCCGTCCGGCCGGGTGCCGGTGACCGCCGTGACCGTGACCAGCGTGGTGATGTCGGTGCCGGAGTTGGTGATGAACGCCTTCGAGCCGTTGATCACCCACTCGTCCCCGTCGAGGACGGCGCGGGTCTGGGTGCCGCCCGCGTCCGAGCCGACGCCCGGCTCGGTGAGCCCGAAGCCCGCCAGGGCCTCACCGCTGAGCAGCTTCGGCAACCACTGGGCCTGCTGCTCGGCGGTGCCGAACCGGTAGATCGGCATCGCGCCGAGGGAGATCGCGGCCTCCAGCGTGATGGCCACGCTGGAGTCGACCCGGGCCAGCTCCTCCAGCGCCAGGCAGAGGGCGAAGTAGTCACCGCCCATGCCGCCGTGCTCCTCCGGGAAGGGCAGTCCGAAGAGGCCCATCTTGCCCATCTGCCGGACGACCTCGTACGGGAAGGTGTGCTTCTCGTAGTGCTCACCGATGACCGGCGCCACCACCTCCCGCGCGAAGGCTCGCACGCTCTCCCGCAGCGCCTCTTGCTCCTCGGTGAGCCGGAAGTCCATGGTTCCTCCTGTACGGACGGGCCGACCGGGCGCTCGTGACGCCGGCGGCGGACGCGGGGGGGGGTCGGTCAGACCGGGGTGACGCCGTGCCGGCGTCGGGAGAAGTGCCGATCCTTGCCGCGTGCGGCGGCGAACCGGCGCACCAGTTCGGCGCGCAGCTCGTACGGCTCGACGATCGCGTCCACCACCAGCTCGCTGGCGAGGCGGACGATGTCGATGTCGCGTTCGTACTCCTCGCGCTTCGCGGCGACGAAGTCGGCGCGCTCCGCCTCGTCGGCGATCGCGGCGATCTTGTTGGCGTAGACGGCGTTCACCGCCGCCTCGGCGCCCATCACGGCGATCTTCGCGGTGGGGAGCGCGATCGTGGCGTCGGGCTCGAAGCCGGGGCCGGCCATCGCGTAGAGGCCCGCGCCGTACGCCTTGCGGACCACGACGCAGATCTTCGGCACGGTCGCCTCGGAGATCGCAGTGATCATCTTGGCTCCGTGCCGGATGATGCCCTGCTTCTCCACCGCGCTGCCGACCATGAAGCCGGGTACGTCGGAGAGGAAGAGCAGCGGCACGTTGAACGCGTCGCAGAGCTGCACGAACCGGGTGGCCTTGTCGGCCGAGTCGACGAAGAGGACGCCGCCCTTGAACATCGAGTTGTTGCCGACCACGCCGACGACCTCGCCGTTCAACCGGCCGAAGCCGATGGTCAGTTCCTTGGCCCAGAGCGCCTGGATCTCGAAGAAGGACCCCTCGTCGAGCAGGCCCTTGACGTACCGCCGCATGTCGAACGCCTGCCGCTCGCTCGCCGGCACCAGCGCGGCCAGGTCGGCCTTCTCGGGCGCCGGCACCGCCTCGGCGGTCGGCGGGGTCTGCGTCCAGTTGGCCGGCAGGTACGACAGGTAGCGCTTCACCACGTCGAGCGCCTCGGCGTCGGTCTTGCAGAGGAAGTGCCCGACGCCGGACTCGGTGCAGTGCACCTTCGCCCCGCCCATCGCCTCGAGGGTGGTCTTCTCCCCGGTGACCATCTCGACCATCCGGTCCGAGCCGAGATACATGCTGGCGTTGCCGTCGACCATGGCCACCACGTCACAGAACGCCGGGATGTACGCCCCGCCGGCGGCGCTCGGCCCGAAGAGCGCGCAGACCTGCGGAATCGAGCCGGAGGCGCGGACCTGGTTCCAGAAGATCTTCCCGGCGCCGCGCCGGCCGGGGAAGAGCTCGACCTGGTCGGTGATCCGGGCGCCGGCCGAGTCGACCAGGTAGACCATCGGCACGCCCGTGTCGTAAGCCCGCTCGATGATCCGGATGATCTTCTCGACGGTCCGGGCGCCCCAGCTGCCGGCCTTGACCGTGGAGTCGTTCGCCATCAGGCAGACCCGCCGGCCGTCGATGGTGGCGGTGCCGGTGACCACGCCGTCGGCGGGGAGCCCGTCGGCGAGCGCGTTCGCGTAGAGGCCGTCCTCGACGAAGCTGCCCTCGTCGACCAGGAGCGCGACCCGTTCCCGGGCGAAGAGCTTGCCCTTGGCGGCGTTCGCCGCGTGGTACTTGTCCGCCCCGCCGGCCTTGGCCCGCTTGCGCAGCTGCTCCAGTGCCTCACCGTCGAGCGTCACGCCGACTCCCTCGCCGTACCGACCTGAACGATCGTTAGGTTAACGCATCCGGGCCCCGGCGGACCACTCGACCGCACGCGACCGAGTCGGGCATCACAAGATATTGATATCTGCCTATATCTATGACTAGGCTCCTCGGCACCCCCACACCTTCCGGATTGGAGTGAGTGATGACCTCACGAATCAGCCGGCTCGTAGCCACGTCCGCCGCGGCGGCGCTCGCCACCCTCGGCGTCACGGTGGCGAACCCGGCACCGGCGTCCGCCGCCATGACGATCTGCTACAACACCAGCCAGGCGGGGAGCTTCGCCGGCATCGCCGGCCAGGCCGCCTCGATCTGGAACAACGCCACCACCAACCTGACCCTCTCGGCGAACTGCGGCTCGAATCTCCGGATCTACCAGATCACCGGCGGCGGGTCGTACGCCATCCGGACCAGCCTCGGCAACGGCCGGGTCTACATCGACACGCAGCAGGCCCAGCAGTACAGCCCGCTGCGGATCATGACCCACGAGATCGGCCACATCCTCGGGCTGCCGGACAACTACAACGGCAACTGCGCGATCCTGATGTCCGGCGGCAGCGCCGGCACCAGCTGCACGAACCCGTACCCGAGCACGACCGAGGCGAACCGGGTCAGCAACCTCTTCGCCGGTACCCGCGTCGCCGAGCGCACCACCGGCGAGACCGGCAGCGCCGTCTTCCGCGACAGCTGGCCGGCCGTCGCCGCGACGGTGGGCTGACCGACCGGGGGGGGGCCGGCACCTCGTGCC
>NZ_SMKG01000066.1 GCF_004348525.1 Micromonospora sp. 15K316 | reverse complement strand
GCAGCACGACCGGGCCCGCCTCTGGCAGGCCATGGACGAGCTGCGGCCCTGAGTCTCCGGCCGTCTGGCTGGAGCCCGTGCCGGCTTCGTCGACGTCGCCGGCACGGGCCACCGAAGCAAGACGCGGACCGCCTCTGTCCAGGCGGCCCGCGCGATCACCGACCAACCACGAAAGGACACGGTCGATGTCCCAGGAGAGTACCCGACCCGAGGTCACCCGGGTCCCCGCTGGCCAGCTGGAGCGCGGGCAGCACATCATCAGCCGCAGCATTGTGGCCGAGGTCGCTTACGTCCTGCCGTACCGGGACGGTGACGGTCACCCGACGGTCGCGGTGATGGTCAACCCGGTCGGTGCGGGCGAGCCGTTCGGTGACCGTTTGTACGCCGACGTGCTGGTCCGGCTGGCGACCGAGGGTGAGGTTGCCGCCGCCGTCGAGGGTGCGCACCGCGTGCAGCTGGTCGCCGGGCTGCGGGAGCTGGCCGACCTGATCGAGCAGCACGAGCTGCGGTTCCGGTCGTGGTACGGCATCGACGTCAACGCGGTGCTGCCGGAAGGCGAGGTGTCGCGGGTTTCGGAGCTGCTCGGTGTGGAGCTGACCTGGTCCGGCAGCGAGCAGCGGCAGGTGCAGTTGAAGCTGCGTCAGCCGGAACGCGGTGAGGGCGTCTCGGTCATCTTCCGGGGATTGCCGGCCAAGGCATGGACGTGCCCGTACTGCCCGTTCACTGCCGCCGACGCCGACGCCGGAGCCGCGCACATCGCGGCGCGCGAGGCGGGCACGGGCTGCGTCACTGGGCCGGCCACCGCCGCGCAGGCCGGGGAGTGATCGCCGTGGCCACCACTTCGCTGCTCGCCAACCCGGTCCAGGTCGGCCAGATCCGCGACCTGATCCGCTACGCCCGCAAGGTCGGCGCCGAGCACGCCACGTACGCGAGCGGCCCCGACGTCACCGGCCAGGGCTACGGGCCCGTCGAGCACGTGTGGGACCTGCCCAACCTGCGGGTCAGCCTGTACGACGGGCAGCTGGAGGTGCAGCGGTACAAGCAGATCGCTGGCGTCCGGTGCTTGCGCGGCTCGGTCTGGCTGCGCGCCAACGACGTGGTGTCGGTGGGTGAGGTCGCGCGGCTGCTGTTCGCACGCGGCATCCTCCCGATGCCGTTCGGCGACCAGATCGACGTGGGTCCGGCGGTGGACCGGTGACGCCCCCGGTGTTCCCGGCCGCCGCCGCGACGGCCGTCGCCGTCGACGAGCACCCGCCGTTCTGCCCGTGCCTCGCGTGCACCGACGACCTGCTCGCGCGTCTCGCCCGGCCGCTCGTGCCGGGCGGCCCGCGCACCGATCCGGCCCTCACCGGCCACACCGACTCCCCGACCGGGCCGCGCCCATCCGGGCATCCCCACATCGTCTCCGGTCCGGTCGGGGCCAAGCCGGGCGCGGCAGCCGCGGGGGTGGCTGCCGCGCCCACCCCGGGGAGGTGCACCCGATGACCGACCCCAAGTACATCGCCCACCTCGACCAGCAACTCGCGCTCGGGAACGACCTGCTCGACCGGATGGTCGACCACGTCCGCGACCGGCTCGACCGGGGCATGACGCCGGAACAGCTCGTCGTCCAGGTGACGCTGACCGCCGACGAGATCGACCCGGGCCGCGTGTCCAGCGCGTTCGCCGTCGCCCTGGTCCGGCTCGCCCGCCAGCACCAGCGTGACGCGCTGCCGGACCCGGACCACGTCCGCCCGGACCGGCGCCGCGTCGTGGCCGGCTACGTCTGCGCGGTGGTGGCGCTGCTCGCCGCCGTCGCCCTGATCTTCGGGTGGGTCGGGTGGGTGCTGTGACGCCCGCCGAGTACGTGACCGCCCTGCTCGGGCTGCTCTTCCTGGCCGCCCAGCTTCTTCTCGCCAACCTCTGGACCAGGGAGTCTTCCGATGCTGCGTGACCTGCTCGACGCTGCCGGCCCGCTCGCCTCCATCGGCGCGGGCGTGGCTCTGCTCTTCATCCTCGGCCGTGACCGCGACGGCCGGGCCGACGAGCACGACGTGTCCGACTACCGGCCCGAACCGGGCAGCCGGCTGCTCAGCCCGTCCGACGACCTGGCCGCCTACTTCACGCCGCCCCGCCGCCGGTACCGGCTCCGGCCCGGTGCCGCGGCCGCACTCGACGTGCTGCCGCCGGCCCCGCCCGGCACCACCGCCCGGCTGTCCATCTACGCGGAGCAGGTCGTCGCGGAGCTGATGCGGGAGCGGTACGGCACCACCAACCCGGGCGCGATCGCCGGCGGAATGCTCCGCGAGATCGCCACCGAAGAGCAGGCCGCCGCCGGTATCCGTCCCGCCGTGATGGCCGTCGCGTGACCGAGGTTCAGCCGTTCGTCGTCGAGCGCCCCGGGATCTACCCCGGGGTGCCCGACGACGTCTACCACGCCGACCCCGTCCCCGGCGGATCCCTGTCGTCGACCGGAGCCCGGAAGCTGCTGCCGCCATCGTGCCCGGCGCTCTTCAAGCACTGGCTCGACAACGGCCAGGAGCACAAGCCGGAGTTCGACCTCGGCAAGGCCGCGCACCTGCGCGTGCTCGGCACCGGACCGGAGCTCGTTCTGGTCGACCGGGACCGGTGGGACACCAAAGAGGTCAAGGCGCAGGTGGCCGCGATCCGGGAGGCCGGCGGGGTGCCGCTCAAGCGGGCCGACATGGAGAAGGTCGACGCCATGGCCGCCGCGATCCGGGAACACCCGCTCGCCCGGCAGCTGCTCGACCCCGACCGGGGCCAGGCGGAGGTGTCGCTGTTCTGGCAGGACACCGAAACGCGGATCCGCTGCCGGGTCCGGCTCGACTGGGTGCCGGATCCGGGCCGCGGCCGGCCGCTGCTCGTCGACTACAAGACCTGCGACTCGGCTGCCCCCGACAAGCTCGACAAGGCGATCAACGAGTGGGGCTACCACGTCCAGCGCGGCCACTACCTGCCCGGCGCCCGGGCGACCGGCCTGGTCGGCGACGACGCCGAACTGATGTTCGTCTTCCAGGAGAAGAAGCCCCCGTACCTGGTGACCGTGGTCGAGCTGCACCCGGTCGCGAAGCGCATCGGGGAGCACCTGGCCCGGGAAGCCCGGCACCTGTACCGGGAGTGCACGACGTCGGGCCGGTGGCCGGGCTACACGGACGACGTCGCCTTGATCTCGCTGCCCGGCTACGTCGAGAACCGCTACCAGGAGCTGGTGTGAGCCGTCTCGACATCAGCCGCCTGACCAACCCGCCGTCGGTGGAGTGCGAGCAGTGTGACCGCCTCCGACCGGACGCAACGAGGGAGCGGGCCCGGCTGCACGTCCACCAGACCGGCCACACCGTCCGCGTCCTCGTCGAGCACGTGACCGTCTATCGCCCCGACAGGAGCAGTTCGTGAGCACCTACCAGCGCGCCGTCGAGCGCGTCAGCGCGGCCGCCGTCATGCCGGCCGCGACCACCCAGACGACCGCCGTCGAGCAGGCCCGGGCGGTCGCCGAGGTCGCCGCCGCCGTCCAGGTCGCCCAGCAGATGCCCCGCGACATGAACCGGGCGTGGGCGGAGATGAAGGCCGCGTGCGGGCGGACCGGCCTCGCGTCCCGCGCGTTCTACGCCGTGAAGAACCGCGGCAGCGGCCCGTCGGTGCACCTCGCCCGGGAGCTGGCGCGGATCTGGGGGAACCTCGACTACGGGGTGCACGAGCTGCACCGCGACGACGAGCGGGGCATGTCCGAGATCCGCGCGTACGCGTGGGACCAGCAGACCAACGTCCGCAGCGGCCGGACCTTCCAGGTGCCGCACGCCCGGATGGCCGGCGGGCAGCGCAAGCCGCTGACCGACCTCACGGACGTGTACCTGAACAACCAGAACATCGGCGCCCGGGCCGTCCGCGAGGCGATCTTCACGGTGCTGCCGGCCGACTTCGTGGCTGAGGCGCAGGACATCTGCCGGCAGACGATCGAGCGGGGCAACGGTAAGCCGCTGGTGGACCGGATCGCCGACATGGTGGCGGCGTTCGCCGAGTACGGCGTGAAGGTGCCGCAGATCGAGGACCGGGTTGGCCGCAAGCGGGGTCAGTGGACGGCCGCTGACGTCGCGGACCTGGGCGTGGTGTTCTCGTCGATCAAGCGCGGGGAGCTGTCGGCCGACGACGAGTTCCCGGCACGAGTGACGGCCGACGAGATCACCGCGCAGGCCTCGGCGGCGCCGGCCGCCGTGGAGTCGGCGCCGGTCCCGCCGGCGGCCGCGCAGGCGGCGTGGGATGACGTCGAGGTGGCGCAGCCGGGGTCGGGGGCGGACCGGTGATCACCTGCTGCCCCGACTGCGCCACGCACGACCGCACTCCCCTGGAGAGCGCGCGCTACCACGCCGTCATGGCGCGACTGGAAGCCGAGCGGGCGATCCGGTGGAACATCGTCGCCTTGGTGCTGGTGGCCGTTTCCCTCGGGCTGCTTGTCGTCAGGGCGGTGCTGTCGTGACGGAGCTGCGCATGGTGGCCCTGGACCTGTCGACGTCCAAGGCAGGCATCGCCCACACCCACTGGCAGGGCAAACGCCAGCCCATGTGCCGGTCCGTCAACACCGGCCTGATGGACCTGCACGACAAGATCGCCCGCGTCCTCGCTGACGTCGCCGCCGTCTGCGGCTGGTCCCACGGCCAGTTCCAACCGAACAGCCGGCCGCACCTGGCCGTCGTCGAAGGCTCGTTCTCGCGGCCCGGGGCCAGCGACGGCCCGCTGCACATGCTCCGCGGTGTCGTCCTCCACCGGCTGTGGACGTGGCGGATCCCGTACGTCGATGTGCAGCCCGGGACGCTAAAGGTGTGGGCGACCGGGTCGGGGGCGCTCAAGGGCGAGAACAAGGTGACCAAGGACAAGGTCATCGCGGCGGTGTTGTCGACGTACGGCGGGCTGATCCGGATCGACCCGCGCGACAGCGACCAGTGTGACGCGGTTGCGCTGCTGTCGATGGGGATGGCGGCGTACGGGCAGCCGCTGGTGCGGGTGACGAACTCGTACCAGACGCGGGCGCTGGACGTGCCGAAGTGGCCGACGCTGGCCACCGAGTCGGGGCCGGTGGTCCCGGCATGAGCGCGGTCGAGATGGCGGATGCGGGCCCGTGCAACTGGTGCGGCTGCAACCAGTGGGACCACCGGAACGGCAGGAAGGGCTGCAAGACGGTCGGCTGCGGGTGCGGCAAGTACGAGCAGCCGCCGGCCCTGGTGGTCACCATGGTTCCGGCCGACGATCCGGTGGTTGCGGATCCGGTGGCGCAGGCCGCCTACGTGGAGCAGGTCGCCGCGATCGACGAGCAGCTCGCCGAGTCGGACGACGACCGGCGGCCATGCCACCGCTGTTCCGACCTGGTGCTGACCCTGTCGAGCGACGGGCTGTGCGACGGCTGCGTGGCCGAGGACGCCGAGACCGGCCGGCTACGCGCCGATGTCGAGCGACTGACCGTGCAGCTGGAGCAGGCGTACGAGCGCGTCGACGAGCTGGAGACTGACCTCGGCCGGATCTACGGCGCGCTCCACATCGACCGGGACCGCGACGCCGCCGAGGTCATCGAGGACCGGCGCGTGCGGCTCCGCGACGCGGAGAGCGACCTGCTCGCCGTGCGGGGCATCCTCTTACCGAACGGCTACCCGTCGCGGATCCCGGCCGACATCGAGATGGTGCCGGCCGTCGCGCCAGCCGTGCAGTGGCTCGCCGACCGCGTCGACGAGCTGACCGCCGAGCTGGAGCGGCAGGCCGGGGCCGACCTGGAGCGGCGCCGCAAGGATCTGGAGCACGTGCAGCGGCTCGCGGCCGAGCGTGACCAAGCGGTCGGCGAGGCCGAGGAAGCGCAGCGCCGCGCCGAACGGCTCGGCGGTGAACTCGACGCCGCCACCGCCACCATCGGCCGCCTGAGCCGCGACCTCGCGCACGCCAACGCCGGCTGGACGCGAGCCCGCCAGTCGCTCAACGAAGCGATCCGGAAAGGCACCGAATCCGCCACCCGGGTGATCCGGAAGTACGACGCCGACGAGTGCGAGACGTGCGGCTACCGCACCACGGTGCCGATCGACCACGAGCACCCGCTGACCCCGGTCACGGTGCTGATCGTCCGCCGGGAGGTGCCCGGTGCGTGACCTGTGGGCGCGGCTGCTCGCCCGCCTCGGTGCGCCCGAGGTGGCCCGGATGGCACGCGAGCGGGACCAGGCCCGGGCCGACCGGGCGAAGGCCACCAAGACGGCGCTGCGGCTCTACGCAGACGTCGTGATCCACAAGGTCAGGGCCGACGCCCTGGCCGCCACCTACCAGAGGGAGAACAGCACCCCATGACCGTGAAGATCAGCGCCCAGCTCACGCGGGAGCGCAAGGAGTTCAACGGCCTGGACCGCATCGAGCGGGAACTGGTCGACCAGCCGCGCGGCGTCCGGTACGCGGTCGTGGCGTTCGAGGTGAAGCGAGTCAGCGACGAGATCGACGAGGGCGTGGAGATCCCGACGATCCGGCTGTCGCACATCGAGCCCGTCGACGGCGTCCAGGCCGACCGGGTGCGGGACATGCTCGCCGAGCGATACCAGGACCGGACCGGGAAGACGCTGGAGGGCGACCCGACGCTGTTCGACGTCGTCGACGGGGAGCGGGAGGTGCCGGAGCCGTCCGGCGCCGAGCTGCTCGCCGAACACCGGGAGGCCCGGGAGGCGTCGCCGGCGCCGGCGGCCGAGTTCTCCGGGGGCGAGCAGTGACGGCCCCCGGCAAGCCCCGGGACCGGCTGCTCACGCCCGGCGAGGTGGCCCGGCTGTTCCGGGTCGACGCGAAGACCGTCACCCGGTGGGCGCAGGCCGGCCTGATCGGCAGCATCCGCACCCCGGGCGGGCACCACCGGTTCCGGGAGTCGGAGGTGCTGGCGCTGCTCGGCGAGGACGGCACCCAGTGACCGCCCCCGAAGCCGGCCCATACACCCCGCTGTCGTGTCCGATGCGCGACTGCGACGAAGAGCTCTACCTCAGCTGGGAGCTGTCCGTGGGGCTGCTCCGCCGCGACCTGACCGACCCGTCGCCACCGCCGGCGCCCGCCGACGCCTGGGTCGGGCAGTGGCACGTCGAGTGCCTGGCCGGGCACCGGCCGCTCGTGCCCGCGCCGATCGAGTGCCCGTGCGGCCGCAACGAATGCACGGAGGAGTGCAACGACGCTGACGTCGACGCGACCGAAGAGCTGCGCACGTTCCGGGCCAGCGACCTGGCGCGGCTGCGTGAGCTGATGGGTGGTGACCGGTGACCGCCCCGGCCATGACCATCGGCGAGCTGCGCCACCGCGTCAACCTCGGTGCTGACTGGCTCGACCAGCAGCACCCCGGCTGGCCCGCGCTGGTCGACCTCAGCCGACTCGACATCGACGACAGCCTCAACTGCGTCCTCGGCCAGGTCGTGGGTGACTTCTGGCGCGCCCCCATGACGTGGGCCGAGGCCGTCAACCGCGGCTTCCAGGTCCGCAACGGCTTGCAGTACGACGCCGAGACGGAGGCCCTGAACCGGCTGTGGCGCGGCCTGATCGAGCAGCGGCGAGCGGGGGTGAACGTCCCGTGAGGCTCCGACCCTCCACCCCGCCGCCGACGGAACCGACCGTCGCCCAGCCGGACGAACTCGCCGCCCGCGTCGACCAGGCCGTGGCGCTCGTCGACGCCCGACTCGCCACCGGCCACCGCGACCGGCAGCAGCTCGTCGACGCGCTGCTCGACGTCCGGAACCTGCTCCGCCCACCCCGGCAGTCATGACCACCGCGCAGATCACCGCGCCCCGCCCGGCACACGTTGGGCGGGGCGCCCGCTCCCTCGAGGAAGGACCCGCCGTGCAGACGAAGGCGAGCAGGCGCGCGAAGAGGACCCCACCGCGGCTGACGACGACCCGCGTCGAGATCCCGCGCTTCAGCGGGCCCGCCCAGCACGTCGTCACCGCCGCATTCCTGCCCGACGACCAGCTGTGGACCACCGCGCTGAGCCCGGTCCCGGCCCACAGCCCATTCCAGGCCGGCGACTGGGTCGTCTGCCACGGCTACCCGGGCGAGGTGCCCGGTCCGCTCAAGTGGGGCTGGCGTGGCTTCGTGCTCGGCGGCATGGGCGCAACTCTGCTGCGAGGACTGACGGACGACGGCCGACAGTGGTGCGAGTACTGGGGAAAGCTCTGGCCGGACGGTACACCGTGCCCTGACGGCCGATGCGTCTGCCACCCGTGCCACCCGAAGTGGTTCGCCGATCCCGAGCCGGAGCGCCCAGAGCAGCTGGAGCTGTTCGCGCTCGCCGGCATGTTCGGTGGTGGCCGATGACCGGGCTGCTGATCGCCACCCACGACCAGGCCGTCCACGCCATCCGCGAGCACCTCAACCGGCCCGACACCAACCAGCTGCTCCGCGGGGTCGTCTTCCGCGTCCTCGACATCCACCACGCCGAACTACCCGAGCAGGGCTGCCGGCCCTGGACGGACTGCGGCACGTGCTTCGGGCAGGGCCGGTTCGAGTGCACCGACGACGGGGTCAACACCCACACGCACCACTGCCACTGCCAGTGCCCGTGGTGCGTCGGCTGCGAAGAGTCGCTCTGCCGGGGCGCGTGCCCGACCGTCGCGGCGATCGCCGAACGGCTGGACCTGACGTCATGACCGATCCGAGCGTGCGGGCGGCGGTGATTCCGGCACCTGGTGCCCATGGTCATCCGCCGCCTACGCACCCGCCCCCTACGCGCCGCGCTGCTCGCCGACCTGATCCGGAGGCGCAACCGATGACCCAGCCCAGCTGCTGCATCTGCGACCCCGAGCAGTGCGCCGCCGACGACACCGGCCAACACTGCGCCGACCGGTCCTGCGGCGTCTGCCTCCACGGCTGTCCCGCCCCCGACGGCGAGCCGTGCTGCCAGGACGGCCCGTCGACCGTCACCGTCGAGCTGCCCGGGATCAGCCGATGACCCGCTACGAGGTCCGCCTCACCATCCGACCCGGGAAGAAGCTCGCCCGCTCCTACCCAGCATGGCTGGAGTGGCCCCGCGTCCTTGTCCCCTACCGACTCCGCGCCGTGCACCGCTGGTGGGCACACCGCGCAGGGTTCTTCTGGCTGCCCTGCCCGCTGTGCACCCGTCCGTTCGGCGGCCACGAGTGGCGCGACGTCGGCGGCAAGCCGTCCAGCGTGCCGGACCCCACCCATCCGCCTCTGTCGGCCGGCATCTGCCCGCGCTGCACGGCCGCTGGCCGAGGGGCGCACCCGTGACCCACCAGGCCCCGCTCATCCACGACGGCCGCGGCGGCATCTGGCCCCGCTACCGCCTCCCCGGCACCCACAGCATCAACGCCGCCCCCTGGATGGACGCCATAGCCCGCCGCCAACCCGTCGGCACCTGCCGCAGCTGCGCCGGCTACCTGTTCCCCAACGGCCCCCCATACGGCGGCGCCCGCCGCTGGTACCCGACCCGCTGCGTCACCTGCAAGTCCGAAACGGCCGCCCCAGGCCCCGCACCAGCCCGCAAGAAGAGGAAGACCTGATGCCCCGGATCCGCACGATCAAGCCGAGCTTCTTCAAGTCCGAAGACGTGTCGGTGCTGCCGTTCCGCGCCCGACTCACGTGGGTTGGACTGTGGACCCACGCGGACGACCAGGGCCGCCTGAAGGACAACGCCCGGTTGATCAAGGGCGACGTGTGGCCTCTCGACGACGTCAGCCTTGCGGACATCGAAGACGACCTTGCTGTGCTCGCCGCGAACGGCCGGATCATCCGGTACGAGGTCGCCGGCGTCCGGTACCTCGAAGTCGTCAACTGGCACGAGCACCAGAAGATCTCGAAGCCGACCCCGAGCCGCATTCCGGGCCCCGCTGCGGGCACGTCCGTCGATGAATCGGGCGACGAGCAGCCGAACGAGCCTCGCAACGTCGAAAACGGCACGTCTTCGCAGGTCAACAGCCCTTCCCGGAATGCTCCCGGAACACTCCCGGAGGACTCCCGGAACGTTCCGGGTGGGAAGGGAAGGGAAAAGGAAGGGAAGGGAAGGGAAGGGACGCGCGCGCGAGCTGACGACGAACCCGAAAGCACCTCGACCCAACCGACTCAGAGCCCCCCCTCCAACCAATGCGAAGACCACCGCGACCACCCCAACCCGCCCCCCTGCGGCAAGTGCGCCGACGCCCGCAAGGCACGCGAACGGTGGGACCGAGACCAGGCCGCGATCCTCGCCCGCATCCAGTCGGAGCGCGCCCGCCAGCAAGCCGCCGCCGTACGCGCCGCCATCGACGCCTGCCCGCTCTGCGACCAGCACGGCCAACGCGACGGACGGCTCTGCCTCCACGACCCCGACATGACCACCCGATCCCGACGCGGCGCCGAACTCGCCGCCGCCGCCATCCGCCGACAGGAGAAGCCGTGACCACCACCCGCACCCGCACCCGCCGCCGCATCGTCGAGCCCATGCTCAACGACCCGACGCAGTGCACCTGCCGCCGGCCCACCCTGGTCGCCACCTTCAAGCGGGAGCAGCTCGTCGGCCTGGAACTCCGCCACCTACGCGGCTGCTCCCACCCCGCACAGCCCATCGACGTCCACACCTGGCTGCCGCCCCGATGAGCAAGAGCTGGGGACGCGGCAGCACCAGAGCATGGCGCACCATCCGAGCAGCCGTCCTACTCCGCGACGCAGGCCAAGGATGCCGAGCACACCGCGACGGATGGTGCGACCAAGCCAACCGCACCACCACCCACACCTGCACCGACACCCAAGACTGCGTCCACCACACCCACGGCAAAGCCAGAACCGGCGACGACCCGCGCCACATGGTCGCCTCCTGCACCAACTGCAACCTGTTCATCGGAAATCCGGCAGACCACGAAGATCCTCCGAACAAGGCGGTGACCAGATGGTGAACGAGCAGCTATCCATCCTCGAACTGGCCACCCAGCCCAGCCAGGCTCAGGCACAGCCCGCGGAGGACGCGCCACCCCGGTGCCGGATGTGTGCCAGGCCAGCACGGTGGATCACCACCGCACAGGAATGGGGCATGTACTGCGCAGGCAGGGCATGCAGCAACCGCGAACGCATCTGCCAGCAGTGCGGCAACACCTTCACCATGAGCGTGGACGGTGCAGGCACCAAGTACTGCTCGACCGAATGCAAGGCCGCGGGCTACCACCCCTACCGCAGAACGCAACACCGGTGCGCCTGGTGCGGCAAGGAAGCCCCGCACAGCAGAAGGCCAGGAAGCGTGTGGCCCTACATCTGCGATAACTGCACCGCCCCCATCAAGCACGTAGTCGACCGGCTCAAGTCCCACCGCGTGCCACACGAACGCGCACGCCAACTGCTCACCGAACCGGGCTGCGAGATCTGCGGGGTCGACCTGCTGAAGCGGGTGAGGTCGTCGGGTCACGGCAAGAACACAGCGCGACTCGTGGTCGACCACGACCATGACTGCTGCCCCGCCAGCACCCACTCGTGTGGCCAGTGCGTACGCGGACTGATCTGCCACTCCTGCAACATCGCAGCTGGCTTGGTGAGAGACGACCCGAAGATCGCGCAGGCGCTGGCCAGTTACCTCGATCGAAGCAGAGAGTCGGCCGCGTGAACATCGAAGAAGTTCCACGTTTTCCCGGCTGGGGGCCGAGCAGGACAGCCCGCTCTGTCCGGAATTTGCGTGCGCGATTTGGAGGTGCTCCGTGACGGTGACGCTCGGTGAGGTTGAGGTGGTCGGGTCGACCACGCCGCGGCTGTGGACTCCGCCGCTGGTGACCGGCCCGCCTGGGCCCTGTGGCTGCGGGTGCGCGCTGACGCCGGAGACGTCGTACGGGTTCCGGGAGGTCGAGTTTGCCGAGCGGCGGCTGGGCCGTCCGAAGTGGCCGTGGCAGCGGTGGTTGTCCATCCACGCCGGGGAGCTGCGGCCGGACGGGATCCCGCGGTTCCGGCGCCTGGTCGTGGTGGTGGGCCGTCAGTCGGGGAAGACCCGCGAGGTGGAGGACCTGACCCTGTTCTGGATCTTCGAGGAGAAGCACCCGAGCATTCTCGGCACCAGCACGCTGGCGAAGTACGCCAAGAAGCCGTGGATGTCGGCGTTCAACCTGGCGGTGCGGCGGCTGCCGGATCGGCTGCCGGAGAACCCGCACCGGCGGGCGATCCGGAAGACGACCGGCGAGGAGGAGTGGTGGTCGGCGGATGACTGCCACTACGGGATCGCGGCGTCCAACGCTGAGGGTGGCCGGTCGATGTCGAACCGGCGGGTGATCGCGGACGAGTTCGCGAAGCAGTACAACTACGACGCGTACGGGGCCGCGTATTACTCGATGGATGCGTTCGAGGATGCCCAGTACTGGGCGTTGACGACGCCGGATCCGAAGGGTGTGCCGTTCAACGACCTGCGGGCCGCCGCGTTGGCGTTCATCGAGTCGGGCGAGGGTGATCCGTCGCTGGGCCTGTTCGAGTGGTCGGCGCCGGAGGACGCGGACCCGACGGATGTGCGGGCGCTGGCGCAGTCGAATCCGACGCTGGGCTTGGCCGGCGGCAAGTCGGCGGTGCGGTTGCTGAACGACGCGCGGGCGGCGGCGGCGTCGGCTGAGGCTGGGGACGGGGATCTGCTGCGCACGTTCAAGACCGAGGTGATGTGCATCCAGCAGACCGACTCGGTGAACCTGGCGATCGATCCGGCGGCGTGGCGGGACTGTCGGGTGCCGGCGCCGGTGGACACCGAGCTGCGGCAGCGGCTGGCGGCGTGCGTGGACCTGTCGCTCGACGGGCAGCACGCCACTCTCGCCGTGGCGGTGGTGCTCGACGACGAGCGGGTGCGGGTGGAGACGGTGCACGAGTGGTCCGGGCCGGATGCGGCGTCGCAGCTGGAGCGGGAGCTGCCGGCGTGGGCGGAGCGGGTCCGGCCGAAGGTGCTCGGTTGGTTCCCGTCGGGGCCGGCGGCGGCGGTGGCGGCGAAGGTGGCCGACCGGCGGAAGGACGGCGCCCGGGGCTGGCCGCCGCGCGGGGTGCAGGTCGAGGGGATCCGCGGTGAGGTGACGGCGACCGCGATGGGTTTCGCGAAGGAGGTCACCGCGCGGACGGTGGTGCACTCCGGGCAGGAGATGCTCGACGCTCAGGTGGCGAAGGCGGAGAAGCTGACGCAGGGCGGCGGGTGGGTGTTCACCCGGAAGGCCGGCCAGGTTGACGCGGTGTACGCGGTGGCGGGTGCGGTGCATCTGGCGCGGACGTTGCCGAAGGTTCGGAAGGTGTCTCGCCGATCTCGGATGGCGTGAGCGAAGAATCGTAGGTTTCGGGCCGGTCTGGCTGATGATTCGTAGGCAAGATCATGTACGCTCCCGGCCATGGGGTGGCTCGCCGCGGTAGGTCAGCAGATGCGAGAGCTTCTGTCCCTACCGCGGCCCCTCGGGCTCGACGAGCAGCCGGGCGCGCAGTTCGACTCGCCGCCTCGGCCGATCGACCAGGTGTTCCTGGCGATGAACGCCGGCGTGCCGGGCCGCGTGTCGCGGGAGCAGGCGCTGTCGGTGGCGGCCGTCCAGCGGGGGCGTAACTCGCTCTGCTCGATCGCGACGCTGCCGCTGGTGCAGTACAAGGGGCTGGACATCGTCCGGTCCCCGTTCCTGGAGCAGATCGACCCCGACGTCGCCAACGTCGTCACGCTGGCGCAGACGATCGAGGATCTCGCGTTCGACGGTATCTCCTGGTGGCTGATCACCGCGCAGGACTTCGCTGGCTTCCCGATCGCCGCGCGGCACCTGGACGTGCGCACGGTGAGCCTGGACCCGCCGACCGGCGCGGTGAACCCGTTCCCCAGCGGGGTCGACGCCCGCGGCGTGAGGGTCGTGTGGGTTGACGGGGTGGCCACGCCGGCGGACCGGCTGATCCGGTTCGACTCCCCGAACCCGGGGCTGCTGGTGGCGAACGCGCGGGCGATCCGGCGGGCGCTGCTGCTGGACCAGCTGGCCGCCGTGTATGCCGACAACCCGAGGCCGACGGACTACTTCACCGACGGCGATGACCCGGACGTCGACCCGATGGAAGACGACGAGATCGACGGGTTCCTGGCGGAGTGGAAGGCGGCGCGGAAGGCCGGCGGCACCGGCTGGATCCCGCGCACCGTGAAGCGGGTCGACGTGAACAGCCCGTCGCCGCAGGAGATCCAGCTGGTGGAGCTGCAACGGCAGGTGACGCTGGAGATCGCGAACGGGCTCGGTGTGGATCCCGAGGACCTGGGCGTGAGCACGACGTCGCGGACGTACTTCAACGCGCAGGACCGGCGCACGTCGAAGATCAACGAGACGTACGCGCCGTACATGCAGGCGATCACGCAGCGGCTGTCCATGGGCGACGTGACCCGGCGCGGGCACGCGGTGCGGTTCGACCTGACGGACTACCTGAAGCCGGACCCCGGCGCGCAGGTGACGTACTGGAAGGGCTTGAAGGACATGGGCGTGATGGACGCTGACGAGATTCGCGCGGCGGCCGGCCTGTCCGGCCCGGCGCCGAAGCCCGCCGCGGCTGCGTCCGCCCCGCCGGCCGAGGGGGACGGCGAGGACCAGGAGCAGACCGAGGGCGCTGAGGCGTCGCGGCTGGCGGTGGTTCGGCTCACGGCCAGCGCCGACGACGGCGGCAAGCCGGCGATGACGTTCGACGTCGCCGACTTCGCCGGGGCGGCGGAGCCGGCCAAGGTCGACGTCGAGCGGCGCACGATCACCGGTCTGGCCGTTCCGTACAACAAGGTCGCCCGCAAGTACGGGTTGGCGTTCCGGTTCCTGCCGGGGTCGCTGGAGTACGACGACGCGAACCTGTCCCGGATCAAGCACCTGAAGGACCACTACACGCCGGTCGGGATCCACACGTCGGTGAAGGAAACCCGGCGCGGCCCGGTGGTGACGTTGAAGGTGCTCGACGGTCCCGAGGGCAGCCCGGCGAAGTTGGAGCGCGACCAGCTGCTCTACGACGCGGAGCACGGCCTGTACGACGGGCTCTCCGTCGGCGTCGACTTCGCTCTCGACCCGGAGTCCGGGGACGTCGAGTGGAACGAGAAGGACCAGGTTTACGACGTCAAGCGGGCGACCTGGCGCGAGACCAGCAGCACCCCGATGCCCGCGTTCGATGACGCGCGCGTGACCAAGGTACGAGCAAACCGAGAGATTGGAGCAGGAATGCACTGCGCCACCTGCGGGCAGGTCCACGCGGAGGGCGTGGCGTGCACCGCTTCCAACAACCAGCAGCCGGCCAACCAGCCGGCCACCGGCGTGAACCTCAGCGAGGACCAGCTGACCGCTCTCCTGTCCCGGCCGGGCGCGATCCAGGCGATCGTGGCCGCGCAGCAGCCGCAGCGGCCGGAGCAGCCGGCGGCGCCGGCCGGTGCGCTGACGCTGTCCGCCGAGCAGGTCGACAGCCTGATCAAGGCCGGTCAGCTGGGTGCGCTGCTCGGTGTGCCGCAGGCGATCCCGGCCCGGAACGAGCCGGCGGAGCAGCGGCAGGCGGTCGACCCGACCCGCCGCACCGTGGCCGCGTCGCAGGTGCGGGAGGAGCTGCCGTACCGGTTCGACCGGGGTGGCAACCTCACCCGGGGCGCCCAGTACGACTTCTCGACCGACCTGATCGCCGCGTCGCGCGGTGACGGCGAGGCGATGGAGCGGGCGACCAAGTTCATGCGCAGCCAGTTCGACGGGGCCATGGCCAACAAGCCGCGGCTCGGTGAGGCGCAGTTCGACGTGGACAAGGCGGACGCGGCGGCGCTCAACCCGGCACGGCAGCGGCCGGACATGTTCGTTGACCAGCTCGACTACGCGACCCCGCTGTGGGACTTCATCAACCGGGGCACCCTGACCGACGCCACGCCGTTCGTGGTGCCGAAGTTCGACAACACCAGCGCGGGTGACCTGGTGGGCGACCACACCGAGGGCACCGAGCCGACCGGCGGCACGTACAAGGCGACCAGCCAGACCATCACCCCGACGGCCCTGTCCGGCAAGGTCGAGGTCACCCGGGAGGCGTGGGAGCAGGGCGGTTCGCCGCAGCTGTCGGGGCTGATCTGGCGGCAGATGAACCGTGAGTGGTTCGAGGCGCTGGAGACGGCCGCCGGCACGTTCCTCAACACGCTGACCGCCGCGGCGGACATCGACCTCGGTTCGGCGGCCGGCACCCCGCCGGTCGTGGACGACGTGCTCGACGCGGCCTGGTCCGCGGCCAACGCGGATCTTCAGTTCGCCCGCGGTGGTCACCGGTTCCGGGCGTTCGCCGTGCACCAGAACCTGTACCGGGCGTTCGTCGGTGCGGTCGACTCGACCGGCCGGCGGCTGTACCCGATCATCGGCCCGCAGAACGCGACCGGCGTTGCCGCGCCGCGGTGGGGCACGATCGACCTGGGTGGCGTGACCGGTGTCCCGTCGTGGGCGCTCGGCGCGGCCGGGGCCGGGGCGAAGAACTCCTGGCTGTTCAACCCGGACGACGTGCACGGCTGGGCCAGCGCGCCGCAGCGTCTCCAGTTCGAGTACCGGGTCGCGTTCGTGGACCTGGGGATCTGGGGCTACAAGGCGCTGGCAAACACGCGCATCGACGGTGTCCGCCAGGTCATCTACACCACTGCCTGACGGGAGTGACAGGCATGTGGGTGTTGGTGGCGACCGGTGACCCGGCGGCGGTCAGCGAGGGGTACGTGAACTTGGATCAGGCCACGGCTGTCCTGGCGGATAAGCCCGCTGTGGACTACCCGTGGCGGGTGCGGGTGCACCTCGCGGACGGTCGGACCGGCTACCTCAAGGCGACGTACGCGAGCCGGGAGGAAGCCGTCGAGGCGGCCGACCTGCTGGTCGGTGGCGTCGACCCGACGGCGTAAGGGGGCGGCATGGCTGAGGACGACAAGACGCCGCGGGTGACTGCGGCTCAGGTGGCCGGCGAAGTCGAGGAGCTGCGTGCTCAGGTGGCCGAGCTGGCCGAGCAGGTGGCCAACTTGGCCCGGGCGCTGGCCCGGACCGACCGGCGACGCCGGAACTTCTGAGGGGACGTAGAGGGTGGCACGGCTGATCGGTCCGGCTCAGGACCAGCGGGTGTTCTACTACACCCGCGGCGCCCGGCGGGGGCAGTTCGTTCCCGCCGGGACGGTCGTGCCTCTCTACGCCGATGAGGACGCCACCGAGCCGGCGGATGTGCTCGCCGCTGACGGGGTGTCATCGCTGCCGGAGACGGACGACGGGATCCCGTACGTGACGATCGGCTCGACTTTCGAGGCCGAGCTGTTCCGCTTCCCCGACGGCTCCGACCCCGTGGTGTACACCCGCGTGGGCCCGGACGGGCCGATGGTGCCGCTGTACCCGGCTGCTGATGGTCGGATTGACCAGCTGGCGGCTGCCGTTGCGGGGTCCGTGTCGGGGACGGTCGTGCGTATCCGCGATGAGGCGGGCGGCGCGGTTCGCAGTTCGATTTTGGGTGGTGGGTCCGGCAACGCGATCGCCGACGACGTGATCGATTCGACGATCGTCGGAGGTGGCACGCCCGGCAGAGAGAACGTGATCGGCAACGGGATCATCGCCAACGTCGGCACGACCAGCAGCAACGTCCCGGCAGACCCCGCTGACCTGCGCGGCACCGCGGCGAATCACTGCACGGTGGGCGGCTACGACAACGTGGCGGCCGGTCTCAAGTCCGTGATGTGGTCGGATCACAGCGCGATCAGTGCGGCGGCGACGCACTCCACGATCTCCGGCGGGTCGGATCACCGCATCACCGGTGGTGACTTCGTCACGATCTCTGGTGGGACGTTCAACACGGCCAGTGCGACGCAGGCGACGATCGCCGGTGGCGGCAACAACACGGCCTCCGGGCAGTACAGCTTCACGGCCGGGCAGAACAACACCGTGTCTGCGGCGGGCGCGGTGGCGCTCGGATCGGCGAACACGGTCAGCGGTGCGTCTGCTCTGGCGATCGGGCAGAACAACAAGGCGGAGGGCAACTACTCCACGGCGTTCGGCCGGTACGCGCGGGCCCGCGTCTACGGGCAGAACGCGATGGCCAATCACCGGTTCGCTCAGGACGGGGACGCACAGACCAGCGTGATCACGCTGGCGCGGCAGACCACGACCGCCACCGCGACGATCCTCGGCATCGCCGGGGGCGGCACGGCGTACGACCTGCTGCCCAGCTCGACGGTGGCGTTTTCCTTGCTGCTGGTGGCCCGCGAGGGTGCGACAGCGGACTGCAAGAGCTGGCGCGTGGAGGGCATGATGCGCCGCCCCGCCTCCGGAAACAGCGCAGTAGTGGGCACGCCCGTCATCACCGTGCTGGCGGAAACATCCGCCGCTGCCCCGTGGACCCTTTCGGTCGCCGGATCGTCCATTGGAACCCTGCACTTCCTGGTCGTCGGTGAGGCCGGAAAGACCATTTCCTGGGTTGGCCGGCTCACGCTCGTCGAAGTCGCCGTCTAGGAGAGGGGGCACCGATGGCTGTACCCGCTGGCGATAGTGGTGGCTCCGCGCCCTGGGGTGGTGACTACCTCGATGCGGTGACCGCGTCCGACTGGTTGTACTCGCCGGGCGTCGATGAGGCGGACGTCGCGCTGTGGTGCACTGCTGCGTCCCGCGCGGTCGACAAGCGGTGCAACCGGCAGTTCGGGATCGTCGACGCGCCGGAAGCCCGTACGTACCGGCGGCCGGCGGTCTACGACGTGGTGTCGGGGCTGTGGCTGCTGGAGATCGACGACGTCCAGGATGTGACCGGGCTGCGTGTCGCCGGCGTCGCGTACGCCGACTCGGGCGCGGTGCTGCTGCCCGACGACGCGGAGCTGCGTGGCCGCCCGTACGAGCGGCTCGGGTTCGCGGACTTCCCGGGGGCGCCGGTGGTCGTCGAGGCGCTGTGGGGGTGGCCGGAGATCCCGGCGCAGGTGATCCAGGCGTGCAAGCTTCAGGTGTCGCGGTGGTCGTCGCGTCGGCATTCGCCGTACGGGATCGCCGGGTCGCCGTCGGACGGGTCGGAGATGCGGCTGTTGTCGCGGCTCGACCCGGACGTGGCCACGACGCTTGCCGGGCTGTCGCGGCGGCGGAGGGTGGCATGAACCTCGACGACGTCGCCGGCGAGCTGGGCGCCGCGCTGCGCACGATCGACGGCCTGAACGTGCCGGAGTGGGGCGTCGATCGCGTCCACCCGCCGTTCGCGTTGATCCCGCTTCCGGACCCGATCACCTACGACACGACGCACGGGCGCGGGTCGGACCGGATCGAGGACTGGCCGGTTCTGGTCCTGGTCGCCAAACCGACGCAGCCGGCCGCGCGGCGGGCGATCGCCGAGTACGCGGACGGGTCCGGGCCGAAGAGCGTCAAGGCGGCGATCGAGGCGCGCACGTACACCAGCTGCGACTCGGTGCGGGTCGCGACGGCGGAGTTCGACGTCGTCACCTACGCCGGCACGGACTACCTGGCGGCGATGTTCCACCTCGACATCACAGGAAAGGGCGCATAGCCATGGCGTTTCAGCACGGCAGGTTCACCAAGATCACGGTCGGGGGTGACGACATCTCGACGTGGACCAACACGTCGGAGATGACCCGGGGGTCGGCGGACCACAACAACACCACGTACGGCAAGAACTCCGAGGTGCATGGGGGTGGGCTGCTGAACGGCGAGTTCACCTGCGGCGGCATCTACGACAACACGGTCACGACCGGCACGCACCCGGTGCTCAACCCGCTCGTCGGCACGGTCGTCGAGATCGTGCGCATGGTGGAGGGCGCGGGCGCGGGCAAGCCGGTGCAGACGTTCGACGGGCTGCTGACGTCGTACGTGGAGACGGCGCCGGTGGCCGACATGGTGACCTGGTCCGCGACGTTCGTGGTCAGCGACGACGTCGCCGACGACACGCAGGAGGCGTGACGTGGCGACGATCGACAAGGCGGCCCTGCTCCGTCCCCGCTGCCCGGAGCAGGACGTCGACCTGCCCGGCGTCGGCACCGTGCGGGTCCGGGGGCTGACCCGCGCCGAGGTGCTCGACATCGGTAGGCGGGCGAACGACGGCGAGAACACGGAGGCGTCCGCGCTGGCGTTGGCCATGGTCGACCCGAAGCTGACCGAGGACGAAGTCCGCCAGTGGACCGAGGTCGCCACGTTCGGCGAGCTCGAGGCGCTGAACCACGTGATCAACAAGCTGTCCGGGATCGCCGGCCGCGCCGACAAGGAGGCGTACAAAAGCCTTCGAGGCGAATCCTGATCTTGAGTTCGAGTTCTTCCTGGCCGAAAAGCTGGGCCGCACGGTCGGCGAGTTGCAGGCGGGGATGAGCAACGACGAGTTCGTGCGCTGGTCGATCTACTACGCGCGGAAGGCGCAGCGGCGCCAGCTGCAGGAGCTGGTGGCGCGGTCCCGTCAGGGGAGGTGAGCGGGCGTGACGGTGGTCGAGCCGATCCGAATCGAGGGGCTGAACGCGATCAACCGGGCGTTGCGCCGGATCGACGCGGAGGCTCCGAAGGGTCTGCGGCTGGCGCACAACGAGGCCGCGAACATCGTCGTCGACACGGCCCGGCGGAAGATGCCGCGCCGGTCGGGCCGGGCGCAGGCCGCGGTCAAGGCCCGGTCGACGCGGACGGCGACGCGGGTGTCGGCCGGGTCGTCGCGGGCGCCGTACGTGCCGTGGCTGGACTACGGCGGTGAGGGCCGGGTGAAGGGCCGGCCTGCGTACCGGACGTTCGAGAAGGGCGGCCGGTACGTGTACCCGGCGTTCCACGAGCGCCACGGCGACGTGCAGAAGGCGCTGGAGGACGGGCTGCTGACCGTGATCCGGGCGGCTGGGCTGGAGGTGGACTGAGGTGGCGGGGAACGCGGTAACGCTGACGTTCGCCGGCGACGCGACGAAGCTGAACAAGGCCGCCGCGCAGGCGAGCGCAGCCACGGAGAGCGTCGGGGACGCGGCGGCCCGGGCCAGCCAGCAGACCACCGACGCCGGCCGCTCGGCGGACGTCTACAGCGGCCGCATGGCCCGGATCGGTGCGACGGCCGCCGGTATGTCCGCGGCGGTCGGCGACGCCGGCGGCACCGTGTCGGCGCTGGCCGCGCTCCAGAGCCGGGGCGCGGACCGGGCGCAGGCGCAGGCCCGGGCCCTGGCCGACGTCGAGCAGGCCGGCCTCGACGCGGAGCAGGCCCTCGGCGACCTGAAGCAGGCGCAGCTGGATCTCAACCAGGCGCAGCTCGACGCGAAGCAGGCCGGCGTCGACGCGGAACAAGCTGTGCTCGACCAGAAGCAGGCGGCGATCGACGCCGCGCAGGCGCAGAAGGACTACAACGCCGCGGTCAAGGAGCACGGCAAGGGCAGCATCGAGGCCCGGCAGGCGGCGCAGGACCTGGCGCAAGCGCAGCTGGACCTGAAGCAGGCCGGGGTCGACAGCGGCCAGGCGCAGGCCGATCTGGCGCAGGCCAACGAGGACGCCGCGCAAGCCGGCCGGGACATGGCTCAGGCGAATCGCGACGCGAAGGATGCGCAGCTGAACCTGAACGATGCGCAGAAGGCGGCGGACCCGTCGACGCTGTCCCGGGTTGGGACGGAGATCGAGCTGCTGTCCACGGCCGCCCTCGGCCTGGTCGGCACGCTCAACCTGCTCGCGATGGCCAACAACGCGGTGTCGCTGGCGTCGATCAAGTCCGCGGCCGCCACCACCGCGAGTAAGGCCGCGCAGCTGGCTGGCGCCGCCGCTACCGGTATCGCGACGGCCGCGCAGTGGGCGTGGAACGTCGCGATGTCGGCGAACCCGATCGGCATCGTGATCGTGGCTATCGGTGCGCTGGTCGGGGCGATCATCTGGATCGCGACCCAGACGACCTGGTTCCAAGATCTGTGGGGGGCGATCTGGGGCAAGATCGGCGAGCCGGTGAAGGCCGCGTGGGACTGGATCAAGAAGATCACGACGACGGCGTTCAACTGGTACATCAGCCTGCCGGGCAAGATCGGTCGGGCGTTCGGGAAGATCGGTGGGCTGATCTCGTCGCCGTTCCGGTCGGCTTTCAACTCCGTGTCCCGGGCGTGGAACGCGACGGTGGGCCGGCTGTCGTGGACGGTACCGGGCTGGGTGCCCGGCGTCGGCGGGAACAGCATCTCCGCGCCGCGGCTGCCCACGTTCCACAGCGGCGGCACGGTGCCCGGCCGGCCCGGTGAGAACGTCCTCGCCGTGCTCCAGGCCGGCGAGCAGATCAAGTCGCCGTCCGCGTCCGGCGGCGGCGGCTCAGTGCTGGTCCTACAGTCCAGCGGCCGGTCCGTCGATGACCTGCTCCTGGAGATCCTGCGCGCCGCGATCAAGCACCGCGGCGGTGACCCGGTCGCCGTGTTGAGGAGCTGACGTGGCGTTTCCCGACACTCAGGTCGCGGCCGAGGTGGACCTGTACCTGGGCGACACTCTCGGCTGGGTGAACGTGCTCGACGCCGGCGACGTCCGACATTCCGTGGCCGACTCGGGCGGCGGGATCACCATCACCCGCGGCCGGCCGAACGAGGGCCGGGAGCCGGACCTGACCCAGTGCAGTCTGGTCCTCAACAACGCTGGCGGCCGGTACTCGCCGCGTAACCCGGCCAGCCCCTACTACGGGCTGCTGGGGCGGAACACGCCGATCCGGGTGCGGGTCGGTGACCTCGGCGCCGCCGGGGCGGTCGCGTTGTCGGGTCCGGCGAAGAACCCATCGGCGGTGACCACCCCGGCCCACGCGAGCCTCAACACCTCGGGCGACCTGGACATACGGATGTGGGTGCGGCTGGTCCGTTGGGCGACCGGCGATTTCTTCGAGCTGGTCGGCCGGTACTGGGCGGTCGGCACCGAGCGCGCCTGGTACATCGATGTGGACGCCGCCGGCCGTCTGGGGCTGACGTGGTCACCGGATGGCAGTGCCGCGGGCCGGATCAGCCGCCGGGCGTTGGTGCCGGTGCCATCGGTGGCAGGCGGGGCGCTGGCGGTGCGGGCGACGCTGACCCTGGCCACGGGGGTGGTGCGGTTCTACACCGCGGCATCGTTGGCTGGTCCGTGGGTGCAGCTGGGCGCGGACTCGAGTCCCGCTGGGGCGACGTCGGTGGCGGAGGCCCCCACTGCGGGCATTGAGCTCGGGTCGTTCGGCGGCCTCGCCGCGGCGCCGGCCGCCGGTGAGCTGTACGGCTTCGAGCTGCGCATCGGCGGCACCCTCGTGGCGTCGCCGGACTTCACGCTGATGCAGCCTGGGCAGACGTCGCTGACCGATGCGCAGGGCCGCCCGTGGAGTCTCAACAGCAGCGCCGTGGTCATCGACCGGGGCGCCCGCTTCTACGGTGAGGTGTCGTCCTGGCCGTCGCGGTGGAACCTGGCGGGCACGGACCAGTGGGTGCCGGTCGACGCGGCCGGGATCACCCGGCGGCTCAGTCAGAGCACCGCGGTGACGTCTCCGCTGCGCCGCACCCTGTCGTCTATCGACCCTGCCGGCTATCTGCCGCTTGAGGAAGGGACGGACGCCACCCGGCCGACACCGGCGACGGCAAGGCCGACCACAGCCACGTCCTCTCAGGTGACCTACGGCGAGGAATCGGGGCGGCTGCCGGGAAGCCGGTCGGTGGCGAAGCTGACCGCGACGTCGTCCATCACGACGACCGTGACACCACGACCCGGGTCGTCGACGTACTCACTGCTGGTGTTCATCAAGCTGGCACAGATGCCGGCCGGTGGAGACCAAACCTATCTGCGGGTGCACTGGTCGGGCGGCACGGTGGCCCGGTGGGACTTCCAGATGTCCGGCGGCGGGTACCGGTGGGTCGGCTACGACCAGGGCGGGGACGCCGTTTCGGACCACAACTTCAACAACGCGGATAATCCTCCGGACGACTGGCTGATGATGTACGTCGAGTGGTCGCGTTCCGGCGACACGATCACGTGGCAGCCGTGGGTGGCCAACGCCGGCGATCCCGCGTTCTCGACCTTTTCGTGGACGTACACGGGCACGCTCGGCCACCCCACCAGGGTTGAGGTGGTAGGCAACAGCGACCTGCAGGATGCTCTGCTGTCGCACCTGGCCGTCGACAACGAGCGGATCTTCCTCAGCGCCGACTTCGCGGCCATCTCCACCGCATACGCGGGCGAGAAGGCCGGGGAGCGCATCGTCCGCGTGTGCGGCGAGGCGGGGATCCCGATCACGTTCTGGGGTGCGCCTGACGACACCGCGGCGTGCGGGCCGCAGCCGATCGTGCCGCTGCTCGACGCGCTGCGCGACGCGGCCGCCGCCGACGGTGGGATCCTGCTCGACGCGCGGGGGCATCGTGGTCTGCACTACCGCACCCGGACGAGCCTGTACAACCAGACACCGATCCCGCTGGACTACACGCACATCTCAGCCCCGTTCGAGCCGACAGACGACGACGACGCGACCCGCAACGACATCACCGTGTCGCGCCCTGACGGGGCGTCGTCGGTGGCGGTGCAACTCGACGGCCCACTGTCGGTCCTGGACCCGCCGGCCGGTGTCGGCCGGTACACCACCTCCGAGACGCTCAACGTCGCCACCGACGACCAGCTGCCCGACCTCGCGTCGTGGCTGCTGCACCTGGGCACAGTCGATGAGGCCCGCTACCCGCGTATCCGCCTCAACCTCGCCGCGAAGACGCTCGCCGCCGACCAGGCCCTTACGCGGCAGGTGGTGCTCTCCGACACCGGCGACGTGGCGTCGATCGATGGTCTGCCGGCGTGGCTGCCTCCCGGGCCGGCCCGGGTGATGGTGCAGGGCTACACGGAGACGATCGACGGCTACGACTGGTCGATTGTCTGGAATGCGGCGCCGTCGTCACCGTGGGACGTGGCCGTCGTGGACGGCGAGCAGCGGGTAGCTGCCGACGGATCCACGCTCGGCGCGGACCTGACCAGCTCGGGTACGTCGCTGTCGCTGGCGTCGACCACCGAGAACGGCCCGTGGACGACGGACCCGACGGACTTCCCGCTCGACATCAGGGTGGGCGGTGAGCGGGTCACGCTCTCGGCGATCAGCGGCACGAGCAGCCCACAGACCGCCACCATTTCAGCCCGCGGCGTCAACGGCATCCAGAGGTCGTGGCCGGCCGGTACCGCGGTCGACGTATGGCAGCCGGCGGTGTCGGCGCTATGAGGAGGATCTGATGGCGATTGCATCCGGGCAGCGGATCACTGCGGCGCTGCTGCGACGGCTCCGAACCGCTTACTACACCGCGTCATCGACGTCTGAACTGACCGGTGCGGTCACCCAGGGGGAGGTCCCGGGGGCGTCGGTCACGTTCACGACGGAGACGGCCGCGCGGTGGTTCTGCGAGGCCGTCTTCGACGCCGACCAGCAGGGCACCAACACCGCGCTGATGCTCGGCTACTGCGATGTAGACGGCACGGTCCAGGCCGGGCAGGCGATCAACTCGGACCCGGCCGCGAGCGACCGACACACCGTTTCGCAGATGTGGGACGGCACCCTCAGCGCCGCCGGCACGCACACGATCAAGCTGCTCGGCACCCTCGCCGCGAGCCAGGCGATCCGCGTGGGCAACACGCGGCTGAAAGTCACAATCCAGGAGGCGGTGTGATGGCCGCTTGGCGCAAGGGTCAGTCGTGGCGGGTTGTGCGCTCGCTGGACCGGCTCAACGAGCAGCTGCGTGCCGCGTTCCCGCGTGCGGTGCCGCCGGCCACTCCGGCGGTGTCGTGGGGGTCGATCGCCGACTCGGCGCACAGCAGCAGCAGCGACCACTACCCGCACTACTACACCGCGCTCGGCAAGACCGCGGTCGTGTGTGCGAGGGACTTCCCGCACGCCCCGAAACTCGGCCTGGACGCACACGAGGTGGCCGAGCAGCTGCGCCGCAGCCGTGACCCGCGCATCGGCTACATCATCTCGAACGGGCGGATCACCGGCCCGAACTACGGCTGGGAGTGGGACGACTACGACGGGTCGGACCCCCACGACACCCACATCCACGTGAGCACCGTGCACACCGCCCGCGCGGACGACACCCGCGACTGGCAGATCGGAGAGGACGACATGGACGCCAAGCAGTTCGCCGCCATCCTGAAAGACCCGGCCGTGGCCGGCCTGATGCGGGCCCTGCCGTGGCAGTACGTGGGCGGCGGCATCCCGAAGGGCATGTCCACCCTCAGCGTGCTCAACGAGCTGGTGACGCGGGCGCGGGCCAATGACGGTGACACCGACGAGCAGGCCATCGTCTCCGGTGTCCTCGCCGGACTCACCCCGGAGCGGATCGCCGCCGCGATCCCCGAGGCCCTCACCGAGCAGGTCGCCGAAGAGCTGGCCAGGCGGCTCACGTCATGACCGACCCGCTCGGCCCGGTACAGATCACACCCCGGGACATCTACGACCAGGTGGTGTTACTCCGCGACACCGTCAACAAGCTCGTCAACCAGGGCGCCGGCCACGGCGAAGACCTGCGCGACCACGAAACCCGGCTGCGGTCACTGGAGTCCCGGCAGTGGCCGCTACCCGCCGCCGCGGTGCTGCTGTCCCTGGCGGCGCTCGGCACCGCCGTCCTGCCCCAGCTCGTCAACTAGGAGGACCTCATGCAGTGGAAGCCGTACGCCAAGGCCGTTGTCGGCGGACTGACCGCTGGCCTGACCGCGCTGGGCACCGCCCTCGCCGACGACCACGTCACCCGGCTGGAATGGACCATCGTGGCCGGCGCCGTTCTCGCCGGGCTGGGCATCGTGTACGCGGTACCGAACCGGCCCGCGTAGTAGCCTGACGGCGACCCGTACGCGGACCGACAGGCCGCCAGCCGGAGGACGCCCCCGCTGCCTCACGGCGGCGGGGGCGCTGTCGTCTCCCGTCAGCGTTGCTTGCACAGGTCCGCGTACGCCTCGGCCAGCGCCGCGTCCACCGTGCCGGGCGCCCACGACTGGCCACAACCGAGCAGGGCCCGAGTCTGTGCGTCTTCCCGGCTGATCTTCGGCGCATCAGATGGGGCCAGCTTCAGGTACGTCTCGTACGGGTCGCTCTTCGGCTGCGCAGGCGCGGAGCTGGACACGCTCGCCGGCCGGGGACCGGCCGGGTCGTTCGGCAGGCCGATGTTCCAACCGACGATGGCCGCCGCGACCATCGCGACCAACATGATCGCGATGAAGAGCAGACGACCGCGGCGGGGCGACGTGGCAGGCGCGCTGTTGGTCATGGCGGGCACCGTACTCTCTGTGGTCAACACGTGGCGGCCCGCGCGGCTCACGGGCCGACAGTCAGGACCGTACGGCGGATCGGACGCCGACGCGCGGTCAGCCGCGGCGGGTCGACCCACTGAACACCAGCGGGCATCAGGTACAGCTCGCGGCGCTGAACGGCGTCGCCGGTGTCGCCGAGCTGGTAGGCGTCGATCCACAGCCAGCCGTCGTACGTGTGCCGTTCGAGGACCCCGATCACCCGGACGGTCATCTCCGCGAGGGCGAACTGGGGCGAGGCCGCGCGGGTGAGGCGGAGTGTGTCGCCGGGGCGGATGGTCCGAAGCGGTGGCGGAGCGGCTGGCCGGGTGCCGGCTCGCGGTGTCGGCCGACCGGGCGGCCGTCTGTCGCTCACCGGGCCACGATCCCGTAGACCATGAGCGCGAGGACCAGGACGGCGACGGCCCCGATCTCCCAGACCTGGGCGCGGTTGATGCGGGGTGCTGGCGGGCGTGGTGGTGCGGGGTATACGTCGCCGTCGACGATGGGTGGCGGGTTGGCGTGCCGGTGCGCGGGTGTCACAGGATCACCTCTTATGACTAAAAGATCATCTAACGCTCACTCTCCGTACCCTAGAAAGCCTAGATTTCTAGGTCAAGCATCGTGTTGAGGTCCGATACCGCACATGGTGTGATCCGTGGGCCCAACCCACGGAGATCAACCCATGCCCGCCCGCCGGCTGACCTACGAACAGATCGCCGACGACCTCGCAGCACGACCGGGCCCGCCTCTGGCAGGCCATGGACGAGCTGCGGCCCTGAGTCTCCGGCCGTCTGGCTGGAGCCCGTGCCGGCTTCGTCGACGTCGCCGGCACGGGCCACCGAAGCAAGACGCGG
>NZ_SMKG01000065.1 GCF_004348525.1 Micromonospora sp. 15K316 | reverse complement strand
GGGGTACGGCGCTCAGTCGGCCGGAGCGGCGGCCCACGGCGGGCGGGGCCGAGACCGGTCGCTGTAGACCACCGGTAGTCGAATCTTCACTGAGCGTTACGACGAGGTGCCGTGGCGCGCGTACCGGCTGCCGTCCCGGCACAGTACGGCGGCGGCGCTGGCGCTGGAGCACCCGCGCCGTCGACTGCGCCCGCTCCGCCACCAGCCGCTCGGTGGCGTCGTACCGGCGGACCAGTGCCGGAGCGAGTGCGAGCAGGCCGGCGGCGGCGAGGACGGCGAGGAGCACCGAGGTCGGCACCCTCACCCCTCCCGTCACCGAATTCGGAGCAACCGCTACTCAGCCGTAGGATCTTCCATCGATCGGTGCCGGTGGCGTCGATCGTACGGCGAGCAGCGTTTGCCACAGCTTGCAGTTACTTGAGGTTACGGGCGACGGAGCGTGATGCCGACGCGCCGCGCCGATCCCGTGGGTGGGACGGTCACCCGGCCGCGGCGCGCACCCGGTGCCAGCGGGCCAGCAACCCGCCCTCGGCGGCGATCTCCTCGCTGGTCATCGCGTATCCGATGTGGTCGCGCCACGCTCCGTCGATGTGCATGTAGCGCACGTGGTACGACTCCTCGCGGAAGCCGAGCTTCTCCACCACCCGGCGGGACGGCCGGTTCTCGGGCCGGATGTTGACCTCGATCCGGTGCAGGCCACCCGGGCCGAACGCGTGGTCGACGGCGAGGGCCAGCGCGGTGGGGATCACTCCCCGACCGGCGACCCGGTGGTCGACCCAGTAGCCCGCGTACCCGGAGCAGAGCGCCCGCCGGACGATGCTGCCCACGTTCAGGTGCCCGACCAGCCGCTCCCGCCCGTCCTCCCGCAGGCAGACGGCGAACGGCATGCCGTCACCCGAGCGCGCCGAGCGCTGCTGGTCCCGGTGGACCCAGCGGAAGGCGGCCGGCGAGTTCAGCTCGTCCCAACCGCCGGGCAGCGACGACTCCCAGGGCGCCAACCAGCGCTGGTTGGCGCGCCGCACCTCGGACCAGGCGGCGGCGTCCGATCGCCGGTACGGGCGCAGCACGACGGGGCCGTCCACAAGGACCACCGGCCAGCCGGGCGCACGTCCGGCTCCGAAGAGGCTCACGGGGCGGACCCTACGCCCGCCGGCGCACCGGCCGCGAGGGCACTCCGGACGGGAAGGTGGTGCGGGCCGGGACGCACCGGGGGCCGGCCGTTCACCCGGGTGGGACCGGCTGGCCCGCGGGTCACCGGCGGCGGTCCAGCAGGAGGACGTCCACCGTGGAGCCCGCCGCGGCCGTGGTGACCCGCTCGCCGAGCACCAGGAGGCCGTTCGCCTCGGCGAGACCGGAGAGGGTGAACGGCCCACCGCTGAGCGGCTGGACCGTGTAGCCGCCGCCCCGCCGCTCGGCGACGTGCGCGGGGCGGAACTCGCGCAGCCCGCCGGGTGAGGAGACGGTCTCCAGCAGGTGCGCCCGGACGCTGGGCCGGAACACCGGCTCGGCCCCGGCGAGCAGCTGGATCGCCGGGCGGGCGAGCACCTCGAAACCGATGAGCGCCGCGCCCGGATCGCCGGGCAGGCAGACCACCGGCACCTCCTCGGCGCCGACCGTGCCGAAGCCGAGCGCCGTGCCGGGGTAGAGCGCCACCTCGGTGAAGGTGACCGGCCCGGCCCGGCCCCCCTCGCGGCGGGAGAGGATCCGGCGGACCATGTCGCCCGGCCCGGTGCCGGTGCCGCCGGTGGTGATGATCAGGTCGGCGCGCAGGGTCTGGTCCTCCAGCAGCCCGCGCAGCCCCTCCGGGTCGTCGTCGCAGATGCCGACCCGGTACGCCAACGCCCCCGCCTCGGCCGCCGCGGCGGTCAGCGCGTGCGAGTTCGCGTCCACCACCTGGCCGGGCTGGCTGCCCCGGCCCACGTCGACCAGTTCGTCGCCGGTGGCCACGACGACGACCCGCGGGCTGGGCCGGACCACCACGTGCCCGATGCCGGTGGCGGCGAAGACCGCGACCAGGGCCGGCGTGACGTATGTGCCGGCCCGGGCGAGCAACGTTCCGGCGGGCAGCTCGTCACCGGCGCGGCGCACCCCGTACCCCCGCTTGGGGGTGCGGTAGATCTCCACCGCCGCCATGCCCTGGTCGGTCCACTCCACCGGCACCACCACGTCCGCGGCGACCGGCAGTGGCGCCCCGGCGGCCACCGAGAAGCAGGAGCCGGGCGTGAGCCGGACCGGCCGCCAGCTGGCCGCGCCGAGGTCGCCTACCACGTTGAGCCGGACCGCCCGCCCGCCGGCGGCCCGGCCCGCGCCGGAGATGTCCTCCCAACGCGCGGCGTACCCGTCAACGGCCGACTGGTCGAAGGCCGGGAAGGCGTGCGGCGCGACGACGTCCTCGGCGAGGACGTTGCCGTACGCCTGGGTGAGGTCGAGGTCGAGCGGAGGCAGCGCGCGTAACCTGCGCAGCACACTGCCCAGGTAGTCGGCGAGCGGCGTCAACTCGTTCGCGGCCGCCTCGGCGTCGGCCGTAGCGGTCATGTATTGGGACCACCCGACACGTGGGAGTTGACGAAGTCGGTGAGCCACTTGCGGAACTCGGCGCCGAAGTCCTCCCGCTCGGCGGCGATCTGCACCACCGTCTGCAGGTAACCGAGCGGCATCCCGGTGTCGTAGCGGGTGCCCCGGTAGACGATCGCGTGCACCGGTGTCCCCTCCGTACGGAGCAGCTCCATCGCGTCGGTCAGCTGGATCTCGCCGCCGCTGCCCGGCTTCGTACGCCGGATCGCGTCGAAGATCTTCCCCGGCAGCACGTACCGGCCGAGGACGGCGAGGTTGCTCGGCGCCTCCTCCGGGTCCGGCTTCTCGACCATGCCGGTGACCCGGACGACGTCCCCGATGTCGGTCAGCTCGGACTCGGCCGGCTCGACCGAGGCGATGCCGTACCGCTTCGTCTCGGCCGGGTCGACCTCGAAGAAGGCGAGGACGATGCCGCCGGTGCGGGCCTGGAGCTCCAGCATCGCCGGCAGCAACGGCTCGTCCATCTTGACGAACTCGTCGCCCAGCAGCACCGCGAAGGGCTGGTCACCCACGTGCGACTCGGCGTACCCGACGGCGTGGCCGAGGCCGAGCTGCTCGGGCTGCCGGACGGTGTAGATCTCGGCCAGCTCGCTGGGGCGCTGCACGGCGGCCAGGATCTCGGGTTTCTTCTCCAGCCGGGCCTCCAGGTCGGGCCGGCGGTCGAAGTGGTCCACCATCGAGGTCTTACCCCGCCCGGTGATCAACAGCACGTCGCTGATGCCGGCCTGGGTGGCCTCTTCGACGATGTACTGCAACACCGGCCGGTCGACCACCGGCAGCAGTTCCTTGGGCACCGCCTTGGTCGCGGGTAGGAAGCGCGTGGCGAGACCGGCGGCCGGGATGACGGCCTTCACCGCGCGGGGGCGATCGGCGGCGGCCGTCGTTGAGGAGTTCGCTGAGTGCACCGACATGTCGCGAGACTATCGGCCACGGCTCTGCCGCGGCGGGTGTGGCCCGGAAGACGCGCCGCCTCCGGGCGCGGAGCGCGGGGAGCCCGGCCCGGCTCGGGCGACGTCCGGGCCGGTGGCCGCCGGGGCCGCCGGCTCGGCCTGGCTTCGGGCCCCCGTGCCCGGCTCGTCCGTGCAGGTCGACGCGGCCGCCTCGGCACGTACGGGCACGGTGGCGCGGCCCGCGCGGGGCAGCCCGTCGGTCGGGGTGACGGCCGCCGCCGGCACCGGCAGCTCGCGGGCGGCCGGCTGCCGCCGGGCGCTCACCCGGTAGGTGTCCCGGCCGGCCGCCTTCGCGTCGTAGAGGGCGTCGTCGGCCGCCTCCAGCACCTCCTGCCCGGTGCTCGCGTGGTCGGGGTAGACGGCGATGCCGATGGAGACGGTCACCCGTACCGGGACCGGCGCGGCGGCGTGCGCCTCGACCGGCATCGACGTGTCCCGGATCGCCGCGCCGAGCCGCTCCGCGACGATCGCCGCACCCCGGGCGTCGGTCTCCGGCAGCAGCAGGACGAACTCCTCGCCGCCCTGCCGGAAGGCCAGGTCGACCTCGCGGATCTCGCCCCGCAGCCGGCGGGCGAACTCGGCCAGCACCGTGTCACCGGCCGCGTGCCCGTAGGTGTCGTTGACGTCCTTGAACCGGTCGAGGTCCAGGGCGAGGACGCTCAGCATCCGGCCGAACCGGCTGGCCCGCTCGACCTCCCGCCGGATCGACTCGCGCAGGTAACGGTAGTTCCACAGCCCGGTCAGCGGATCGGTGAGCGACAGGCGCTGCGCCTCCTCGTGCCCACGTACGTTCTCCACCGCCACGGCCGCGTGGCTCGCGAACGTACGCAGCGTGACCAGGTCGTCGTCGTCGAACTCGTCGGTGCCCAGCCGGTCGTAGAGGGCGAGCACCCCGAGCGCGGCGGCCGGTTCGGCGCCGCCCGTGCCCCGGCCACCGGCCCCGGTGACGGCGCCGCCGGGCAGCTCGACGGTCGGGAGGTCGTCGGCCGAGCCGCCCATCGGGGCTTGGTACCCGTCGCTCGGGGTGGAGCCGGGGACCGCCGGAGCGCCGGCCGCCGCGCCCGTGGTGGGCGCCGGGCCGGCGGGAGCGGCGAACGGGACCGCGATGTACGTCCGGCAGCGCGGTTCCCCCGGCGGTACGTCGGCCGGGTCCATCCTGCCCCGCTGCGGCACCCCGGTCGCCGCCACGGCGCCCACCAGCCCACTGCCGACGGGGACCCGCATCGTCGGCGCCCCCTCCTGCGGCCAGCGCCCGTCCAGACCGTCGGTGCACTGGGCGACCAGCGCCCCGCCCGGCTCGACCAGGAGCACGGCCCCGGCTCGGGCGCCGGTCGCCGCGATCGCGCTGTTGAGGATCACCCGCAGGATGCGCTGCAGGTCGTGCGTGCTCGCCAGGGTGTCCCCGAGGACGGCGAGGTGCCCGCGCAGCTGATCGCGACTGCTGGTCAGCGCGGCCACGTAGGAACCCGTCTCCCGGGTCATCCGGTTGAACGCGCCGGCCAGGCGGCCCAGCTCGTCGCGGGTGCGTACCGGGACCCGGGCGGTCAGGTCGCCGTGCGCGACCCGGTCGACCGCGGCGGCCAGCTCGACCAGCGGGCGGGTGGTGACGCGGGCCAGGCGCCAGGCGGCCAGCACGGCGAGCAGCCCGGCCAGCACCACCGCCGCGACCAGCGCCGTGTTCAGCCCGGGAGGCTGCTCGCTGGGCACCGAGAGCACCAGCGGCAACGGCTGCCCGGACGAGGGGCCGATGCGGCGGACGTACCGGCCGTCGGCCGTCTCGGTGACCTGCTCGTCGTCGAGCGTGCCGGCCGCCGCCAGCACGGCGTCGCGTACCTCGCTCGCCTCGGTGGTGTGGGTGACCCGCGCGGGCCCGGTCCCGTCGTCGAGCAGGGTGACCGCCACGCCGGTCACCGCCGCGAGCCGGGCCACGAACGCCGGGTCGACCGGCTGGGCCGCGGCGACCGTGCCGAGCGTCGTTCCGGTGCGGTCGCGCAGGTCGACCCGGACGGTCAGCGCGGTGACCGGCCCGCTCGCCGCCGCGCCGGCGCACTCCTGCCAGGGGGTCGGCGGCGCGTCGGGGGTGGTGTAGGTGACCCGCCCGGCGACGTCGCTCAGCACCACCGCGGCGGCGAGGCCGCGGCTCACCACCTGACCGGCGGCGCCGGTTGGGTCGCCGCGGGTCAGCGCGACCGCGTCGGCCGCGGCCCGCAGCTGCTGGCAGAGAGCGTCGACGGAGGTACGCACGGCGGCGGCCGCCACGGCGAGCCGCTCGGCCGAGCGACCCCGGTCCACGGTGTTCAGGGTCGAGGCCACGAAGAGCGCGCCGAGCAGGACCGGGCCGAGGACCACCGCGAGGAAGGCCGCCGTCAACCGTCCGCGTAGCGTCACTCGGTTCCCCCCGAAAGTTCCGCCTCCCTTGTTGCGATGCTGACACAGAGCAACCGTGGGAGAGGCGTTGCGTCAGGAGTGTTGCGTGCCGGAATTTTCTTATGGAGCGGAAGTGACTCATGTGGCGAAACGGGACATGCGGGCGACCTTGCTCGCCCGCCGCCGCGAGCTGACCGCCGAGGCGCGGGCGGCGGCCGAGGCTCGCGTCCAGGCCGAGCTGGTCTCACTGGTACGCCGGCTGCGGCCCGCCCGGGTGACGGCGTACGTTCCGGTGGGCTCGGAGCCGGGCGGCCCGGAGCTGCCGGAGGTGCTGCGGGCCGCGCTGCCGGCCGACGGCGAGCTGCTGCTGCCGGTGCTGCTGCCCGACCTCGACCTGGACTGGGCCGCCTACGACGGACCCGAGGGCCTCGCCGCGGCCGGGCGGGGGATGCGCGAGCCGACCGGGCGGCGACTCGGCCCGGACGCGATCGTCGACGCCGAGCTGGTGGTGCTGCCGGCGGTCGCGGTCGACCTGGGTGGACTGCGGCTGGGCCGCGGCGGCGGCTCGTACGACCGGGCGCTGGCCCGCCTGCCCGAGGCGGCCCTGACCGTGGTGCCGCTGCACGACGGTGAGCTGGTCAGCAGCGTGCCCGCCGAGCCGCACGACCGTCCGGTACGCGCCGTGGTCACCCCCACCGGGGGCCTGCGTACGCTGGATGCCGCCCCGCCGTCCGGCCGGGGTACGCCGCCGGGTGTCGCGCCCCACACTTCCGCTGGACGAATCCGGGGGGAATGACGCAACATTGGCACTCGAAGACGTCGAGTGCCAACCGGCCGAACCCGATCCGGAGGAGAAAGTGCCCACGTACCAGTACGCCTGCACCGCGTGCGGTCACCAGCTCGAGGCGGTGCAGTCCTTCTCTGACGCCCCGCTGACCGAGTGCCCGGAGTGCGCGGGACGGCTGCGCAAGGTCTTCAACTCGGTGGGCATCGTGTTCAAGGGCTCGGGCTTCTACCGCACCGACTCGCGCTCGTCCGGCTCGGACACCGTCTCGGCGTCCTCCGAGGGCGGCAAGTCCACGAAGTCCGACTCGTCCTCCAACACCTCCACCTCGACCGCGTCGTCCGGTTCGAACGGCTCCTCCGGTTCGAACGGCTCCTCCGGTTCGAACGGCTCGTCGTCGAGCGGGTCGTCGTCGAGCGGCGCGTCCTCGTCGAGCAAGGCGCCGGCCGCCAGCAGCTCGTCCTGACCGCGTCACGGTTCCCGCAGATCTACCGCGCCGGTGCACCCCTGAGCAGGGGGTGTACCGGCGCGCTCGTACCCGCGCCGGCGGCCCGCCCGACCGGGCGCCACCGGGCGCCCGGTACGTGAACCGAGCGGCACCTACCAGAGCCACGCCGCCCGCGGGAGTTATCCACAGGCCACTGCGTTGTCCACAGGCTGTGGTCGGCGGCCCGCACCCTGGGCAGCCCACGCCTAGCGTCGCTGCTGAGGGGCGTCGCGTCGGCGCCCAGCGGAGGCGGAGGCGTGATGGCTGACACGGGCACGGCGGCTTCCCTGCGCCCGGCACGCCGACCGCGCCTGCCGACGCGCGGCGCCCTGCTCCGCGCCGCACTCGTCGCCGCGCTGCTCGGCCTCGCGGCGGCCGTACTGCACACCCCGTCCGGCTGCCCGCCGCCGCGGGCCTCCGCTCCGGCCGGGTCGACCCCGCAGCCCGGCCCGGGGGACGATGGTGTCCCCTCCACGACGGTCACCCCGACGCCGTCCCGGGCGACCGACCGGAGCCCGATCGCGGCGGCCGTCGCCCCCCACCGGGTCGGGGAAGGCTTGCCGCTTCCCGCCGGCAGCGTGGGCGTGCCGGTCCGGTTGGCCGAGCCGGCCGCGCTCGCGGTGGTACGCCCCGGCGCCCGCGTCGACCTCCTCGCCGCGTCGGCGGGTAGCCGCTCCGGCGAGGCCAGCCTGCTCGCGAGCGGCGCGCTCGTGCTCGACGTCGTGAACGCCGGCGCCATGGACGGCTCCGCCGCGCTCTATCTCGCCCTCAGCCCCGGCCAGGCGCAGCGGACCGTCGGGCAACCGGAGGGCAGCCGGTTCGCCGTCGTGGTACGCGGATGAGCCCACCCGCCGAGTCGGCCGCCACCACAGCAGCCCCCGTCACGGCAGCCGGAGCATCGGAGGCAGCACGTCGTGGTGCCGCTCACCACGTCCGTGCCGGTCAGGCGGCGGCGACGATGCGGGTGGAGGTCAGTCCCAGTGCGGAGGTCGCTCGGCGATCAGCCAGTCGTCGTTGCCGGTGGCGCGCTCGCCCCAGCCGCGGTCCGTGTCGTCGCTCGTCTGCTCGGGCAGCACCACGAATTCGTCGCTCAGGTCGACGGTGCGATCGTCGTCACGGCGGAAACCCGGGTCCTCGGTGCTCACGAGCGGCAAGGGTAACGCAGCTCCGGGCCGCGCGCCCCGTTCGCCGACCCCGGTCGAGCCTGATCAACTCGGCTTTCCGGGAAGTCGCGGTGTCATCGCGCCGGGACACCCCCGACTTCCTGATCTCGGGTCGATCTGTCCGGCCGCTCGGTCGCGTCCCCCGGAAGAGCACGGCGCGCGTTGGTAGCGTCGGACGGCGTGACGACCCCCAACGCCGGCAGCTCCCCGGACGACTTCTGGCGGCGACCCCCGTCCGGCGGCGAAGGGCTGCCCGACCGGGCGACGGCTCCGATCACCGGCGACCGCACCACCTCCGCCGAGGGCAGCCCACCGGGCGCGAACGCGGGGCCGGGCGGGTCGCCGTACGCCGGATACTCCGGCCCACCGCCGAGCACTCCACCGCCGGCCGGTTGGCGTCCCCCCGTTCACCTGCAACCGGCCGCCCCGCGCTCCCTGCCACCGCAGGACATGGCCGCGCTGGACCTGGCCGAACAGCGGGCGCAGCGCGTCACGTACTCGGTCGGCGCGGTGGCCGGCGTGGTGCTGGTGATCCTGGTCTGCCTGCTCTGCTCGCGGCTCCTCTTCTGAGCCGCCCGGCCGCCGCACCCGGCGCAGGCTGGTGCGGTTCGGCCGCTGAGTGGCGTCGCGACGTCGCCGTCCTGGCAGAGCACCACCCGGTCCGCCGCCACCCCGACCACCGCGCCACGACCGCCTCTGGCAGTTCCGCCGCGGCGCAGGCGGGCCGGCGGCGGAGTCAGCGTGCCGGCGACGTCAGAGCGTGGTGCCCCAGACGGTCTCGGCGCCCGAGTGGCCGGTCAACCAGACGTAGATCAGGGCGGCGATGGAGAGCCCGACCACCGCGACCGACAGCACCGGGGTGACCAGCGTGGGCAGCTTCGGCACCCGCCGGTGACCGCTTGTCGACACCAGCAGCAGGAGCACCACGATGCCGAGCGGGACGACGATCCGGAACAGGATGTCGCCGTAGCGGGAGTGCTCGAAGATCTGGTCGAGGATCGGCCCCTGGAAGCCCCGGGCGACCAGCGCGTCGTTCAACGCCTCCCCCGACTCCACCGCGACGAACGCGGTGATCGGGGCGAGCACGGCGAGGATCGCCACCGCCCAGTCCAGCCGGCGTCGCCAGCGGGGCAGCGCGACGTACGCCACGGCGAGCAGCGCCAGCAGCGGCACGAAGACCACGACCGCGTGCACCACCAGGACGTGGACCGGCAGGCCCAGTATCTGCTCGAACATCGGCACCTCCGGGAGGCCTTCACGATCGCGGACTGCCAGCGTACGGGCACACCCGTCGCTACCAGACTTCTCGATCGACTACACGCAGCCACCCCGGAACCGGTTCACCGCCTGCCGAGCGGATCGACTCCGGTGGCCGTCGACACGGCTCGGTTGTCGACCACGCCGGCGCGTGCTGTCATTGCCTCATGTCAGCTGGCGAGGAGTTACTCCGGTCGAAGGGTCTGCGCGTCACCCGCCCGCGCCTCGCCGTGCTCGACGTGCTCGCCGGTGGCGGCCACCTCGAGGTCGACGAGATCACCCGCCGGGTGCGGGAGCGCCTCGACTCGGTCTCGACCCAGGCCGTCTACGACGTCCTGGGGGCGCTCACCCGGGCCGGTCTGTCCCGCCGGATCGAGCCGGCCGGCAGCGCCGCCCGCTACGAGGCCCGGGTCGGCGACAACCACCACCACGTGGTCTGCCGGGGCTGCGGCGAGATCGCCGACATCGACTGTGCGGTCGGCGCCGCCCCCTGCCTCGACCCGAACACCGCCACGCACGGCTATGAGGTCGACGAAGCGGAAGTGACCTTCTGGGGGCTCTGCCCGACCTGCCGGGCCCGCCGCGACCTCGACGAGTGAGACCTCGCCGGCCCGTGTCCGGCAGGTCCGATCGGCCGACGAGCGGGACATCGGAGCCCGTGCATGGCAGGCTTGACCGGTGGAATCCGACGACCTCGGCCTGTTCGGCCCCGGTTCGGTCACCTGGAAGGTGCACGCCGAACCGGTCCTGATCGTCGCCGGTCTCCGCGCGCTCTACCTCCAGGCGCTGCACCCGCGGGCGATGGCGGGGGTGGCGCAGAACAGCGACTACCGCAGCGACTCGTGGGGGCGTCTCGTACGCACCGCCACCTACGTCGCCACCACCGTCTACGGCACGACGGCCGAGGCCGAGGCGGCCGGTGCCCGGTTGCGCCGGCTGCACGAGCGGCTGCGGGCGACCGACCCGATCAGCGGCGAGCGCTTCCGGATCGACGAGCCGGAGCTGCTGCGGTGGGTGCACGTGACCGAGGTGGAGTCGTTCCTCGACACCGCCCGGCGGGCCGGTCTGCCGCTGACCCCGGCCGAGGCGGACGGCTACTACACCGAGCAGCGGCGGGCGGCCACCCTGGTCGGCCTGGACCCGGCCACCGTCCCCGGCACCGCCGCCGAGGTGGGCGAGTACTACCGCAGCGTCCGGCCGGAGCTTCGGATGACCCGGGAGGCGGCCGAGACCGCCCTCTTCCTCACCGCCCCGCCGCTGCCGTGGAAGCTGAGCCTGCCGGTCCGGCTGGGGCTGACCCTCGGACCGCCGAGGTGGGCGTACCTCGGGGTCGCCGGCACCGCCCTCGCCCTGCTACCGGCCTGGGCCCGTCGGATGTACGGCGGCCTCGGGCTGCCCACGACCGCCCTGTCGGCCGATGTGACCGTACGGGGACTCCGCATGGTTCTCGCCGCGCTGCCCCGCCGCTGGCGGGAGGGCCCGTTGCAGCAGGCCGCCAATGAACGGGCCGCCCGTCTCGCCGGCGCGCCGGCGCCGTGACGGGTCGGCTCACCCCTGCGCGGGCGTGCCCTCGGCCGGACGTTCGACAGCCGCCCACGGATCCTTGCCCGGCGTCTGGCTACCGGCCGGGCAGCTGCGCCGGTAGTCGCACCAGCCGCAGCGGGCACTCGGGGCGGTGGGAAAGGCGTCGTCCGGATCCGCGCCGCCGGCGACCGCCTTCTCGGCGGCCATGATGTCCTGGGCGGTCTCCTCCGCCCGGCTCAACTGCCGGGCCAGCGACTCGACGGTGTGCTCGTGCGCGGCGACCGTGCCGGTCGGCAGGTGGTGCAGCTCCACCCGGCGGCACGGCCGGCGGAACGTCCGCTCGGCCGCGTAGGCGTAGAGCGCCAACGCCTGCGAGCCCCGCGCGTCGTCGCTGTCGAGCCCGCTGCGGCCGGTCTTGTAGTCGACGATGACCAGCTCGGGACCGTCGGGGCCAGGCCGGGCGTCGATCCGGTCGGCGCGGCCGTTGAAGGCGAGCACCGCCGTCTTGACCGCCACCACCCGCTCGACACCGAGCGGGTCGACCTCCGGCTCCAGCGTCTCGACGTAGGCCTCCAGCCAGCCCAGCGCCCGTCGGTAGGCGGCCCGTTCCTGCTCCTCGTCGCGGTAGCCCTCCCGCACCCAGGTGCCCCGCAGCAGCCCGGCCAACGCCTCCGGGCGACGCCGCTCGGTGGGCAGCGCATACCAGTTGCGCAGGGCGGTGTGCACGCTCGCGCCGAGGGAGTTGTGCGCCCAGGGCGGGCCCTTCGGCGGGGCGGGACGGTCGAGGTAGGAGTAGCGGTAGCGACGGGGGCAATCGGCGTAGGCGCCGAGCTTGCTCGGCGTACAGACGAAGAGCCGCTCGGGCATTCCCTCGAAGCCGAGTTGCTCGGCCTGCTCCCCCCGGGGGCGGGGCGCGCGGCCACCGGCGGAGGAAGGTCGTCCGGCTGAGGAGGGTCGTCGCACACCCGAGATCCTGCCATCGGCGTACGACAACTCCGCCGGCGCGCTCAGACCATCTGCGTGTAGTGCCGCACGAACGCGGCGACCGCGTCGGCGATGAGCTGCACCGCGATGGCGGCCAGCAGCAGACCCGCGATCCGGGTGAGCACCTCGATCCCGCCCGGCCGGAGGATCTTGACTATCCCGCCGGAGAAGCGCAGGACGATCCAGACGGCGATCATCACCGAGATGATCCCCGCCGCGATGGCGGTGTAGTCGCTCGGCCCCTCCGCCTGCTGGACGAAGAGCATGGTCGCCACGATCGCGCCGGGACCCGCGAGCAGCGGGGTGCCCAGCGGCACCAGGGCGATGTTCGAGGTGGACTGGCCGCTCGGCTCGTCGCCCTTGCCGGTCAGCAGCTCCAGTGCGACGAGCACCAGCAGCAGCCCACCGGCTGCCTGGAGCGCCGGTAGGTCGACGTGCAGATAGTCGAGGAGGGTTTGTCCGGCCACCGCGAAGACCACGATCACACCGAGCGCCAGCGCGACCGCCTGCCACGCCGCCCGGTTCCGGTCCCGGGCGGGCAGCGGACCGGTCAGCGCGACGAAGATCGGCATCATGCCCGGTGGGTCGGTGATCACCAGCAAGGTCACGAAGACCTCGCCGAGAAGCTTCAGATCCACCCGATCAAGGTAGCCGCGCTCTCACGAGCCAAAACGCGGATCAGCCGGAAGCGATCCCGGTCACTCCGCCGGCGCCGGCCACGATCCTCTCGTACGCCTCCGGGCTGGTGGTGAACGCGCCGAGCCGGACGGTCTTGTGCGTGCCGTGGAAGTCCGACGAGCCGGTGAAGAAGAGCCCGAGCTCGACGGCGAGGGCACGAACGTGCGCCCGCTCCTGCGGCGAGTGGTCCTCGTGGTCGGCCTCCAGCCCGGCGAGCCCGGCGGCGGCGAGCTCGACGATCAGCTCGTCCGGCACCACCCGGCCCCGACGGGTGGCGCGCGGATGGGCGAAGACCGGCACACCGCCGGCCGCCCGGACCAGCCGGACCGCGTGGAAGACGTCGATGTCCTCCTTCGGCAGCCGGTAGCGCTCGCCCAGCCAGTCCGGCCCGAACGCCTCGGTGGTGGTGGCCACCAGCCCGGCGCGGATCAGCGCCTGGGCGATGTGCGGCCGGCCGACGGTTCCACCGCCCGCGCCGGTCAGGATCTCCGCCCAGTCGACGTCGATGCCGTCGGCCCGGAGCAGGTCCACGATCCGCTCGCCGCGCACCTCCCGCGCGGCCCGCACCCGGGTCAGCTCGGCGACCAGCTCCGGATGGTCGGGATCGAAGAGGTACGCGAGCAGGTGCAGCGGCACCGGCGGGTCAGCGCCGAACCAGCGGCAGGAGAGTTCGGCGCCGCGGACCAACCGCAGCCCGGCCGGCAGCGCGGCCACCGCCGGCGCCCAGCCGGCAGTGGTGTCGTGGTCGGTGATGGCCACCACGTCGAGTCCGACGTCGGCGGCGGCCCGCACCAGCTCGGCGGGGCTCAGGGTGCCGTCGCTCGCCGTCGAGTGGGCGTGCAGGTCGATCCGGTGGCCCGGGCCGCGGTCGGAGATCACCGCTCGACGCTACCGTCCCGCCGGGCTGCCGCCTCGGAGCCGGGCCCGCGGCGGGCTGCCGTGCGGTCACCTCGGAGCCGGGCCGGCGGCGGGCTGCCGCGCCGCCGGCGAGCGGCCGGGCCCGCAGCACGGTGGCCGCCGCCGGTGAGCGGCCGGACAGGACGTGCGCCGCCGACGGGCACACCCCCGGTCAGGAGCCGGTCACCACCACCGGCCGGTTCGAGGCGTCCGCTCCGGGCACCACGGTGGCCTCGCCGGGCTCTCCGGCGTGCACCCGGTCCGGGGTGAGCCGCACCAACCTGCCCGACTCGTCGACGTAGGCCGCCTCGTCGACCGCGTTCCAGGCCACCGAGCCGGTCAGCGGCGGGCCGGCGTGCCCGGCCACGAGGGGCTGGTCCGCGGGCGTGCCGCCGATCCTGGACACGTCGACCAGCAGGGCACCGGCCTTCTTGCCGGACTCCCCGTTCAGCAGCAGCCATCGGCCGTCCGGCGAGACCGCGCCGAGCCCGTCCCGGCTGAGCGCCGGCCCGCAGGCCGTCTCGACCGGGGTCAGGGTCCGGGACGGGTCGAGCAGTGCCAGGCAGGGGTTGCTGGCCACCTTGCCGGGCACCTGGCCGACGAGACGGCCGTCCGGGAGCACGCCGTAGACGTTCAACGTGGTCCGGTCCGAGCCGGCCTCCAGCGGCGCCGTCGCCGGGCTCCACAGCGCGTGACCGGGCCGGTCCGGGTCGGTCCGGACCAGGACGGCGTTCCCGACGAAGCCCACCGGCACGGCACCGGCCGGCGCGGGGGTGCGTACGGGAGCGATGAGCTGGGTGCGGACGAGCCCGGCGGCGGCGATCTCGCCACCGTCACGCCAGGCGACCTGCCGGCCGTCGGTGGCCACCGCGATCGCGTCCGCACCGTCCAGCAGCACCTGCGGGGTGCCGCCGCGGGGTATCGCCCAGAGCGTCCGGCCGGCCGCGGTCGGCGCCCCGACCACCAGCCACCCGGCGTTCTCCGGCAGCCGCTGGGCCCGCTCCGCCGGGCCGATGCCGTCGAGCGCCACCCGCTCGCCGTCGGCGCCGAGGATCGCGCCGTCGAGAAGTACGTCGGGACCGGCGTCGGGGGCGACCGGTGGCCCGCCGACGCCGGTCGGCGAGGGCAGCGGCTCGGGCCGGGCCTGGTTGGACGGGTCGCCGAGCACGACCGTGGGGGGCTGGGCAGGTCGACGTGTCGCGTCCCCGAGCTGGCCGACACCCGCGCTGACCACCACGGTCGCCACGGCGGCCATCGCCAACCCGGTCGCCGTGCGCCTCCGCTGGGTGCGCCGGGCGCGACGGATCGCCGCCCCGGCCGGGTCCGCCGCGCCCGGGCGGGGTGCGGCGACCTGCTGGGCGAACGTCTCCCGGAGCGCCCGTTCCAGCTCGTCCTGCGTCACGTGCATTGGACGCGCCGGTGCCTCGCTCCGGTTGTCAGGGCCGAGAGAAATCATTCCTGCTCCCCGGCGGAGGCACCGGCGGACGCCGGCACGGCCGAGAGCTGGGCCACGACGGGGCCCGGGTCGGCGTCCGGCGCCGTCGCGAGCTGCCGCGCCACGCCCGTCGACCGGTCGGCGCCGTCCGCGACGGGCGCGGCCGGTTCCGGCCGGGCGGCGTTCGGTGCCGGAGCTGCGCCGGCGGGGCCGGCCGACACCTCCATCGGATCGGCCGCGGTGACGCGCGGCCCGGACTGGTCGAGCCGAGCCCGCCTGTCTCCCGCGCGGGGTGGCGGGCTCGGTCGCGCCGGCTCGGCGGTCCGCTCCGCGGCGAGGTCGAGCGCCGCCTCGGCGCCCAGCCTGCGGCGCAGCGTGGCCAGGGCGCGCGCGGTCTGACTCTTGACGGTTCCCGCCGAGATGCCGAGCAGGGCGGCCGTCTGTGCCTCGGACATGTCCTCGTAGAAGCGCAGCACCAGGACCGCCCGCTGCCGGTTGGGCAGGGCGCGCAGGTGCCGCCAGAGCAGGTCCCGGTCGAGCTGCCGCTGGATCTCGTCGGCGCCGGCCTGCTCCGGGAGAACCTCGGTGGGGCGCTCGCCGTGCCAGCGCCGGCGCCACCAGCTGGTCGAGGTGTTGACCAGGACACGCCGAGCGTACGGCTCCACCGCCTCGATCCCGCCGAGCCGCCGCCAGGCGAGGTAGGTCTTCGTCAGGGCGGTCTGGAGGAGGTCCTCGGCGGTGGCCCAGTCGCCGGCGAGCAGGTACGCGGTGCGCAGCAGGGCGGCGGAGCGAGCCGCGACGAACTCGCGGAACTCCTCCTCCGACTGGTCCCTGCTGGCCACTGGACACCTCCTGAGAGCCCGGACGAACCAGGCTGCCATGAGCAGGCGGGCCGGGACGAGATCCGAAGGTGTGCAGTTCATCCCATGTTCGGGGGAACCTGTCAGGCGCCGTCGTCGGCCTTCGCCTCGTCCGCCTCCTTGCCGAGCCGGGCCTCGACCGCCTGCGGCTCGTACATCTCCTCGACCACTCGCAGGTAGAGCTCGTTCGGGTTGGGCAGATTCTTGATCTCCCGGAGCGCCTGTTCCTGGCCGGCGGACTCCAGCACGAAGGTGCCGTAGTTGAGCGCCCGACCGGTCGGGGTCTGCTCGTACTTCATGTCGGTGACCCGCACCAGGGGCATCATGGCGACCCGCCGGGTGATGATCCCGTTGACCACCATCACCCGCTTGTTGGTGAGGATGAACCGGTCATACCACCAGTCGGCGACCCGCCAGGCCACCCAGCCCATCACCGCGAACCAGAGCAGCACCGCGACGGTGGTGAGCGCCCCGACGTTCTGCCCGGCGAGGAAGCCCGAGAGGTAGCCGAGCACGAAGGTGGCCGCGATGCCGACGAGGATCGGCGTGGCGAGGTGGATCCAGTGCCGCTTCCACTCACCCCGGTAGCGCTCGGTCGGGAAGAGGTATCGGGCGACCAGCGAGCTGGGCTCATCCTCCAGCGGCAACACCCGTCGAGGAGTGTTGCCGGCCGCGTCGGCGCGCAGCCCGGCCAGTTCCTCCTCCGAGATCACCGGCTGCTGGTAGCCACCCTCGGGGTCGCGGATCCAGGAACGGCCGGACCGGCCTTCCCCCGCGTAGCCGGGGCCGTCGCCGTAGCCGGCGTCGTCCGAAAAGGACGGACCGTCCGAGAGGCCGGCACCGGAGCCGTAGCCCGGGCCCTCCTCCGGGGGGACCCGGGGGATGGGCTCCGTGTCGCGTTCCCGCCGCTCCCGATCAGGATCGTCGGGGTCGAACGGCGGACCGGGGGGGCTGCCCATCGGCGGTCAGGCCACCAGGCTGGTGAAGAAGTCGCCGAAGCCCTGGGCGATGTCCATGATCCCGCCGCCGAGCGACTTGAACACGTCCGCGGCGGAGTTCGGCCGGTACGCAACAAAGAAGATCAAGAATGCGATACCGGCCCAGGTGAGGACCTTCTTGACCATGGCGGGCCATCCTCTCGCGCGGCGCCGGGTCCCATTACCGCAGCGGCACCCAGAGTATCAGTGTGGTGTCGTACAGTGAATATCTGCGTCCGTTCTCCGTCATTCCGGGCCGGCTGTCAAGCCCTCCCGTGCAAATACGGAGATGGTGCGCCGTACACGAGTTCGGGGGGAGTCCACTCGGTCAGGTCGTGCAGCACGACCTCCTCCGCGAGCAGGTGCCCCGCGCTCGCCGGCCAGGCTATCGCATGGAGCCACAAACCCCGAGCTTCGCCGGCGTACGCGCTTCGATCCGTGGGGGAGTTCACCAGCCACAGTGGAGTCGGATGCCCGCCGACCTTGATCCGGGCCTGGCCGACGTGCTCGGGGTGGCCCGGTCCGGGGTCGCTCAACGCATCCGCCAGTTGTGGTCCCGGATCGGGTCCGGCCATGGCGGCGAACCGGCTGCCCAACCCCACGCCCGGCTCCTCGGCGACGAAGACCAGGTCGGCCGGGCCGCCACCGAGCGGGGCGGGGCCCGCACAGGCCACCGCCGTGGCGCGTACGCCGCTGCGATCGTCTCCCGCGTACGCCACGCCGGTCATCGTCCAGCCGGTCGGCAACGGCCACGGACACCAGAGCGGGGTGGCCTGCCTCCCGGGCGGATCGGCGTCGGCGACGATCCGCTCCACCACGCTGGCGACGATCTCGGCTCCGACGCGCTCGGGCACGTGCAGCGGCGAGACCGGCCCGCACCGGGCGCACCGTGTCTCGGAGTGCATGAGGTCGGGTGGCCGTACGGGCCCGCCGCACCGGGGACAGCTCACCGCGACACTCACCACTCCACCGTCACCCCGCACGGCGGAGTCGTCAAGCGGAGCGGCCGCATCCGTCCCATCGCGACGGCGGACGACGCGACACGCCGAGCATCGTCACTCGTCCGTGGGCGCGGCGAGCGCGCACGTCACTCCGGGGGCGCTCCGGCGTGCGTCCGGATCCAGGCGTGCATGGCGATGCCGCTCGCCACCCCGGCGTTGATGGACCGGGTCGAGCCGTACTGCGCGATGGAGAAGACCTCTCCACAGGCGACGCGCGCCGGCTCGGAGAGACCGGGCCCCTCCTGGCCGAAGAGGAGCACGCAGCGCCGCGGCAGCGTGGCGCTCTCCAGCGGGCGCGACCCGGGCAGGTTGTCGATGCCGACGACGGGCAGCTCCCGCGCCGCCGTCCAGGCCACGAACTCCTCGATCGTCTCGTGGTGCCGGACGTGCTGGTAGCGGTCGGTGACCATCGCGCCGCGCCGGTTCCATCGCCGCCGTCCCACGATGTGCACCTCGGCGGCGAGGAAGGCGTTGGCGTTGCGGACCACCGTGCCGATGTTGAAGTCGTGCTGCCAGTTCTCGATCGCCACGTGGAACTCGTGCCGGCGCCGGTCCAGGTCGGCAACGATCGCCTCGTGGTTCCAGTAGCGGTAGCGGTCCACGACGTTGCGCCGGTCCCCCGCCGCGAGCAGCTCCGGGTCGTACCGCGGGTCGGTAGGCGGGTCACCCGTCCAGGGGCCCACACCGACGTCGAGCTGGTCACCGGTCACGATCAGCAGAGCGTACGGCGGTGCCGGGCGACCACGCGCGGGCGGGTGGGTGCTTCAGCGCAGACCCAGCGCGTCGCCGAGGCGGTCCAGGAAGCGGAGGTCGGCCGGGGCCGGCGGCTCCCCGGCCGGCCGCACCCGCCCGGCCGGGGGCACCCGGCAGACCCGGGCCGCGACGGACTGCACCCACTGCCGGTACGCGGCCGAGTCGGCGGGGTCGGCGCGGCGATCGAGCACCCGCACCGCCTCCCGGCAGGCGGCGAGGAGGTCGACCAGGTCGGTGTCCCCGGCGCCGGCCACCGGTTGGCCGTCGGGGCGGGCGTAGATGGCGCTCACCACCGCACGGACGAGGTCGCTGTCGAACGAGCGGCCGGCCGTCAGCGCCTCCAGGCCGGCGAGCCCTTCGGGCAGCCCCCGCCGCGGCCGGCCGGGACCGGGTGCGGTGGCGGCCACGAGAACCCGGGCGGGCAGGCTCGTGAGCAGATCCCACTCGGCGGCGGGGTAGACGGCGGTGGTCGGCGGTGCGGCACGGCGGCCGGCAGAGGGCGGCTCTCCGGCGACGGAGTGACTCATGCCGCCGCTCCGCTTCGCTCCGCGGCGCCATGAGGCACCGACGCGCTGAGCCCGATGGTTCGCTCGCTGCGCTCGCTCATCGCGGGACCTCCGGCGTCAGCATATGCCCCGAATCACGAAAAGAGCCCCTTCCCCACCAGAACCCGGGGAAGGGGCGAGGCCGGCCGGCGTGCGTCCCGGACCGGTGCCGCGAGACCGGTCAGCGCGGCTCGGGGAAGCTCGGTCGCTCCGGGTCCACGCCCTCGGGCACGTCACTGAGGGCGTACTCCCGTTTGGGGACCATGACGCGGCGGCGGAACACGCAGACCAGGGTGCCGTCCTGCTTGTAGCCGCGGGTCTCGACCGAGACCACGCCCCGGTCCGGCTTGGAGGCCGACTCGCGCTTGTCGAGCACCGTCGTCTCGCCGTAGACGGTGTCGCCGTGGAAGGTGGGGGCCAGGTGCCGGAGCGACTCGACCTCCAGGTTGGCGATCGCCTTGCCGCTGACGTCGGGTACGGACATGCCCAGCAGCAGCGAGTAGATGTAGTTGCCGACCACGACGTTGCGCTTGAACTGGGTGGCCGACTCGGCGTAGTGGGCGTCCATGTGCAGCGGGTGGTGGTTCATGGTGAGCAGGCAGAACAGATGGTCGTCGTACTCGGTGACGGTCTTGCCGGGCCAGTGCCGGTAGACCGCGCCGACGTCGAACTCCTCGTAGTAACGGCCGAACTGCATCCTGGTCCCCTTCGACGGGCGGCGATGGAGTTCGGCACAGCATGCCTTACCGATCGCTAAGGTGCGGCGCACCGAGGGGGGCCAGGCGGAAATGTCACACGGGCCACATCCGGGGGGAGACGCAATGAGCGGCGGGGCCCTCCCCGGCACCCGCCGCCCACGCTCTGATGCGGAAGATTCTGCCGTACGCCCGTCCGGTTCGAACAGAGAGCCAGATCACATTTACCCTTTTGTAACAACACTCTCCGTGTTCGCTCACCCTCTTGTACGCGATCTCCGCGACGGAGATAGCTCCTTGTCAAGCCCCCACTTACCGATTTGCGCCGGTCAATCGTACGGATCTCTACGGGAGCGCTCCCATTACACTTGGTCACGCAACTGCGACATGCACTTGCGATCCACAGGACGGACACTGACAGACGCAGGTCGATGACCCGCCGTACCCCGCGGACCCGGGCGGGTGGCGCCGTTTCGGCACCCGGCGAACGGGAATGCGATGCGGTCCACCCTGGTTCTACGGGTCGTACGTATAGCGCGCTGATCGGAGACTTCAATGGCAACCGTCGAGCTGACCACGGCGAACTTTGACGAGGTGACCGGCAAGGACGGGATCGTCCTCGTCGACTTCTGGGCCGACTGGTGTGGCCCGTGCAAGCGGTTCGCCCCCGTCTACGAGCGCTCCTCGGAGAAGCACCAGAACATCGTCTTCGGCAAGGTCGACACCGAGGCGCAGCAGGAGCTGGGCGCCAAGTTCGACATCCGGTCCATCCCGACCATCATGGCGATCCGGGACGGTGTGATCGTCTTCGCGCAGCCGGGCGCCCTGCCCGAGTCGGCGCTGGAGAACCTGATCGAGCAGGTCGAGGCACTCGACATGGACGACGTCCGCCGTCAACTGGCCGAGCACAAGCACTGAGCCGGTCGAGACCGGTTCGACGGCCGGGCCCCCGCCAGGGGCGCCCGGCCGTCGGCCTTTCCGGCCGCAGCCGGCCGAGCGGGGACGGCCGGCCGAGCGTGGTAGCCGGCCGAGCGGAGACGCCGGCACACCGGTCGAGGGACGTTGACCGTAGGAGGGACCCATATCGACCCTTCCTTCCCGTAGGGTCACGATCCGATGGAGACCTTGACCCGCCGGGGACGGGCGGCCCGGGTCGGCGCGACGGCGCTCGGCCTGGCCGTCCTGCTGACCGGCACGCTCTGGGGCACCGACGACGACTTCCCCTTCGGCCCCTTCCGGATGTACGCGACGTCCAACCCGCCGAACGCGCCCGCCCCGGACACCCGGGTCGAGGGCGTCGACCGCACCGGAACGGTGGTGAGCCTCGGCGAGGACGCGACCGGTCTCCGCCGGGCCGAGATCGAGGGCCAGCAGAGCCGGTACGTCGCCGACCCCGCGCGGCTCGCCGAGGTGGCCGAGGCGTACGCCGAACGGCACCCGGACGCGCCCGCGCTGGCCGAGGTCCGCATCGTGATCCGCTGGTTCGGGATCCAGGACGGGCGCCCGACCGGCCGGTACACCGACGAGACAGTGGTCAGCTGGCAGGTGCCCGCATGATCCGCTGGTTGACCGAACCGGTGCCGCGCGGCCGGCTGGCCGCCTTCCGCACCCTGATCTACCTCTTCGTCGCCGCCGACCTGGTGTTCTTCACCCCCTGGGTACGCACCCGGGTCAGCGTGCCCGGCGAGCTCTACCAGCCGCTGCTGGCCGGTCGGCTGCTGCCGCTGCCGACGCCCACACCGGAGCTGGTGGCGGTGATCTTCTGGGCCCTGCTGGGGCTCGCCCTGCTCGCCGCGACCGGGCGGGCACCCCGGCTGCTCGGCTGGTCGGTCTTCGCACTCTACCTCGAGTGGATGATCGTCGCGATGAGCTACGGCAAGGTCGACCACGACCGGTTCGGGCTGCTCGTGGCGCTGGCCGTGCTCCCCACCGCCGGGCGCGCCCGGCACGGCGACCTCACCCGCTGCCAGGCGGCCGGCTGGGCGTTGCGGGTCACCCAGATCGCCGTCGTCTGCACCTACTTCCTGGCGGCCTGGGCGAAGCTACGCTTCGGCGGCCTGGACTGGTTGACCGGCTCGGTCCTCGCCCGGGCGATCATCCGGCGCGGCACGGAGCTGGCAGACCTGATCGCGCAGGTGCCGTACCTGCTGATCGTCGCCCAGTTCGGCATCATCGCCTTCGAGCTGGCCAGCCCGGTGGTCTTCCTGCTACCCGCCCGATGGCGGTCGCTGACGGTCGGCTTCTTCTACTCGTTCCACCTGGTCACCTTCGCGACCATCACCATCTCGTTCGCGCCGCACCTCGCGGCGATGACCAGCTTCCTGCCGCTGGAGCGGGTCCGCCCGATCCAGTGGCTGCGCGGGCTGCGGCGAAGGGGCTCACCGGCCGCCCTCGGCCAGCTCGGCGAGCATCCCCTCACAGCTGCGGACGACGACCTGGGCCCCGCGCCGCTGGGCCAGCCGGAGCAGGGGGTCCTCGGCCCGGTCCCGCCAACGCCACTGGGCCTCGGCGGCGGCCTCCCAGAGCCGCCGCACACCGGCGTCGTGCTCGACGCCGAGCCGGGTGGCGAGTCCGACCCCGTCCCCACCGACCAGCCGCCGCGCCTCCGCGGCAACCTCGGCGTCGAACCCGAGCCGGGTGTCGCGTAGCGCGGCGAGCAGCCGCAGCTCCCGGAACTCGTGCGCGCCGGCGAGGATCTGCTCGACGGTCGCCAGCAGCTCGGCGGCACCCCGCCGGGGTTCGGCCCGCAGCAGCGCCTCGACGGCGGCGAGCGCCGAGCGGGACTTGAGCGTCTCCCGGCGGTCGACGAAGAACCGGGCGACCGACTCGCGCAGCTCGGCCAGGCCGCTGCGGCGGATCAGCTCGCCGGAGAGGGTCGCCCGGTTGTCGCAGCCGGTGCGTACCAGGGTGGTGGCGAGCCGGACCCCGAAGAGGCCGAGCCGGTCCAGCAGCCCCGCGCGCACCTCGGCGTCCAACGGCACCGGCAGCTCGCTGCGGAGGAAGCGGTCGGCGGAGAGCAGGTACCCCTCCAGCTGCGGCCTCGGCACCGCGGCGAGCTGGGCGAGCGCCGCGAAGTCGGACTCGCTGAGCACCCGGCCGGCCAGCCCGAGCAGCCCGCTGCACGCCACCACGGTGACGCTGAGCGCGTTCACCCGCGGATCGCGATGCTGGCGGCGGGCGAGCTGGCGGGCGGTGAGCAGCGCGTCGATCTTTCCGCCCCCGGTCTCGTCGGCCCGGGAGAGCACCATGATCGTGTTGATCGGGGCGGCCTGCCCGACCGCGCTGTCCCGGCCCGACTCCAGCACCCGCAGGTCGGTGCCGCGGCCGTCCCGGGTCAGGTAGAGCAGCGCGTCCGCCTCCCGCAGCACGCGGTCCATCACCGGCGGCCGGCCGCCCTCCACCGGGCCGGTGATCGCGGGGGTGTCGAGGAGAGTCACCTGCCGCAGCGCCCGGGTGGGCCAGCGCACCACGATGTCGCGCAGCTCACCGGCGCGCCAGCCGACGAGGTCCACCCGCATCCCGGTCGCCGACTTCACCATCGTCAGCTCCTGCGGCGGGTGGCCGGCCGAGTACGCGGTCGCCCGTGGCTGCGGGCCGTCCTCGTACCAGGTGAAGACGGGGCTGCCGTCGGCTCCGGCGACCGGCGCGACCTCCTCGCCCATCATCGCGTTGAGCAGCGTCGACTTTCCGGCTCGCCAGGGGCCGGCGAGCGCGACCCGCAGCGGTTGCTCCAGCCGGGCGAGCTGGTGCCGCAGGTGACCGGTGGCCCGGGGATCGTCCCGGTACAGCTCGAGGGCCTGGTGCAGCAGTCCCCAGACCGCCTCGTCCAGGCGCAGCCCGACGGTCATGAGCGCGGCTCCAGCGGCACCGCCGCCGGCCGGGCCGCGGTCAGCTGCTGGGCCTGGTCGTAGAGCGCGGCCAGCCGGGTCATCTTCAGCTTGATCTCACGCTGCCGCTGCTCGCGGGCGGCCGCGTCGGTGTCGGCCGCCTGCTTGGCGGTACGCAGCGACTGGACGATCGCCTCCTGCAGCTCCTCGGTCAGCGCGGCGAAGTGGTCCCGCAGCATCCGCTGCACCTGGCGGGCCGTGTCCCGGCACTCCTTGACCACCCGCACGAAGTAGTCGTCGACGTGGCGCTGCACGGCGGTCTTGACGGTGGCCTGGCGGCGGCGCAGCAGCTGCTTGCTCTCGTCCCGGATGCTCTTTCCCCCGAAGAGCGCGCCAGCGCCGATCGAGACCGGGTTGATCATCGGCATGCCGGCGAGCGTCATGGCCAGGCCGAACATCAGCAGGCCGCCGTAGGAGCCCTTCATGCCGGTGATCACCTTCTGGCTGACGGTGAAGCGGTCGATGCTCGGCTGGTCGAGCTCCGGCGTCCGGTCGGCCAGGTCCTCGGGCACCGTCATCGACCAGGGCGGCAGCACGTCGTAGCCGTACCGGGCGAAGTGGCCGGCGACCCGCCGGGCGACGAAGTCGCAGCGCTGGGCCAGCCACTCGTGGTTGGCCTCGGCCGCCTCGGCGAGGTTGCGTGACAGCCACTCCTGGAAGGTGTCCCAGGCGACCAGTGGATCGGCCGAGTCGAAGGCGTCGTCGACCTCGCGCAGAATCTGGCGGGTACGCTCCCGCAGGTCGTACTCGATGTCGGACAGCAGGTCGGCCATCTCGTCGTTGAGCGTGTTCTGCCACCGTACCGAGCAGCGGCGCAGCTCCTCGACCTCGCGTTGGGCGGCGTGCAGCCGGGACATCGGTCCGGACTGCTCCTCGGCCTGCTGGCTCTCCAGCTCGGCGCGCAGCGGCGCGGCGAGCTGCTCGACCACCGTCCGGGCGGTCAGGCCGACAGTGGCCCGGGCCAGCACGTCGGCCTTGCCGGCCAGGTCCCGATGCAGCCGGGCGATCAACGCGGGGAAGCCGGACTCGACGTTGAGATCGCGGTCGTCGGCGGTGGCCGCGCGCAGCCGCAGGGCCGCCGAGACGGGGATCAGGGCCGCCGGCACGCCGGCCTCGGCGAGGTGGCGCTGGTTGCGTTCGGCCACCGCCCGCCAGTCCGGCACCAGGTCAATCTTGGTTTGCACGACGAGCACGTTCGGATGAGCGCGGGTGACGTGCAGCAGCACGTTCAGCTCGGCCACCGAGAGTTCCCGGGTCGAGTCGGAGACCAGCAGCACGGCGTCCGCCCGGTTCAGCGCGGCGACGGAGGCGACGCCGCCGGGCGTGCCGATCTCGTCGGCGCCGGGAGTGTCCACGAGGACCAGCCCGGCGCCGAGCAGCGCGCGCGGCAGTCCGATCTCGACGTACGCGGGGCCACCTCCGGGCCGGCGGCCGTACGTGCCGGCGACGCCCGCCGCGATCTGCTCCACCGGCACCGGAGTCCGCTCGACGGTGCCGGGCAGCGCGGTCCCCGGCGACCGGCCGGGTGCCACCGGCGGAACCTGGACCACGGCCGCCGCCGCGACCTCGGCGTGCTGCACGACGGTCGGCAGGACGGTGGTGCGGCCGTCGCCCACCGGGCAGACGGGCGCGTTGACGATCGCGTTCACCAGTTGGCTCTTGCCCTGGTTGGGCTCCCCAATGACCAGCACACGCAGTGTCGGGTCGAGCAGTTGCGCGCGCTTCTGCCGGACCGCCTGGAGCAGGTCGCCACGTCCGTGTTCGCGGCACGTACGGGCGATCTCGTCCAGCACGTCGAGCCAGATCCCCGCCATCACCGCACCAAGTGTGCGGATTTCGGCTCAATTATCAAGAGGGGCGGGGACGAAGATGGAGGGCCGGGCCGCCACGGCGACCCGGCCCTCCTGCTCCGACCGAGGGAGGTCAGAGCAGACCGTCGGTGATGCCCAGCAGGCCGCCGCCGTGGGACGCCGAAGCGTCCCCGTGGACCCCGGCGTCGCCGGTCACCCCGTCGGTGACGCCACCGGTCACGCTGCCCACCGTGCCGGTCACGCCGGAAAGAAGTCCATCCACCTGGTGCGTCACGCCGCCCACCGTGCCCGGCACGTCGACCGGCGGGACGACCCCGCTGCCGCCGTCGTGCAGGCCCAGCCCGCCCAGGGTGTCGTCGACGCCGAGCGAGTCGACGAGGCCGCCGACCTGCCCCGTGGTGCCGGAGAGCGTCCCGCCCAGCAGGCCGTTCGAGCCGCCGAGCAGGTTCTCCGGGGTGCCGAGCAGGCCGTGGTCGGTGGCGTCCAGCACCGTCTCCGGGCTGCCGAGGGTCCCCGTCACGTCCCCGACCACCGGGTCGGCGACGGTGTCCACGGCACCGACCACGTCGGCGTCGAGGGTGTGCGCGACGTCGTGCACACCGGTCAGGTCGGTGCCGAGGCCGCCGGGGCCGACGCCCAGGCCGATGCCGGGCAGCACCGTCGCGCCGGCGGCGACCGACGTCGGGTCGACCGCGATGGCCCCCAGCACGCCCGCCTTGACGTCCAGCCCGTTGTAGCCGTTGGTGACCGAGATCTGCTGCGCCACCTGCTGCAGCTGACCGACCACATCGGTCGCGTCGGTCACCAGCGGCTCGGCGCCGAGCTCACCGAGCACCGGGGCGACCGGGGCGAGCCCCTGCACCGGCGCGTAGTCGACCACCAGCGGCACGACGTCCTGCACGTCCGCGGCCGTGATGTCGGTCAGGCCGGCGGCCCGCAGCGCACCCTCCGGGTCGAGGTCGAACGCCGACCGGGCGTCAGCGTCGGTGAGCAGGTTGAGCACGAAGTCGTGCAGGGTCTGATCCATGTGCCGCTTCTCCTCGGATGTGGGCGTCGTCGACCGCCGTTCGTCGACAGCGACGCTATGACCACCCTGCGGGACCGGGCATCGGGGAACGGCCCGCAATCCGCACCGCCCGGTTAGGGTCTTCCTCTCATCGTCCGTTAGGGGGAGTGGGGGAAACGAGGCGGCCAGATTTAGGGTCCCGATGCCGGAGCGATCTCTGGTACGAACGTAGGAGCCCACGGGGATTCGCCGGGGGTGGGTCGTTCACCCCGTGGGAAACCCGCGGCTCGGCGACCGGCCGACTCCGGCGAAGGAAGAAAGCGCATGCCGTACGTCCTGGGGATCGACATCGGGAGCACCACCACCGCGGCCACCGTGGCCCGTCGGCGCGGCGCCAGCTGGGCCCGGCCCGAGACGGTCGCGCTCGACACCGGCACCGCCACCGTGCCGTCCGTGCTGCACCTGGGCGACGACGGAACGCTGGTGGTCGGGGAGTCCGGAACCGACGACGGGAGCCGGACGGCCCGGGGATTCCTGCACCGGGTCGGCGACGACGTGCCGCTGCTGCTGGCCGGGGAGGCCTGCCCACCGCACCTGCTCACCGCCGTGCTCGCCACCTGGGTGGTGGAGCGGGTCCTCGCCCGGGAGGGTGAGCCGGCCGACGCCGTCGTGCTCAGCCACCCCGCCGGCTGGGGACGGCACCGCCGCGAACTGCTGCGCAACTCCCTCTGGGAGCTGGGCATGTCCCACGTGACGCTGCTGCCCCGGACGGTCACCGTCGCCGAGAGCCACGCCGCACGGGGATTCGCCGGCAGCACCGCGGCGGTGTACGCCCTCGGCGGGGAGAGCTTCGAGGCCGCCCTGGTCCGGCGCGACGCGCACGGCCGGTACGAGACCCTCGGCCTCCCGCAGGGGCTCGACTGGATCGGCGGCGCCGACTTCGACGAGGCGCTCGCCGAACACGTACAGACCGCGTTGGCCCGGGAACTCGCCGCCGCCGGCCGCCGGGGGACGTACGCGACCCTGCGCGCGCTGCGACCCGAGTGCGAACGGGCGAAGCGGGAACTGACCGTCGGCACCGAGACCGACGTACTGCTCAACCTGCCGGCCGGCCCGACCCGGGTTCCGGTGAACCGGGCACAGTTCGAGGAGATGATCCGGCCGGCCGTGCAGGCCACCGTGGACCTGCTGCTGCGCACCGTGCTCTCCGCCGGGCTGCGCGTCGCCGACCTCGACGCGGTCCTGCTGACCGGCGGGTCCACCCGGATCCCGCTCGTCGCCGAGCTGCTCACCGCCGCGTTCCCGGTGCCGGTCGAGGTGGAACCCGACCCGCAGCTGACCGCCGCCACCGGCGCGGCGCTGGCCGCCTGCCAGGTGGTGTCGCCACGGCCACGGCCGTCCGAGCCCGCCCGCACAC
>NZ_SMKG01000064.1 GCF_004348525.1 Micromonospora sp. 15K316 | reverse complement strand
GGTCAGCGGGGTCTTCGGGGTCAGCCAGGAGGCCGTGGGGGTCTCGTCGGGGTTCACCTGCCAGTCACGGGAGACCCGGTCGACGGCGATCGGATAGATGGTGAGAGCGCCGTCCGGGTCGATCCGGATCCGCAGGAACGCCTTCGAGTCCTCGATGCCCTGGCCGGCGAAGAGCTCGTTGAGGTTCACCCCGAACGCGCCGGCGACCAGCAGGTACGCCGCCACCAGTTGGCTCGCCACCAGCCCACTGGCCGGGCCGTAGACCACCGCGGCGGCCACCACCGGCAGCGGCCACGGCCAGTCGGCGAACGGCAGCTGCAGCCAGACCCAGGTGCCGGCCGCGCCGAGCGCGAGGTGGGCCAGTCCGTGCCCGACGCCGAGGATCCAGTGCCGGGCGTGCCGTTTGCCGCCGGCACTCGGCGGCTTCGCGAAGAACGCGGCGCCGAGCAACGTGACCAGCAACATCAGCACCAGAGGAACGCTGAACAGCCGCTGCTCGGTCGTGCCGACCCGGTTCGCCGCCACACCGGACATGGCGAGCATCAACAGGGTGTGCAGGGTGCCGAGCAGGGTGGTGAAGCCCGGGTTGCGCAGCGGCAGCCGGGGGAAGATCCCCCAGCCGTACCGCCGGCTGCGGGCCGCGTCGGGGTAGCGCGCCGCCAGGTCGTACGGCCGGGAGAGGCTGGCCCTGCGCGCCAGGGTGTCCTTCGGGGGCACCTCGATCCGCTCCGGCAGCTTGTGCGTCGGGTAGAGGTAGGCGCCGCCGCTGCCGCAGGTGACGAGCTGCCGGTCCGGTCCGGCGTACCGGGCGTAGTGGTGCAGGTCGCCGGAGATCAGCAGCCGTACCTCGGCCCCGGTGGGCGCGACGATGGTGCGGATGAAGTAGTCGATCGAGTCGTACGCCGTGGGGTGGTCGGCGGCCTTGACCCAGGTCGGCGCCGGCACCGCCAGGATCACCCGGTTCCGGGGGCCCAGCTGCTGGGCCACCGTGTCGAAGTAGGCGAGCTGCGGATCGTCCAGGTACGAGCCGGACTGGTCGTCCAGTCCGAGCAGCCACCAGTCGCCGGGCAGCTCGACGGCGAAGTACGACCGGGACTGGCCGGTGCCCCATCCGCCGAAGTGCCGATCGCGGGAGCGGACGAAGAGGCGCAGGAAGGCCGTCAACCCGTCGTACCAGTCGTGGTTGCCGGGAACCGCGAAGAGGGTGGGCTTCTCGGGCGGGGTGACGGGCAGGGCGGCCTGGTAGGGGCCCTTGCACCGGTCCTCGTACGCCTCGAAGGCCGCCGACGGGTAGACCTGGTCGCCGCCCATCACAAGGGTCTGCGCGCGCGGCAGCCGATGCCCGTCGACGTCCAGCTCCGGCTGGGCGAGCAGGTACGCGATCGAGTAGGTGGCGTTGAAGCCGTCGCCCAGGTCGGCCACGTAGTCCAGCCAGAGCCCGCCGTCCGGCCCGATCTGCCGTTCGATGCGGGACTCCAGGGAGTTCTGCAGCTCCCGCTTGTCGAGGTACGCGCCGAAGAGCATCGCGAGGAGGGTACGGATGCCGGTGCTGATCAGCAGGAACGGCGCCAGCCACGGGACGGGCTTGCGCGGGGTGAAGCCCAGCTCCAGCGGATCGGTGGTCCGGGGTCGGCGCGCGGCCCGCTCCCCGACCGGTTCCCCGGAGGGCGACTCGGCGACGTTCCGGTCAGCGGCGTTCCCGGTCGTCGGCCAGCGCTCATCGGTGTCGCCGACGGCCGGCCGGCCGTCGAGGGGGTGGTCCGGATCGCCGGGGTGGGCATGATCGTCGGTCACCGCCGCAGCGTAGTCCGGCCCACAACGCGAGCGCTGTCCGGCCAACGACGCTTTCGGGCTTCTTGCCCGGGTTGTGACCGCGAGGCGATGACGGGGGTATCGGATTCGGCCGGGGCGGGCCTGTGCCGTACACTTGACGATCGTTGCCGCCTTAGCTCAGTCGGCTAGAGCGACGCACTCGTAATGCGTAGGTCGACGGTTCGATTCCGTCAGGCGGCTCGGCACCGAAGCCCAGGTCAACGACCTGGGCTTCGCCGTTTCACGCGCCACGACACCACGGCGGCGGTGGACAGCAGCGCCACCAGGATCGGGCCGCCGAAGATGACGATCAGGCCGGCTCCGATGTTGGCACCGATCCCTCCGGCGGTCATCACCTGCCAGCCGAAGCCCACCAGGATGCCGGCCCCGACGAGCGGCAGCAGCACTCCCCACCAGCGCGGATGCAGGCGGCGTCGCGAGATGGCCCGAATCAGCCAGGCGAGCGCGCCGATGTCGACCCCGGGTGACGTCGACCCCGTCGGCCTCGCCGACGCCCCCGGCGACGCCGGAGATCGTCGAGCGATCTGGCCGATCGGCCAAGTATGTGGGCAGCGCCGCCGCGGAGTGAGACCCGAGACATCCAGCGAGGCCGTCTACCCTGCTACGGGTGAGCCTGCCCCTGCCTGCCGGTGAGTACCGGGCGTACCTCTTCGACTGCGACGGCACCATCGCCGACTCCATGCCGCTGCACCATCTCGCCTGGCAGCAGGCACTCCGGGAGTGGGGCTGCGAGCTTCCGGAGGACCTCTTCTACGCCTGGGGCGGCCGTCCGGTCGCGGACATCATCGTGGACCTCAACGACCGCCACGGTCTCGCCATGCCGGTGGAGGTGGTCGCCCAACGTCGGGAGGAGCTCTACCGGGAGCTGCTGCCGAAGCTCACCGCCGTGCCCGGCGTCCTGGAGCACATCGTCGAGTCCCACCGGCGGGTTCCGTTCGCGGTCGTCTCCGGCAGCACCCGCGAGTCGGTCACCGCGTCCCTCGGCACGCTCGGTCTCCTCGACAAGTTCGACGTACTCGTCTGTGCCGGCGACTACGCGCGGGCGAAGCCGGACCCGGAGGCGTTCCTGCGGGCGGCCGAGCTGCTCGGTGTCGCCCCGCAGGACTGTCTCGTCTTCGAGGACACCGACATGGGCATCCAGGCCGCGACGGCGGCGGGCATGGCGTCGGTACGGGTACCGCAGCCCCGCATGCGGTAGGGCCCGCGCGACGGACGCTCGGCCGAGCGGGACGCCGGTCGCGGTGAAGCGGTCGGGACGGCGCCGCGACGGGTCCACAGCCGGCGATCAGCACATCCGCGTCCACGAATCGGATTTCACCGCCGACGCGCTCGTTGGCGAGGCCGGCGTGGGGAGCCGGCGTCGCCGACCGGGCGGCCGGGTCGGCTGCCCGGCCGCCGCCGGTCGTTCGCATTCTCGCGGCGCCGCCATGTGGTACGACTGCCGGAGAGGCGGCCAGCACCGGCAGAACGGGCGGATCGATGACGAGTGGGGCAGCCGCGCTGCTGCGACGACCGGAGGAACCCCGCGCCGCCTTCCTGGAACTCTTCTTCGACCTGGTGTTCGTCTTCACGCTCGCCGCCCTCGCCGCCGGGCTGGCCAGGAACCTGAGCTGGCGGGGCGCCTTCCACACGCTGGTGCTGCTGCTCGCCCTCTGGTTGGTCTGGACCGCCACGTCGGGGCTCACCGACCGGTTGGATCCGCAGCACCCGGTGGTGCAGCTGCTGGTCCTCGCGACCATGTTCGGCACGCTGGTGATGGCCGCCGCGGCGCCCAAGGCGTTCGACGGGCGGGGCTTCTTCTTCGCGGGCACCTGGATCGCCACCCAGATCGGCCCCGCTTTACTCGTCGTCGTCCTGCTGCGCGGCCACGAGGCGTCGCGCGCCTTCGTACGGGTGCTCTTCTGGCACTGCGTGGCCGCGGTGCCGTTGATCGTGGGCGCGTTCACGCACGTGGCGCGGGACGTGCTGTGGGCGTCGGCGGTGGGTCTGGAGTGCGCCGCCCTCGCGCTGGGCCTCCCGACACCCCGGCTGGGGCGGGCGTACATGCGGCCCGAGTTCGCGATCTCCGGCGAGCACCTGGCCGAACGGTACCGGCAGCTGTTCATCGTCGGGCTCGGTGAGCTGATCCTGGTCACCGGGCTGACGTTCAGTGGGAGCGAGTTCGGGTCGGGGCGGATCGCGGCGGTCGTGGTCGCGTTCGCCACCACGGCGCTGCTGTGGCGGATCTACATCCACCGTGCCGGAAGCCTCCTCGCGGTGGCGATCGGAGCCGCCTCCGACCCGGTCCGGGCCAGCATCTGGGCGCTCTACTCCCACCTGCTGATGGTCGCCGGGATCGTGCCCAGCGCCATCGCCGTGGAGCTCGTCATCGCGCATCCGTTCGGGGACGTGCAGCCGGCGTGGATCGCCGTCATCCTCGGCGGGCCGACGCTCTTCCTCGCCGGCCGGGGCATGTTCGAGTACGCGGTGTTCGGCCGGGTCTCCCGCAACCGGGTGATCGGGGCCATCCTGCTGGTCGCCGGCTCACCGGCGATGATGTTCCTGCCGCCGTTGCTGGTCGCCGTGGTGCCCGCTCTCGTGCTGGCCTGGATCGCGGTGTCCGACGGGGTGCGCGCCCGAGGACGCCCACCCGAGCTGCCGGCGCCACCTCTCTAGCCGACCGGACGGGGATGCGAGAAGGGCCCGGGCCGTCCGGCTCGCCGCCGGGCAACCTGGGCCCTTCGTGTCACGCCGTGGCGCGTCCCGCCGCCGGGGGCGCTCCGGGACGTCAGAGGAACGTGTACATCTCCGCGGCGGCGTCCTCGGTCTCGCCGGCGGGCGGCGCCTCCACCTTCACCGGCTCGCCGAAGCCGCGCATCTTCATCTCGGTGACGAGATCTCCGAGGCTCTTCGTGGTGATCGTGTACGAGAGGGAGGTGACCCGGCCCTCGGCGTCGACGGTCGCCTCGAACGGGATCGCCTTCGGGTCCTTCGCCAGCTTGGCGGTCGACTCGAGGCCGTCGCGCATCCCGCCGTCGGTCGGCGCGGCCTGCACGGCCTTCTCCAGGTCGGCGGTGCCCTTGTAGCTGCCCTCGGCCACCTTCTCGGCGGTGACGATCCCGCCGACCAGACCGGTCTGCGACTCCAGGTCGAAGGACTGCCGCAGCGAGCTCTCCGGCCGGAGCTTGGTGAGGTCGATCTTCATCCACGGCTTGCCGCTGCCGGACGTCTCCATCTTGATGTAGGCGGCGTCGCCGATGAGCCGAGCCTCCATCTCCTCGGGCGCCGTGGTGGTGACCGCGAGCACCTTGGCGGCCGGGTCCATCTTGCCGGTGAGCTCCATCGTCGCCGGACCGGCCTTCACCGAGGCGTCCATGATGACCGTGCTGGAGAGGCTGCGACCCATGCCCTCCTTGATGACGGTGACCGGGTCGGCCTTCGACGTGGCGGGCGAGTCGGTGGGGGAGCTGTCGGAGTTGCTGCCACAGCCGGCCACGAGAACGGCGAGGGCGATCGAAACGACGGGAATCAGTCGACGCATGGGCATGAGCCTATCGGTGGGCGCCGTCATTTTCCGGCCCGGCCTGGTCAGCCGCCGTCGGACGACGAGGAGCGCGGACGGAGCCGAAGATGACCGTCACGTACGGCGGAGCCGGGGTGTCGGCGAAGGGGCGGCTCGACACGGACGCCGGCATGGCACGGCGCGGCGGCGTGGGTGAGGTCAGGCCTCGGCCGCCTCGGGCAGCTCACGCAGGCGGCGGACGGGGGAGAAGAGCACCCAGAGCACGCCGGCCAGCGCGCCCCCGGTCGCGATCCAGAGCGCCTCGCGTACACCGAGCGTGGCCCCCAGCGCGCCGCCGATGAGCGCGCCGATCGGCCGGATGCCGTAGTTGATGGTGCGTCGTACTCCCGTGGCCCGGGCCAGCATCGAGTCCGGGGTGAGGGCGGTCTGCACCGAGCCGGTGACGATGTCGAGCACCATCACGCCGACGGCGCAGAAGAACTCGGCGGCGAAGAGCATGGCCAGCACCACAGGTGTCGGCCCTTCGGCCAGCGGGACGAGCAGGAGCGGAGCGGGGAAGAGCACGAAGCCGGTCACCAGCGCCGGCCCGATGCCGAGGCGGCGGGTCAGCCGGCCGGTGACCGCGGCGCCGAAGAGGCCACCCACCGCGCCCGCGCCGAGCACCGTGCCGAGCAGGCCGGGTGAGAGGTGCAGGTCGCGGGTGGCGTAGAGCACGAAGAGCGCGGCGAACATGAAGTTGAACAGGTTGACAGTGGTGGTGCCGAGCACGATCGCCCGCATCATCGGCGTCCCGGCGATGAACCGCAGGCCGGCGACGATCCCCAGGCCACCGCCGCGGGCCGGCGCCGGCTCCGTCGTCCGCATCCGGCCCAGGAAGTACGCGGACCAGACGTACGAGAGCGCGTCGGCGAGCAGCGCGATCGGCGCGGTGAGCAGTTGCACCAGCAGACCGCCGATGCTGGGCCCGGCGACCAGGGAGAGCGCCCGGCTGCCGTTGATCAGGGTGTTCGCCTCGACGTAGTCCCGACGCTCCACGAGGGAGACGAAGAGCGGCCCGCGGGCGACCTCGAAGAGGACCGCGAGGGTGCCCACCGCGAACGCCACGACGTAGAGCTGGGTCACTGTGAGCACGTCGAGCAGGTAGGCGGCGGGGACCGTGGCGAGCAGCCCCGCCCGGCCGACGTCACTGAGGACCATGAGGCGCCGCTTGTGCGTGAGCCGGTCCACCCACGCCCCGGCGAGCAGGGAGAAGAAGAGGTTCGGCGCCAGCGCGGCCGCGGTCAGGTAGCCCATCTGCGTCGGCCCGGCGTCGGTGATGAGCACGGCGAGCAGCGGCAGCGCCAGCGTGGAGATCTCGTCGCCGAAGTACGACACCGTCTGCGCCGACCAGTACCGGCGGAACATCCGTTCGCGCAGCAGCCGGGGCAGCCGGGGCAGCCGGGGGCGCCGGACGCGGCGGATCGGGCCGTCGGCGCCGCTGCCGGTCGGGCCGCCGATCACCCGGGCCCCGGTCGGGCTGCCGTTCGGCGCGGTGTCGGTGGGGCCGCTGCTTGGCGCGGTGCCGGACGGGCCGCCGGTGGTCGTGGCAAGGGTCGGCACACCGCCCGGGGCGGCGGGCGGGTCGCCGTTCACCGGGCACCGTCCGGCGCCTCGGGCGCGTCCGCGGAGGGCTCCGCCGCGGTGGTCAGCGCGCCGTCGGTCGGCGAGGGCGAGAGCACCGCGAGCTGGATCAGGCTGAGCCGGCGCGCCCCGGCCGGCCGCCGGGACGGGTCGAGGATCCGCTCGTCGTACTCGGCGAGCACCGCGTCGAGCCGGCGCTGCAGCTCGGCCAGCTCGTCGGCGGTCAGGTAGAGCGACTGGTCGCTGAAGCCGGTGACGGCTCGCCAGGCTGCGGATTCGTCGGCCCGTCGGGCGAGGAACTCCTCGGCGCGGCGGGTGTAGAGCGCGAGTTGGGCCGCGTTCAACTCGTCGGTGGCGGCACGTACCTGCGGATCGTCGGAGTCGTCGTCCCAGGAGGTGGCGAACGCCGTGGCCCGCCAGGGGCGTTCCCGGGCATCCGCTCCCGGTGCCCGCTCGGCGAGGCCGTACTTGGCGAGCTGGCGGAGGTGGAACGAGCAGCTGGGCACGCTCTCGCCGAGCTGCTCGGCGGCCTGGGTGGCGGTCATCGGGCCGTGGGCGCGGAGCAGCCCGAGCAGGGCCATCCGCAGCGGGTGCGCGTACCCCCGCAGGGCCTTCGGGTCGGTCAGCTTCGTCCGGGACAGCGACATACGCTAAAGCTATCTTTCTAAAGATGTCTTTAGCAAGAGCGTGCGCGGCATCACCGCGGACCGCGGCACAAGGTCAGGCGTAGAGCTTCCGCACGTAGTCCGGGCCGTAGTGGCGCTCCAGCTCCGCGAGGTCCTTCTCCGGCGCCTCCAGCTCCTTCACCAGGCGGGCCCGCGAGGGCAGCGCCTCCGGCTGCCACGTCTCCGGCTTCCAGAGCTGCGAACGGTGGAACGCCTTCGGGCAGTGGTAGAAGATCTGCTCGATCTCCACCAGCACGGCGAGAGCGGGGCGGTGACCCTTGACGGTCATCTCCTCGAACCAGGGCGCGTCCCGGACCAGCCGGGCGCGCCCGTTGATCCGCAGCGTGTCGGTGCGCCCCGGGATCATGAAGAGCAGCCCGACGTGGGGGTTCTCCAGGATGTTGCGGTAACCGTCCGCCCGCCGGTTGCCCGGCCGCTCCGGCAGCGCGATCGTCGTGTCGTCGAGCACCAGCGCGAAGCCCGGCGGGTCACCTTTCGGCGAGACGTCGCAGCTGCCGTCCGCGCCGGCCGTCGCAACCAGACAGAACGAGGACGCGGCCAGCCACTGCCGGTCCAGATCGTGCAGCCGGACACGCTCCTTCCCGGCCGCCTGCGCGGTCGGCTCGCCGAGCAGCTCGCGTAGCTCCTCCGCCGACGTGATCTCCACCGTCACATGTCCTCCCGGGGCCGAGTGGGTGGAGCCGCCACGCTGCGGCCCGTGCCGGACAGCGTACGGCCGCACGGCCCGAGGTTTGCCGCCTGCGGCCCCGGGTACCGCGTCACGCGACGCGCGGATCCGAGGGGTGACCCCGGCACGGGTCGACCGGAGGGAGAGCACGGCATGAGCGACCAGGGTGGCGGGCTGGGCCGCTGGCGCGGCCGGCAGCAGGGCTGGGACCCGATGGGTGAGCTCCAGTCGCTCCGCGCCGAGCTGCGCCGGTTGGTCAGCGGCCGGTCCGGTCCGCCGGAGGTGGAGCTGACCGAGGTGCCCGACGGCTGGGAGGTCATCGTCCGGCTGCCCGGGGTGGCGCCGGAGGAGGTGGCCGTCGAGCTGGACGATCGCGACCTGTGCGTACGGGCGCGCTCCGAGGCGGAGGTCAACGCCGAGCAGGGCATTCCCGGCGGCTTCGAGACCCGCGGCTTCGAGTACCGCGTGGAGCTGCCGAGCCGCGTCGACCCGGACACCATCGACGCGGTGATGGATCACGGGCTGCTCCGGGTCCACCTGCCGCGATCCGCTCGACCCGCACCGCGCACCATCACCGTCGGCCGGGCCGGGCCGCGTACCGGCCCGCTCGGCAGCCGTACCCCGGCGCCGGGCGATCCCGCCGCGGACCGGGAGCTGCACCGCCCGGACACCGCCGCCGGCGAGATCGACCGGCCGTAGCGATCCGCGTGGTCGCCCCGTCCCTGCTCGGCCCGGTCGCCGAGCGTGTACCCGAGGTCGAACGGATCGCCGTGCTGCGCGCGAACGCGCTCGGCGACTTCATCTTCGTACTGCCGGCGCTGGACGCGCTGCGGGCCGCCTACCCGGAGGCGGAGATCGTGCTGCTCGGCGCGCCGTGGCACGTGAAGCTCTGGCGCGACCGGCCGGGCCCGGTGGACCGGGTGCTGGTGGTGCCGCCCGCGGACGGCATCCGCCGGCCCGAGCCGGACGAGGAGCCGGCGACGACTGACGAATTCCTCGCGGCCGCCCGCGCGGAACGCTTCGACCTGGCGTTGCAGCTGCACGGCGGTGGGGCGAACTCCAACCCGCTGATCAGCGCGCTCGGGGCTCGGGTGACGGCCGGGCTGCGCACCGAGACCGCGCCGCCGCTGGACCGCTGGATCCGGTACGTCTACTACCAGCACGAGGTGATCCGTTACCTGGAGGTGGCGGCGCTCGTCGGCGCGCCCGCGACGACGATCGTGCCGACGCTCGCGGTCACCGAGGCGGACCGGGACGAGGCCGCCGCGGTGCTCGGCCCGGCCGGGCAACCCCGGGTGGCGCTGCACCCGGGCGCGACCGACACCCGGCGACGCTGGCCTGCCGAACGCTTCGCCGAGGTGGCTCGGGACCTGGTCGGCGCGGGGTACGAGGTGCTGGTCACCGGCACACCGGCGGAGCGGGAGGTGGTGGATCGGGTGGTCACGGCGGCCGGGGCGCCGGTCCGGCCGCAGGTCGGCACACTCAGCCTCGGCGGGCTGGCCGGCTGCTACGCGGAGTGCGCGCTGGTCGTCTCGAACGACACCGGGCCACTGCACCTGGCCGCCGCGGTCGGCACCCCGACCGTCGGCATCTTCTGGGTCGGCAACCTGATCAACACCGCGACGCCGCTGCGCGGCCGGCACCGGCCGATCATCTCCTGGACGGTGCGCTGCCCGGTCTGCGGCATGGACTGCACGACCGACATCTACCCGCACCGCCCCGGCGACGACGGGTGCCCGCACCGGGACTCGTTCGTGACCGACGTGCCGGTGGCCGAGGTGCTCGAGGCCGCCCACGAGCTGCTCGACCACTGAGACGTGCGGTTCAGGCCGGCTGCGTGGCGTCCTCCTCGGCGAGGACGACCTCCCACGCCTCGACGTCCCGTTCGGTGACGGTGGTCGGCGACTCCAGGTGGTACGCCCCGCTGGGCAGCACCCCCGCGCCCCCGTGCCGCGCCAGCACGGCGAGCTGGGCGGCGACGTCCTCGCCCTGGTGCTTCTCCTGCACCCGCCGCCAGAAGTCGAAGCCGCCCGAGTCGACCAGCTTCGCCCGGTCGTACAGGACGCACCCGCCGATCCAGGAGACCTTGTAGGCGCGCCACGCCCCGGGCGGCAGGGCCAGCTCCTCCGTGACGTGCAGCAGGTTCGCCGCCGAGTGGATCCGCGCCCGGTCCCACTCCGGCGTGCCCGGACGGATCCGCTCCGGCACCGGCCTGCCGCCCCACTCCTGGTAGTGCCGGTGCGTCTCCGGCCGTACGTCGTCCAGGTAGGAGAGACCGTGCACGGCGTTGCCCACGAACCCGCAGCCGAGCTCGGTCAGCACGGTCACCAGCCGGCGCAGCGTCCCCGGTTCCAGCCAGACGTCGTCGTCGAGGCAGAGCACGTACCGGGCCGTCGAGGCGGCGAGCAGGTACGCCCGGTGCTCGGCCAGCCCACGGCGCGGCAGCCGGCGGGTGAGCAGCACCGGGTGACCCCGGTGACGAAGCGCCCGGACCATGGTCGCGGTCGCCGGATGGGCGTACGCCGGCTCCCCGTCGGACTGGTCGCTCACCACCACCCCGAACCCGGGCACCCCCTCCTGGGCGGCCAGCCCGGAGAGGGTGACCGCCAGCTCGGCGGGGCGGTTGCGGGTCGGGATCAGCACGTCGACCAACCGGTCGGCGCGGAACTGCTCCGGAGTGCCCGGATCGAGCGGCCGGTTCACGACGGCTTGCTGGACATCGACGGGCCGGTCTCCCGCTCCTGGCCGTGCGTACGGATCCGTTCGATGATCCGCGAGGTGGAGCGGTCCGGTACGTAGCCGAGGGTGCGGACCTGCCCGCCCAGCCGGCGGACCAGTGGCGCCTCCGGCACCATCTCCGGCGGGTAGTCGCCGCCCTTGACGTACACGTCCGGGCGGACCACCTCGATCAGGGCGGCCGGCGAGTCCTCCTCGAAGACCACCACGTGGTCGACACAGGAGAGGGCGGCGAGCAGCGCGGCGCGGTCCTCGACCGGGTTCACCGGGCGGTCCGGCCCCTTGAGCCGCCGCACGCTCTCGTCGGAGTTCACCGCCACGATCAGCAGGTCACCGAGGGCGCGGGCCTGTTCCAGGTAGCGGACGTGACCCCGGTGCAGCACGTCGAAGCAGCCGTTGGTGAAGACCACGGACCGGCCGGCGTCGCGTTGCGCGTCCACGATGGCCGTCAGCTCGCCCCCGTCGACCACCACCGGGTGCGCGGAGTCGCGTACCGGCTGGTCGAGCGCGGCGAGCAGGTCCTCGCGGCGGCAGACGCAGGTCCCGGTGTCCGAGACGGTGATGGTGGCGGTGAGCTGGGCGAGCTGGGCGGCGGTCGAGAGCGGCGCGCCGGCCGCCAGGGCCAGGGTCATCGCGGCCAGGTAGGCGTCCCCGGCGCCGACCGCGTGGCTGGCCGGGACGGGGGTGCTGTGGCTGCGTCGCCGCTCGCCGTCGGCCGCGCCGACCACCGCGCCCTCGGTGTCCAGGGTCACCGCGACCACGTCCGCGCCGGTGTGCGCGTGCAGCTCGGCCAGGCGCGACTCGGCCAGCACGGCGCGGTCGACGCCGTCGCCGGCGGCCGTGTTCACGGTGACGCCGGTGGCCGTCACGCTGAGCCCGTCGCCGGTCATCGCCACCCGACCTTCACCGGGGGTGGGCTCGCCGGTGGGGCCGGTGCCCGCCGGGTCGGGGCCGGACGGGCCGGTGCTCGTCCGGGCCGCCGGGGAGTCCTCCGCCCGGGTCGTACGGTCGCCCGGCGCGGCGCCGACGGTCAGCTCGGACGGGCCGTCGGCCGGATCGCCGTCCGGGTGGTCGAGGTGCAGCTCGGTGCCGGCGCTCCGCCGGGCCGCCCGGGCCAGCAGGCGGGTCGCCTCGGCGAAGCTCGGGGTCACGACGGTCGGGGCGAGACCTCGCCAGTCGGCGAGGTCGTGCGCGTCCAGCGCCACGGTGGCGTAGCGCTCCCGGTTGGCGACCAGCCAGGCACGTACCGGCGCGGGCAGCGCGCCGAGCCCGTAGTCGCAGACCACCATGGTGGGGGCTTCCCCGCCGGCGACGGCGCGCAGCTCCTCGGTGGCGCAGTCCAGGGCGGTGAGCAGCCGCTGCACCCCGTCCGGGTCCAGCGGGTCGTCCGGCTCGCCGGAGTCCTCGCGGAGCAGGATCTGGTTGCCGGCCAGCATCCGCCGCTTCAACGGGGTGGGCCGGCCCGGCTGGTTGACCGTACGGTCCCAGACTCCGGCCCGGTCCAGGCAGTCGTGCAGTTCGTCGCCGGCCACGTCGGCGCCGACCGGGGCGACCAGCAGCGCGCGGCCGCCGAGCGCGGCGATGTTGACGGCGGTGTTCGCCGCTCCGCCCGCCGCGGAGATCCGGCGGCGCAGGGTGAGCACCGGCGCGGGAGCCTCCCGGCAGAGCCGGTCGGACTCCGCGAACCGCCACTCGTCGAGCATGGCGTCACCGATCACCAAAACCGGGCGTCCCTGCCAGCTCTCCACCACGCTGGCGAGCCGCCGCTGTTCCGCTGCTCCTTCTGCCATGTCGTTGCGGATCCCCCCGGCCCGATGGGTCAAACCCGGTCGTCTTCGAGCTGCTCACCGTGGCGGCGGTCACGAGGGCTGGGGTTTTCGTACCGTGCGTCCCGGGAACGAACCACCCGTACCCCCTCGAAGAGGAGATGTGAGCAGATGCCAGCGACGACACTTCAGGGCAAGCGGATCGCCTTCCTCGCCGCCGACGGGGTGGAGGAGGTCGAGTACGTGCAGCCCCGCGAAGCGGTGGAGAACGCCGGCGCGACCGCCGAGCTGGTCTCGGTGAAGCCGGGCTCGATCCAGTCCTTCAACCACCTCGACCATTCGAAGACCTACGACGTGGACGTCACCGCGGCCGACGCGGACGCGGGCAGCTACGACGCGCTCGTGCTGCCGGGGCGGGGTGGCGAATCCGGACTTCCTGCGTACCGACTCCGACGCGGTCCGCTTCGTGCGCGCGTTCTTCGACGCGGGCAAGCCGGTCGGGGTGATCTGCCACGGGCCGTGGACGCTGATCGAGGCGGATGTGGTGCGGGGCCGTCGGATCACCTCCTGGCCGAGCCTGCGTACGGATCTCACCAACGCCGGCGCGGACTGGGTCGACGAGGAGTGCGTGACCGACAACGGCCTGGTCAGCAGCCGCCGGCCCGACGACCTCCCCGCCTTCTGCGCGAAGATCGTCGAAGAGTTCGCCGAGGGCCGCCACTAGCTCGGGTTGGCGGCGTTCTCGACGGTCGAGGGCGCCGGCAACCTCATGATCGATACGGCGAGATCTCCCGGTCGGGGCATGTTCCTCGCCTGCCGGGAAAGAAGGGCGGGTGACAAGCGAAGCGCAAGCCGCAGTCGTGCTGAATCGTCGGCAGATCCGCCTGCTCATGGTCGGCCTGATGACCGGCATGCTGCTGGCGGCGCTCGACCAGACCATCGTCGGTACGGCCCTGCCGACGATCGTCGGCGAGCTGGGCGGTATCAACCACTACTCGTGGGTGGTCACCGCGTACCTGCTCGCCTCGACCGCGTCGACCCCGCTGTACGGCAAGATCTCCGACCTCTACGGTCGCCGTCCGGTCTTCCTCTTCGCGATCGGCGCGTTCCTGGTCGGTTCGCTGCTGGCCGGGCTGTCGCAGAACATGACCCAGCTGATCCTCACCCGGGGTGTGCAGGGACTGGGCGCCGGTGGCCTGATCACACTCGCCTTCACCGTGATCTCGGACGTGCTCTCGCCCCGGGAACGCGGCCGCTACCAGGGGCTCTTCGGCGCGGTCTTCGGCATCGCCTCGGTGGCCGGCCCGCTGGTCGGCGGGTACTTCGCGGAGACGAACTGGCGGTGGATCTTCTACATCAACGTGCCGCTGGCCCTCGTGGCCATCGTGGTCTGCTACCACGTGATGCGGATGATCCCGTTCGAGCAGCGGGAGCGCAGCGTCGACTGGCTCGGCGCGGCGCTGCTGGTGGCCGGGGTGAGCTCCCTGCTGCTGGCGCTGAGCTGGGGCGGCAACGAGTACGCCTGGGGCTCGGGCGTGATCATCGGTCTGATCGTGGCCGGGGCGGTGCTCGGCGCGCTCTTCGTGCTCCAGGAGCGCCGCGTCGCCGAGCCGATCCTTCCGCTGCGGCTGTTCCGGCTGCGTACGTTCGCGCTGGCCAACACCGCCGTCTTCGTCATCGGCCTGGTGATGTTCGGGTCCATCATCTTCATCCCGCTCTACCTCCAGATCGTCAAGGGCGCCTCGCCGACCGCGAGCGGTCTGCTGATGCTGCCGATGATGGTCGGCATCATCGGCACCTCGATCCTCACCGGGCGGGCGATGACCCGGATCGGGCGGTACAAGTGGTTCCCGGTCCTCGGCTCGGTGGTGCTGGTCGCCGGCATGCTGCTCTTCACCCAGCTCCACGTGGCGACCACGCTCTGGCTGGCCTTCCTCTACATGGTGGTGATCGGCGTCGGGCTCGGTCTCTGCATGCAGTCGCTGATCCTCGCCGTCCAGAACGCGGTCTCCGTCCGGGACCTGGGCGCGGGGACCTCCTCGGCGACCTTCTTCCGGTCGCTCGGCGGTTCGTTCGGGGTGGCCATCCTCGGCACCGTGCTCTCGTCCGGGCTCGCCACCGGCTTGGCCAGCCGACTGCCCGGCGCGATCGCGCAGCTGCCCCCCGACCAGCGCGCCGCCGCGGAGGCGGCCGGCGGGACGAGCATCTCGATCAACGACCCGGCGACCATCATGGCGCTGCCCGGCCCGGTCCGTGCCGCGATCCAGGAGTCGTTCGTGGCCGCGCTGCACCCGGTCTTCCTGACCGCCGGGCTGATCGCGATCGTGGCCGTGCTGGTCACGGTGGCCATGCCGAACGCGCAACTACGCGGCGCGGGCCCGGAGGGCGCCACCGGCGGCGCCGACCCACTCGGCGGGAAGGCGCCGGCGGCCGGCGGCAAGCCGCTGTCGAAGGAGTCCAAGGAGCAGGCCGCCGCCGAGATGGAGGCGCAGTCCCAGACGATGATCTGACCCTCGGCCCGGGCCCGCCCCGGCGCGACCGGGCCGGGCGCCGGGGCGCCCGGGGCGTCACGGTCACTTGAGGATCAGGCGGTTGGTCTGCTCGAAGACGTCCAGGTCGGCGAGGGTCTCCAGGACGGAGGCGGAGAGCGGCGCCGGGAACTGCTCCCGGCGGAAGAAGGCGGCGTCGGTGGTCTCGTCGGTCACCCGGGAGAGGCTGCCGTCCCACTCCTCGACCCGGAACGCGGTCGTGAAGATCTGGTACGTGTGGCCGTACATGTTGGTGTGCGTACGGTCGGGGCCGGTGTAGAGGGCGAACGCGCTCACCCGCAGGGCGCGCAGCCCGGTCTCCTCGCGCACCTCGCGGACCGCGCAGTCGGCTATCGACTCACCGAGCTCCATCGCGCCGGCGGGCATCGCCCACTGGCCGTTGTCGGACCGTCGGATCAGCAGCACGCGCCCGGCGTTGTCCCGCACCACCGCGCGGGCCCCGACGAACATCAGCGTCCGGTCCCCGGCCAGGGCGCGCAGCTGCCCCACGTAAGAATCGGCCCAGGAGATGCTCACCCGGACAATCTACGAGTCGCGGCCCGGTGCGGGCGGCTTTCCGGGGTTCCCAAGATGTGACCGACGACACTAATTTGTCACCCATGCGCAGCACGATGATGGACGCCCCCCTCCAGGTCTCCCGGATCCTCGACCACGGCGCCACCGTGCACGGCACGGCCGAGGTGGTCACGTGGACCGGCGCCGAGCCCAACCGGATGACGTACGCCGAGGTCGGGCGGGCCGCCGCCCGGCTCGCCCACGGGCTGCGCACCGAGTGCGGTGTGACCGGTGACGAGCGCGTCGCCACCTTCATGTGGAACAACAACGAACATCTGGTCGCGTACTTCGCGGTGCCGAGCATGGGCGCCGTGCTGCACACGCTGAACCTGCGCCTCTTCCCGGACCAGGTCGCCTACATCGCCAACCACGCCGAGGACCGGGTGCTGCTGGTCGACACCACGTTGATCCCGCTGCTGGCCCGGGCGATCGGAGCGATGACCACCGTGCGCCACGTGGTGGTGGTCGGCGGCGGCGATCCGGCGCCGCTCGTCGAGGCGGCCGGCGACCGGATCACCGTGCACCGCTGGGACGACCTGCTCGCCGGGCGTCCCGACACGTACGACTGGCCCGAGGTGGACGAGCGGGACGCGGCGGCGCTCTGCTACACCTCCGGAACCACGGGCAACCCGAAGGGCGTGGCGTACTCGCACCGCTCGATCTACCTGCACACGCTCCAGGTCTGCATGCCGGAGGGGTTCGGCCTCCGGCCGACCGATCGGGAGCTGGCCATCGTGCCCATGTTCCACGCGATGTCCTGGGGGCTGCCGTTCGCGGCGTTCCTCTCCGGCGCGTCGCTGATCATGCCGGACCGCTTCCTCCAGGCCGAGCCGATCGCCGCGATGATCGCCGCCGAGCGGCCCACCCTGGCGGGCGCGGTGCCGACGATCTGGACCGACCTGCTGGCCTATCTGGACACTCACGAGGTGGACATCTCCTCGCTGAAGGAGGCGATCGTCGGCGGCTCGGCCTGCCCCCCGGCGCTGATGCACGCCTTCGCCGAGCGGTACGGCGTCCAGGTCGTACACGCCTGGGGCATGACCGAGATGTCACCCCTGGGCTCGGTCTCCCGGCCGCCGGCCGGGGCGACCGGGGAGGAGGCCTGGCGCTACCGCTACACGCAGGGACGGATCCCGGCCGGGGTGCAGGCGCGCATCGTCGGCCCGTCCGGGGAGCAGATGCCCGCCGACGGCACGTCCGTGGGTGAGCTGGAGGTCCGCGGGCCGTGGGTGACCGCGCGGTACGTCGGCGACGACGCCCCGGAGGAGGAGAAGTTCCGCGACGGCTGGCTGCGCACCGGCGACGTCGGGATGCTCTCGGCGGACGGCTTCATCACGCTCACCGACCGGGCGAAGGACGTCATCAAGTCCGGCGGGGAGTGGATCTCGTCGGTCGAGTTGGAGAACGCCCTGATGGCGCACCCGAGTGTGCTGGAGGCCTGCGTGGTCGGGGTGCCGGACGAGCGCTGGGACGAGCGTCCGTTGGCGACGGTGGTGGTCCGGGAGGGCGCCTCGGTCACCGCGGAGGAGCTGCGGGAGTTCCTCGGCGCGTCGGTGGCGCGCTGGCAGCTGCCGGAGCGGTGGGCGTTCGTCGAGGCGGTGCCGAAGACGAGTGTCGGCAAGTTCGACAAGAAGGTCGTCCGTTCGCGGTACGCCGAGGGCGAACTCACCGTACGGGAGTTGAGTGCCCAGTAACGTTTCCGCACGGGCTGACGCCTGTCTGAGGAGAGACTCTCCTCCCCAGGGGCGGCCCCGGCGTTCGCACCGCGCCGGGGCCGCCCGTTCCACGCGGGGCGACCCGCAATGCCATTATTGCGAAAGTTGTTCGCCTACGTCCTGATGACGGGGAAATCCGAGCGTGGCGGGGCGTCACTGCTCGCTGGTGCTGATCAGCACCTTTCCGACCACCGAGTTCTCCACCGCCTGATGCGCGGCGGCAGCCGCGCCGAGCGGGTGGTGGTGCAGCGGCAGCCCGGCCTCCTCGCCCACCCGGATCGCGCCCTGCACCACGGCGGCGCAGACGTCGCGGACCGCGTGCGCCTTGGCCGCCTTCGGCTCGGTGTAGACCAACACGAACTGCCAGCGCGCGTTCGGCGCCATCGAGGGGCGGATCGGGATGGTGACCTCGTCGCCGCCGTCGTTGGCGTACACGCAGACCGCGCCGCCGCTGCGCAACACCTGCACGTCGGTGGCCGCGTTCGTCGCGGGGGCGACCTCGACGATCGTGTGCACCCCGTCGGGGGCGATCTTGCGGACCTCCTCGACCACGTCCTGCTCGCGATAGTTGATCACATGGGTGGCGCCGGCCGCCGCCGCGAGTTGCGCCTTCTCCGGGCTGCTCACCGTCGCGATGACGCAGGCGTCGGCCCAGCGGGCGAGCTGGATCGCCGCGTTGCCCACCGCGCCCGCGCCGCCCTGCACCAGCACCGTGTGGTCGCTGAGCGCGCCCGCGTGCAGCTTCTGCGGCATGAACTCGCCGACGGTCAGGCACCGGTGCGCGGTGAGGAACGGAATGCCGAGGCACGCGCCCAGGTCGAACGAGGCGGAGCCCAGGCTCACCGCCTGCCGGACCGGCACCACTGTGTACTCGGCGGTGGTGCCCCACGGTCGCCGCCAGGCGGCCTCCCAGAGCCAGACCCGCTCGCCGATCAGCTGCTGGTCCACCCCCTCGCCGACCGCCTCGACCACGCCCGCGCCGTCCTGCCCGGGGATCTGCCACCCGCCCGGCAACGGCCCCGTCCGGCGGGCCTTCCAGTCGGTCGGGTTCACCCCGGAGACGGCCAGCCGCACCAGGACCTCACCGGGCCCCGGCTCCGGCACCGGCCGGTCGACCAGTTGGAGCACCGACGGATCGCCGGTGCGCTCGTACACGATCGCCTTCATCGCCGTCCTCTCGTCCCTTCCGCACCACTGCCCTCATGCCGACCGTATGTGGTCGGCAGTGCCGCGGCGGCGGTTCACGACAGCCGCTCCACCACCTCGGGTGTCAGCTCATCGACCGACCGCAGCGTCACCGCGGCGAGCTGCGCCGCGTCCGGGTCCAGCGGGTACGACCCGTGCGGCACCGCCACCACCCGCATCCCGGCGGCGGCCGCCGAACGCACCCCGTTCGACGAGTCCTCCACGGCGACGCAGCGCGCCGGGTCGACGCCCAACCGCCGCGCCACGGCGAGGTAGACGTCCGGTGCCGGCTTGCCCCGCTCGGTCTCCTCGGTGGAGAGCGTCGTGCGGAACGAGTCGGTCAGCCCCGTCGCGGCGAGCGTCGCGGCGATCAGCCGGGTCGGTGAGGAGCTCGCGAGCCCCAGTGGCCAGCGCGCGGCGATCCGGCGTACCACCTCGTCGGCGTCGTCGATCAGCGGTACGCGCTCCGCGTAGCGCCGGGTCATCTCGTCGACCACTTCGGTGGCGACCTGCTCCGCGGTGCGGGTGACGCCCAGTTCCCCGCTCAGGTAACCGGCCCACTCGGCGGTGCTCATCCCCATCAGCCGGCGTTGGCTGTCCGGCTGCCAGGTGCCGCCGTGTGTGGCCACGTACGCCCGCCGGACCTCCTCCCAGACCGGCTCCGAGTCCACGATCACGCCGTCCAGGTCGAAGATCACCGCATCCACCACGTCCCCATCCTGCCCGATCGCCGTCCGCCGGCAAGCCCGGCTGCCGAGCTTCCGCCGAAGGGCCGGAGGCCGTGCGATCCGCCGGGAGGCCGCCCGACTCGCCCGGCGGGCCGGAGGCGGCGCGATCCGCCCGGCGGGCCGGAGCCGCGCGCCCAGCTCGGCAGGGGTAAGAAGGGGGGGCGGTCAGGCCGCCAACGCCGGCAGCCCGATCGGGTTGTCCGGCGGCAGGACCGAGTGGCAGGCGTGCGCGACCGGGTACAGCACCTCGCGCAGCCGGTCGACCCGGTCCGCGCCGAGCGCCCGCCAGGGCCGGGAGGCCGCGGCGTCGGTGGCGTCCTCGACCGCCTGGAAACCGGCGTGGCCCCGCTCGGTCGGCTCTCCGTCCGGGGTGAGCCAACCCCGCTCGACCAACCGATCGCGGGCGGCCCGCCACTGCTCCTCGGTCCAGCCCCGTCCGAGCAGGTTCTGCGCGGGCATGTCCACCGCGACCCGCCAGGCCAGCGTCTCCACCGGGTCGAGGTCGGCGGCGACGAGGGCGGCGATGTGCCCGTCGCCCCGGTGCTCCCGCAGCGTCGTCGCGGCCTGCCAGAGCCGGGCCAGCGGGTACTCGCCGGCGGGCAGGGCGGCGTTGGCGGCGCCGAGCACCCGGCCACCGGTCTCCACCGCGCCGGCCGCCACCTCCAGCAGCTCCGCGGCCTCGGTCAGGTGGGTCTCGGGCAGCTCGTAGGTCAGCTCGGCCAGCGCCTGCACCGCGCCGGTGAGCCGGGCCCGCAACGCCTCCTGTGGGGTCGCCAGCCGCCATACGGCGGGCAACGCCCGGCTCACCATCGGCGGAGCGAAGGAGAAGAAGGCGGCGATCACCGGGGCCGCGTCGGCCGCGCCGAGCGGGGCGGCCCGGCCCGCGAAGTAGCCCCGCCAGTACCCGCGCAGCCCGGCCGCCTCGTACGCGGCCCGGGCGCGCGGGTGGAAGTACGTCACCGCGTGCACCGGTTCGTAGTACCGCCACATGAGTCGGGCGGTCCGCCCGGGGCCGTCCAGCGTCGTCACGTGCACCTCCACGTCGCGTCCGAGGTCGACCCCGGGCCGCGACGGCCCAGGGTGACCCGGAACCTACTGGAGGTGAGTAACGGGCTGGAAGCCCTCTGTGGGCAACTCCATCACCATCAGGTGACGGAGCGGGACGAACCGGTACGCCGGTCGATCACTGGGCGGCGAGGATGTCGACCACGAAGCGCAGCGGGCCGGAGACCCCGTTGGCGGCGTCGTTGCCGTACGCCAGCTCGGCGGGAATGTCGAGCTGCACCCGGCTGCCCACGGTGACCCCGACGAGCCCCTGGTCCCAGCCCGGGATGACCTGGCCGACGCCGATCGGGAAGCTCGCCGGCTCGCCCCGGCTCCACGAGGAGTCGAACTCCTTGCCGTCCTTGTAGAGCACGCCCACGTAGTTCGTGGTGATGGTCTGGCCGGCCTTCACCGCCGGGCCGGTGCCCTTGATCAGCGGGGTGACGGCGAGCTTCGTCAGCTCACCCTTGCCGGCGGTGACCTTGGGCGCGGTGTTGAGCGCCGGGTCCGCGCCCTCGGGCAGCTGCGGGGCGCCCGGACTGGCCGGGGCCTGCCCGCCGGCGGCGGTCGCGGACGGGGAGGCGTCGGCCTGCGGGGCGGCGTCGTCGTCGCCGCCCTGGCCGACGATCACGAAGACGGTGACCAGCACCGCGACCACGGCGAGGGCGGCGAGGCCACCGAGCCATGCCTGCCGGCGGCGCTTCGCCTCGGCCGCCTTCTGCGCGGCCAGCTGAGCGGCCAGCCGCCGCTCCGTTTTCGACCGGTTCTGGGTCCGCTCGCTCACTCGTCGACTCCCTGGGAAGAGGTGGGTGGCCGGCACCGGTGCCGGGAGACAGCCGACGCACACGGTACCCGCCCGGTGGCCTCCGGTGCCTGCCCCGGCACTCCCGAAACCGCCCCGCCCAGTCCGCCAGGCCGCTGGCGTCGCGCTGCACGCCAGACCTCGCCGTCGGCGTCAAGGCAAGCCCGAACGGCCGGTTCGGCGGCGGGACCGCCGGTAGATTCCGACCATGGCGATCCTCACCGACGAAGACCTGGCCCTGCTGGCCGAGCCGCAGCTCGCACACGTGGCCACCATCGAGGAGGACGGGAGCCCGCACGTCACCCCCGTCTGGGTCGACACCGACGGTGAACACATCCTCATCAACACCATCAGAGGGCGGGCCAAGTACGAGAACCTGCGACGCAACCCGGAGGTGGCGATCTCGGTGGCGGACCGGGCGAACGACTTCCGCACGCTCTGGGTCAAGGGAAGGGCCGAGCTGGTGACGGAGGGCGCCGAAGAGCACCTCGACCGGCTGGCGAGGAAGTACCTCGGCCAGGAGAGCTACCCGTTCCGCCAGCCCGGCGAGCAGCGGGTGATCATCCGGGTCACGCCGATGCGGAGGCTGGGCCGCACCGAGCGCTGAGCGGCCCGCGCCGAGCCGTGAAGGGGCCCGGTCAGGCCGTCTTGCGGCCGGTCTTCTTGGCCGCGGCCTTCTTCGGGGCGGCCTTCTTCTCGGCCGCGGCCGTCTTCTTCGGCGCGGCCTTCTTCGCCGCCGTCTTCTTGGGCGCGGCCTTCTTCTCCGCGGTCTTCTTCGCCGGTGCCTTGGCGGCCTTCTTCTCCGCCGCCTTCTTCTGTGCCGAGCGGGCCGCCGAGATCGGGGTCGGCTCCCCGGCCCCCCGACCGCCCGCCGGCTCGCCCCGCGCCGAGCGGGCCCGCTCCACGGAGGCCTTCAGCGCGGCCATCAGGTCCACCGCCGCGGCGGGAGCCTCCTCGACCTCCTCCGGCTGGACCACCTCCCGGCCCTCGACCTTCGCGTCGATGACCTCCTGCAACGCCGCCCGGTAGTCGTCGGTGAACACGTCCGGCTCGAAGTCGCCGGTCATCGAGTCGATCAGGGAGCTGGCCATCGCCAACTCGGGGGGACGGACCTTGAGGTCCTCGTCCAGGAAACCGAAGTCGGGCCGGCGTACCTCGTCCGGCCAGAGCATGGTGTTGAGCAGCAGCACCCCCTCGCGTACCCGCAACGTGGCGAGCTGCTCCCGCTGACGCAGCGCGACCTTGACGATGGCCACCCGCTCCGAGTCGAGCAGCGCGTCCCGCAGCAGCACGTACGGCTTGGTGGCCGCGCCGTCCGGCTCGAGGAAGTACGCCTTGTTGTAGAGGATCGGGTCCACCTGCTCGGCCGGGACGAACTCCAGCACGTCGATCGCCCGGGACGTGGTCAGCGGCAGGTCGGCGAAGTCCTCGTCGGTGAGGATGACCATCTCGCCGCCGCCGATGTCGTACCCCTTGGCGATGTCGTCGTAGCTGACCTCCTCACCGTCGATCGAGCAGGTGCGCTTGTACTTGATCCGTCCGCCGTCCTCCCGGTGCACCTGGTGGAAGCGGATGTCCTTCTCCTCCGTGGCGGAGTAGAGCCTCACCGCGATCGAGACCAGCCCGAACGAGACGGCTCCTTTCCAGATGGCCCGCATGTCGGCTCCTCTCCCCGGTAGAGCCCAGGATCGCAAAGGATCGAAGCGGGCGCGAGGACTTCGGCCGCGAACTACAGTCAGGAGGTGCCCGGCGCGCCTCTGAAGCCGATGCTCGCGATGACCGGGCAGCTCCCGGTGGGTGCCGGTTGGGCCTACGAGTTCAAGTGGGACGGGGTGCGCGCGCTCGCCGACATCTCCGGCGACGAGCAGCACCTCTACGCGCGTTCCGGCGTGGAGATCACCGCGGCGTACCCGGAGCTGGCCACGCTCGGCGACCAGGTGGACGACGCGCTGCTCGACGGTGAGGTGGTGCTGCTCGGCGAGACGGGGCAGCCCTCGTTCACCGCGCTCGCGGAGCGGATGCACGTACGGGACCGGAACAAGGCGGCCCGGCTGGCGGCGGTCATGCCGGTCACCTACATGATCTTCGACCTGCTCCGCCACGGCGGTGAGGATCTGACGGGCTGGCCGTACGAACGCCGCCGTGCGGCCCTGGACGGCCTCGGCCTGGGCGGCGCCCGCTGGGCCGTACCGCCGGTCTTCTCGGACGGCCCCGCCACCTACGAGGCGGCCGGCGAGCACGGCCTGGAGGGGGTGATGGCCAAACGGCTCGGCGCGACCTACCGGGCCGGGGTGCGCTCGCCGGACTGGGTGAAGGTCAAGCTGGAGGTGACCGGGGACTTCGTGGTCGGCGGCTGGCGCCCGGGGGCGCGGAAGATCGGCGGCCTCCTCGTCGGGGTTCCGCGCCCGGACGGCCGGCTCACCTACCGGGGACGGGTCGGCGGCGGGATCGGCGCCGCCCTGGAACGGCAGCTCCTCGCCGAGCTGGAGCCGCTGCGCGCCGCGGAGAACCCGTTCGCCGGGGATGTGCCCCGCGAGGATGCGCGCGGCGCGATCTGGGTAACACCCCGGGTCGTGGTGGAGGTCAAGTACGGCCAGCGCACCCCGGACGGGCGGCTGCGCTTCCCGCGGGTGCTCCGGCTCCGGCCGGACAAGCCGGCCGAGGAGGTCGACGATGCCGGCTGACCGGTTCCGGGTGGACGTCGAGGGGCGCGCGCTGGAGCTCTCCAACCTGGACAAGGTGCTCTATCCGGCCGCCGGGTTCACCAAGGGTGAGGTGATCGACTACTACACCCGGATCGCCCCGGTGCTCCTGCCGCACCTGCGGGACCGGGCGTTGACCCGCATCCGCTTCCCCAACGGCGTCGAGGGCGGTTCGTTCTTCGAGAAGAACGCGCCGGCCGCCACTCCCGGCTGGGTGCGTACGGAGACGCTGCCCGCGCCCGGGTCGAGCAAGGGGCGGGAGACGATCGACTACGTGGTCGCCGACGACCTGCCCACCCTGGTCTGGCTCGCCAACCTCGCCGCGCTGGAGCTGCACACACCACAATGGAGGGTTGGCGAGCACCCGGACATGATGGTGGTCGACCTCGACCCGGGGGCGCCGGCGGCGCTGAGACAGTGCTGCCAGGTGGCCCTGTCGATGCGCGACCGGCTGGCTGAGGACGGCATCGACAGCTACCCGAAGACGTCCGGGAAGAAGGGCATGCAGCTCTGCTGCCCGATCGCCGGCACCCAGTCGTCCGACGACGTGTCGGCGTACGCGAAGCGGATCGCCCAGGAGCTGGAGCGGGCTCATCCGAAGATCGTCGTGTCGAAGATGGCGAAGAACCTGCGGCCCGGGAAGGTTTTCATCGACTGGAGCCAGAACAACGCGGCGAAGACCACCGTCGCGCCCTACTCGATGCGGGCTCAGCCGGTGCCGTCGGTGTCGACTCCGCTGACCTGGGACGAGGTCGAGGCGGGCGCGGCCGGGAAGCGGCCGGCGTCGAAGCCGTACACGACGGAAGAGGTGCTCAAGCGGGTGGAGAAGTCGGGCGACCTGCTGGCCCCGGTGCTCGACCGCGGCCCCGAACTGCCCGCGCCCTGAACCTGCGCTCGCGCGATCGGGTGTGCCCGGCGGGCCGACGCCGGTGAGCGGGCCCACTCACCGGCGTCGACGCGCCCTGTTCAGTTCATCGGCCGCGGGCAGGAGTCACTTGTCGGAGCGACACTGCATCGGGTCGTCGTTCGACACCAGATAGTTGGCGATCTTCGCGTACTCCTCGCCCGGCCGGACGGAGAAGACGCTGAAGTAGAGCCGGCTGTTCTTCGGCATGTTCGCCGGCGCGATCACCACGTCGTACTGCTTGGGTGACCCGTCCGGCCAGTCGACCCGCTTGTTCCGGTAGACCTGGTCGGCCTGCGGCAGCTCCTTGCCCTCCGGCGTGCAGATGGCGTGGGTCTTGACCTCGGCGGGGACACCCGCGTCGGCCAGCGCGCCCTTCAGGGCGGCGGGATCCAGCAGCTGCTTGTAGTTCAAGGTCAGCTTCACTGTGCTGTCCGCCTGCCGGGCCAGCGTGAACGCCGCCGGCTCCATCTCCGCCGTACTGCTGCCGGCGGCCGGGCCGGCGTCGGTCGGGGTCGCGCCGGGCTGCGAGGCGGCCGTCGGCAGGGCCAGCGCGAGCGCGGCCACGGCCGCCAGGCCGCCACCGGCGGCCACGCCGAAGAGCCTGCGGTTGCGCCGCCGCTCCCGGCCACGCCGCTCGATCGCCTCGACCGGGCGGTCCATCCGTACGTCGGAGAGGGTCTGCTTCACCGCGTCCAGCACCTCATCTTCGTTCATCATCCGATCTCCTAGCTGGCCACGAGCACGATCTGTGCCCGCAGGGTTGCGGTGGCACGGGAAAGATGAACGGCCACGGTTCGGGCGGAGATGCCCAGCACGTCGGCTACGGCCTGGGTGTCCAGGTCGAGCCAGATGCGCAGCACGACCACCTCACGCTGCCGTTTGGGCAGCTGGCGTACGGCGGTCAGCAGGGCGTCGTCCGTGCCGAGATCGTCCTCGGCGGGCTGCGCCCGGTCGTGGCCGTCGAGGGCGACCTCGCGTCTGCGCCGCCGCCACCAGGACACCCGGAGGTTGAGGGCGGTGCGCACCACCCACGCCGCCGGTGCCGGATGCCGGCTCAGCTTCTGCCAGGCGGCCCAGGCCCGCGCGAACGCCTCAGCGACCAGATCCTCGGCCAGTGCGCGATCGCCCGTTCCGGCGAGTACGGCGCGCAGGCAGCTGTCCCGGGAGCGCTGGTAGAAGTCCGCGAAGTCCTTCCGTTCTCGTTCCACACCTGGTGTACGCATCAGCGCCCCGATCCATTTACCGGATGCCGGAGAAAATTGGCGCCGTCCGGCTGCGACCACCGCGACGATCAGGATGTGCCGCGACTGCGGATCAGGACGGCAGGGGAATCTTCCGCAGCTCACCCACGGCGTACTTGGCCACCTTCTCCACCATCCGGATTCCGGTCTCCATCTTGGTGTGCTGGCTGGAGAGCACGGCGATGAGCCAGTCGTGCTCCGGCTCGACGAGCCGCCCGATGCTGTTGATCTCCCACTTGCCGTTCTCGGCGTCGAGCTGATCCCAGCCGTTCTTGACGTAGCTCTCGGTGGTGTCCGGCCCGGCGGCGGCGGTGATCCCCCAGTCCTGCTCCTCGTGGACCTTGCTCATCAGGTCGAAGAGGTAGGCGCGGTCGGCCTCGGTCAGCGGCCCGTCGTCGGCACTGAGCGCGGTGAGCAGGCGGATCTGGTCGGCCGCGGTGGTGAGCGTCATTCCCCACCGCACGTTCGGCGCGGTCTCCTTCATGCCGAACGCGCGGTTCGCCGCGGTCAGCCCCGGCTTGCCGTCGATCCGGTCGTAGAGCGCCGAGGTCGCATCGTTGTCACTCAACGTGATCGACTTCTTGGCCCGTTCGCGATCGGCGCTGCTGATCTTCCTCCCGTCCTGCTGCGCGTGCCACAGCACGGCGGCGAGGATGTCGGTCTTGATGATGCTGGCCGTCTGGAAGCGCTGGGTGCCGACGGTGACGCTCACCCCGGTCACCCGGTCCTGGACGGCCACCGCGATGCGCCCCTTGGTCGCCCGCACATACGCCTCGACCCGTTTTCGGGCCGGGCCGAGGTAGTCGGGCGTCGGGCTGGGCGTCGGCTCGGCCGACGCGGCGGAGGCCGGTGACGACCCGGACCCGTCGCCCGAACCGGAGAGACGCCAGATCGCGCCCCCGCCGACCAACCCGCCGCCGGCCAGCGTCACCAGCGCGGCAGCCAGCACCCCGCGACGAGTGTGGCCACGGCGGTTCGGTTCCTCCGGTGCGTCCACGCCCCGCCGCCGGCCGCCCGTCCGCTGCTCCGGAATGCCGCCGTCCGTCCGCTCGTCGGCCTGCGTCCCGGGGCGGCCGCCGTCCGTCCACTGCCCGCGCGGGTCGGCCGGCACTGCGGGGTGACCGCCGTCCGGCCACTGTCCGCGACGATCGGCGGGCGCCCCGTGGCGGCGGCTGTCCGGCCACTGTCCGCGCCGGTCGGCCGGCGCTGCGGAGTGCCCGCCGTCGGGCCACTGCCTCTGTCCGCCGGCCTGCGCACCGCCCGGGTAGCGGTCGTCCACCCACTGCCCCCGGCGGTCCGCCTGCCGCCCGGGACTGCCGTCCGCGCGGTGGCCGCCGTCCGGCCACTGTCCGCGGGGGCCGGGTTGCGGTCCGGGGTGGCCGCCGTGTGGCCACTGTCCGGGAGGGCCGGCCTGCGTCCCCGGGTGGTGGCCGCCGTCCGGCCACTGCCTGTGCCCCTCGGCCGGGGCACCCGGGTAGCGGTCGTCCGCCCACTGCCCGCGGCGATCGGCCTGCCGCCCGGGACGGCCGTCCGTGGGGTGGCCGCCGTCCCCCCACTGTCCGCGCCCACCGGCCTGCACCCCGGGGTGGCCGGGGCCGCGGCGGTGATCAGGGGCGGGCTCGCGCCGATCCCCGGGCCGGTTGTGCATCGATCGCTCCAATCGCAGGACGGCACAGGCCGCCGCCATTAAACACGCCTGTCCTGCGCGGCCGTATTACGGCGAGTGACCAAACGCACATAAAGGAAGGGGTGCTAACTCAATGGTCAGGAATTGATTACGCGGAGTCGGGAGCCGGCCTTTTCGGCGTCCCCGACAGTTTCCGATTCATTCACCCCGAGGGGCGCGAAACACCCGAACGGGGATGCCGACCTCGGCCGGTCGGAACGGCGCAACTCGTCCCACGACGTCGACGGGCGCCGGCCCGCCCCGCCCCC